>JBBIOE010000373.1:0-2925 GCA_037443525.1 Archangiaceae bacterium | reverse complement strand
CCCGCGTCTCCTCCTCGGTGGCGTAGTCGCGGTAGGCCTTGCCCTCGGCGATGAGCTGGTTGGCGAGCTCGTGGTAGCGCGCGAGCTTCTTCATCTGGAAGTAGGGCTCGTAGGGCCCGGGCTTGCCCGGCCCCTCGTCCCAGTCGATGCCCAGCCAGCCGAGCCCGTCGAGGATCGCCTGCACCGACTGCGGGGTGCTGCGCTCCTGATCGGTGTCCTCGATGCGCAAGACGAAGGTGCCGCCGTGGCGCCGGGCGTGGAGCCAGTTGAACAGCGCCGTGCGGGCGCCGCCGATGTGGAGGTAGCCGGTGGGGGAGGGCGCGAAGCGAACGCGAGGCTTCATGGGCCGGCGGCAGTAGCAGAGCGGGCAAGGGCCAGCAATCGTCGACGCACGCCCGGCCGGGCGATCCCGATCGCGCGCCGTGGGGCCGAGGCGGCTCGAGGCGCGCCGCGCTCGCGTACGCGAAGTGCGCCCAGGGGGGATTGCCGCTAGCATGATCTCGATGACGTTCCTCCGCCGCGCGCCGTGTCTTCTCGCCGTGCTCCTCTGTGCGCCGGCCTTCGCCACCACCCTGGTCGCGCTCGACGTGGAGGGGCTGACCAGGCTCTCCGACGTGGTGGTGCGCGCCCAGGTGCTCGAGAGCCAGGCCCGCGTCACCAAGGACGGCGCCCGCATCGTCACCGACACCGAGCTCGAGGTGCTGGAGGCGCTCAAGGGCGCTCCCGCGAGGCGCCTGGTCGCCATGCAGCCGGGCGGGGTGGTGGGAGAGATCGGCCAGAAGGTCGACGCCACCGCCCGCTTCGAGCCCGGGGAAGAGGTGGTGGTGTTCCTCGAGCGCCGCGGCGATCGCTACACCGTCGCCGGCATGCTGCAGGGGAAGTGGCGGGTCGAGCGCTCGAGCGGCCGCGCCGTCGCCCGCCCGCAGACCGACGGCGACGCGCTCTACCTCGATCCCGCGACCCACGCCCCGGTGCCGCGCCCGGCCGAGTCGCTCCCGCTTGACGAGCTCACCCGAAGGGTGAAGGCCGCGCTTCCGGCGCCCGTGCCCGCCGCCCCGCCGCCGGCCGGGGTGACGCCGAAGGGCCTCGTCCCGTGACGGGCAAGCTGCTCCTCACGCTCGTGCTGTCGCAGTACGTGCGCAGCAAGGTCGACGACGCGTCGCCTCAGTCCGCCTGCCTCTTCTGGCTCGAGAACAGCACCATCGAGTACCGGCAGAACCAGGCCGGCAACCCCGAGACCGGGGACGGCGTCTTCACCGCGGCGGAGAAGTCGGTCGCCACCTGGCAGGCGCAGCTCGACCTCTGCGGCAGCCTCTCGTTCCGGGAAGGGCCGCGCACCGCGACCCGCTCCGTCGGCTACATTGGCAACGGCAGCGACGAGAACGTGATCCTCTACCGCCAGGTGCTGTGCACCGGGAAGGTGGCGCAGACCGACGCCTGCTGGACCAACGACGACTGCGGCTCGAAGTACGACTGCTGGGATCACTCCGAGGGGGCGATCGCCATCACCACCACCAGCTTCCACCCGACCTCCGGGCGGCTCTACGACTTCGACATCGAGCTCAACACGCCGAAGTACATCTTCAGCACCGTCGACGCGCCGCCGTGCGTGGCGCCGAGCTTCAAGCCTTCTTGCGTCTCCACCGACGTTCAGAACACGCTCACCCACGAGCTCGGCCACGCCCTCGGCCTCGGCCACGTGTCGAACCTCGGCTCGACCATGTACTTCAAGGCCGAGAGCTCGGAGCTCTCCAAGCGGGTGCTCGACGACGGCACCAAGAAGTTCATCTGCGACGTGTACCCGAAGGGGAAGCCGGCGAAGAGCTGCGAGCTGCCGCCGGTCTCGAGCACCCTGGGCCCGGCCAAGGGGTGCGCTTCGGTGCCCGGCCCCGGCGGCCTGGTGGGGCTCTTCGGGCTCGCGGTGGCCGCCAGGAGGCGGCGCCGTGCGTAGCGCGCTCCTCGCCTTCGTCCTCGCCGCCTCCGCCGCGCGAGCGCAGCCCTTCCTGCGCACCATCGCCGCCGACGGGCCGCAGGGCACCATCTGCGTGGCCTGGAGCCAGCGCACCTTCGTCTACCACGTGGACAACGCCGGCAGCCTGCGCACGCCGGGCGACACCGAGTTCACCGCCATCGACGCCGCCTTCGCCAGCTGGCAGGCGGTGTCGGACTCCTGCTCGGACTTCCAGCTCACCCGCGGGCCGAGGGTGCTGACGCCGCAGGTGGGCCTCGACACCCGGGACACCAACGTCGTCACCTTCCGCGAGAAGCTGTGCGCCGACCTCGTGCCGCCGGGCGACCCCTGCCTCGCCGATGGGAGCTGCGCCAACGCCCACCAGTGCTGGGATCACTCGTCGGGCACCATCGGCCTCACCACCTCGACGTTCTCCACGCGCACCGGCGTCATCTACGACTCGGACATCGAGCTCAACGCCGCGGACTTCCTCTTCACCACCATCTCCTCGCCGCCGTGCCAGCCGGGCAAGGAGGCGACCACCTGCGTCGCCACCGACGTGCAGAACACCGTCACCCACGAGGTCGGCCACGTGCTCGGGCTCGATCACGTGCCCGATCCCCAGAGCCTGATGGCCGCCTCGGCGCCGCTGGGGGAGACCTCCAAGCGCGTCATCGACCCGGGCTCCAGGGCCGGGTTCTGCCAGACGTACCCCAAGGGGCAGCCCCCGACGCCGTGCGACCAGCTCGCCTCGTTCGCCAAGCACATCAACGCCCGCAGCGTGGGGGGGCCGGGCTGCACCTGCGCCGACTCCACCGGCGCCTCGCCGCTGGTCGCCCTCGCGCTCCTGCTGCTCTCGCGCCGGCGCGCATGACGGACTGGTGACGCGGGCGCGTTGACCCCACGCCGGGCGAATGTCACGAACCGGGAATGTTTGCCCCGCTCGTGTTGGCTGCCGCGCTCCTCGCCCAGGC
>JBBIOE010000372.1:0-3172 GCA_037443525.1 Archangiaceae bacterium | reverse complement strand
TGCGGCCGAGCGCGTCCGCCGCCTTCATGCGGACGAACAGCATGATGTCGTACTTGTCCGACTTGTAGTTGAGCAGGTTGAGCAGCGCCTTCTCCCCGCGCGGATCGTGGAAGTCGCCGATGACCTGCGCCGCCTTGGCCACCAGCGCCTCCTGCAGGATGTGGGCGTCGTCGGCCCACTTCTTCATGTCCGCGTCCTTGCCCTCGAGAATGGGGATGAGCGCGTCGGCCGCCGGCTGGCCCATCTGGTACAGCGCGAAGGACGCCTCCGCGTAGAACGACACCCCGCGGCGCTCCTTGAACATCAGCTTCACCACGCCCGGCACCGCCCGCGGATCGCCGAGCTCGCCCAGCGCGTTGATGGCCTTCTTGGTGATGAAGGGCTCCACGCCGTCGTCCTGCGCCAGGCGGTAGAGCGCGTCGAAGCCGTCCTTCGCCTTCAGCTCGCCCAGGCCCTCGATGGCCGCCACGATGGTGAAGTTGTCCTTGGTGCCGAGCAGCTTCACCAGGGTCTGCGCGCCCTTCGGGTCGCCGATGTGCCCCAGGGCGATGGCGATCTCCTTGTTCATGGTGCGCACGTCGTTCTCGGTGGCGGCCATGTCGGCGGCGTTGGAGAGGGGCTCGATGGCGCCCTTGTCCTGCTTCTCGCCCAGGGCCCGCGCGATGCGCTCCTTCACCTCGGCCGACTTGTCCGTCTCCAGCCGCTTGTAGAGCACCGGGTAGACGGCGGGCGTGAAGTGCTTCGACTCGCGCAGGTCCTCGATGATCTTGACCCGCTCCTTCTTCCCCTTGGCGTTGTCGAGCTTCTTCTCCCAGTACTCGGGCGTCGACGGATCCTTCGAGCAGGCGGAGAAGGCCAGGAACAGCGAGAGCGAGACCCCAGCGGCGATTCGGCGCATCGGCACGACTCCCTTCGGGAAATGAGCGAGGCGCAGCATGCTCCTCACGAGCGGCGCTCATAGGCTCGGGCTCGGGGCCGGGTCAATCGGCACCGCGCTCCATGGACCCCCCCCCAGACAGCGGACGTGATGGCTCGAAATACGCCCGAAGGGGCAGTAGAGGCTGCCCATGGCGCGCATCGTCTTCATGGGGACTCCGGCGTTCGCGGTGGCGTCGCTGGAGGCGTGTCTCACCCTCGGCGAGGTGGTGGCCGTGGTCACCCAGCCCGACAAGCCGCGCGGGCGGGGCCAGGAGGTGTCGTTCTCGCCGGTGAAGGCCTTCGCGCTGGAGAAGGGCCTCCCGGTCCTGCAGCCGCTCAAGGTGCGCGGCACCGGCTTCGCCGAACAGCTCAAGGGCCTCGCCCCCGACGTGGCGGTGGTGACGGCCTACGGGAAGATCCTGCCCCAGGACGTGCTCGACGCGCCCC
This sequence comes from Archangiaceae bacterium, assembly GCA_037443525.1. Taxonomy (GTDB): domain Bacteria; phylum Myxococcota; class Myxococcia; order Myxococcales; family Myxococcaceae; genus JBBIOE01. The sequence continues at coordinate 1,807 of JBBIOE010000372.1, read as the reverse complement.
GCTTGGGCTGCGTCAACGTGCACGCCTCGCTCCTGCCGCGCTTCCGCGGCGCCGCGCCGATTCAGTGGGCCCTCGCCTCCGGAGACGAGAAGACCGGGGTGTGCCTGATGAAGATGGACGCCGGCATGGACACCGGGCCGGTGCTCGATCGCGCGGAGCTCGCCATCGGGCCACAGGACACCTCGGCCACGCTCCACGACGCCTTGGCCAAGCTGGGAGGGGAGCTCCTGGTGCGCTCCCTGCCGCGCTACCTCGCCGGGGAGCTTCAGGCGGTGCCCCAGCCCGCCGAGGGCGCGGTGCCGGCGCCGATGATCAAGAAGGAAGACGGCGAGCTCGACTTCACCAGGGCCGCGGCGGTGCTGGAGCGGCGGCTGCGCGCCTTCACGCCGTGGCCGGGCGCCTTCACCACCCTCGACGGGGCGCTGCTCAAGGTGCACGCGGCCCAGGTGGGGAGCGGGAAGGGCAGGCCGGGCGAGGTGCTGCGCGCCGGGCCTTTGGGCCTGGAGGTGGCGTGCGGCGAGGGCTCGCTGGTGCTCACCCGGCTGCAGCTCGAGGGGAAGCGGGCGATGGACGCCAAGGACTTCCTCGCCGGGCGCAAGCTCATGGTGGGCTCGGCGCCGTTTTCACGGGTCGCCTCGTGATGTGCTCGGCTTCGGCCGCGCTTTCGTCGTAGGAAGCTGCGCATGGCGTTGAAAGTCCTCGTCCTGCATGGCCCGAACTCGCCCCTGTGGCGCGACGGCGAGCGCACGCTCGAGTCGCTGGAGGCGGAGCTGGTGGCGCGGGCGCAGGCCCTCGGCGTGGAGCTCGTCACCTTCGCGGGGAGCTCCGAGGGCGCGCTGCTCGACGAGCTCTTGCGGCGCAAGGACTGGGCGGACGCCTTCATCGTGAACCCGTCATCGCTCGCGCCGGTCGCCTACGCGCTGGCCGACGCGCTCGAGCTCATCGGCAAGCCGGCGGTGGAGGTGCAGCTCGCGCACGAGTCGAAGGGCCGCGGGCGGAGCGCCTTGCGGAAGGTGGTGGAGAAGCAGTTCCACGGCCAGGGCTTCGGCGGCTACTCGAAGGCGCTGGAGGCTTTGGCCAAGGCGCCGGCACCGGGCGCGGGGAAGAGCGTCGGTGGGGGGACGAAGAAGGCGGAGGAAGCGCCGGGCGAGGAGCGAGCGCGCGCGGCGAAGACCATCGGGAAGGCGAAGGGCAACGCGGACCGCGGCCCGGCGCCGTCGCCGAGGAACGGGAAGAGCATCGGCCGGCGGGAGACGCGGGAGGCCAGCGGCAGCGGGGCGACGGGCGGCGGGCTGACGCGGACCATCGTGCGGCTGCGGCTGGCGGAGCGGCTGCAGAAGAAGACGACCCCGGAGGCCTTCGCGGCGTGGGCGCAGACGCAGTACCAGGCGCTCAAGTCGGGCGCGGCGGTGGAGGCGGGGCAGGCGCAGCTGCTCGAGGACACGTTGCTCTTCCTCGCGGCGTCGGCGCGCGTCTCCGACGAGCTGCTCATCACCACCCTGGCGAAGCTCGAGCCATGAGCGGCCAGGGCGGGAAACCGAAGCCGTCGCGGCCGTCGTCGGGTGCTCGCCCGGGCGCGGGTGGCCCGGTGTTGGGAGGGAACCGCCTCCCGGCGCGGAGGACGTCGTTGCCTCGGGAGGATGAGGAGACGGCTCCGCGCCCGCCGAGGCCCTCGGCGAAGCGGGGCGGGGAGGCGGGTGGTGCCCGGACCGGCGGACGCGGCGGAGGCCAGTCCGGTCAGCCCGAGTCCTTCGGCTCCGCTCAGGACAGGCTGCGGCGAGGGCCGGGTGGGTTCGCGGACTCCGGC
>JBBIOE010000371.1:0-3209 GCA_037443525.1 Archangiaceae bacterium | reverse complement strand
TGACGCCCGAGTCCTTGGTGCCCAATAGCAGGCATCATGCCGGCTTCGTTCAACGCGACGTTTGACGCGGTCAGCCGCTGATACGCCGTCCGCGCGCACAGCGACCGCGTCAAACGCCTACTGGTTTGGAACTCTCTCAGGAACTCTCTCAGGCCGTTCGCGAGCGCGCTCGTGTTCGTCCTGCGGCGTCGGGTGCGTCAGGCGTCGTCGCGGACTGAAGGGGCCTGACCGCTACGGCGGTGGCGCGGGCGCGTCTGGGGAGGCCGGCACCTCGGGCCCCTTCGGCGCCTCGATCTTGTCCGTCGCCATGCCCAAGACCTCCGCCCCGCCCTTCCGGGCCCCGTCCAGCGCGGCCACGAGCTTGGCGTAGTTCGTCTGGTCGTCGGCGGTGAAGAACACCACGCGTTCGCCCTTGGCCTTGGCGGCGACCATGCGCTTGATCTTCTCGGCGTACTCCTCGTCGCTCACCTTCTCGGTGTTGATGGCGAGGGCCCCGTCTTTGTCGAGGCTCACCACCAACTGATCCGGCGGCACCTCGCTCTGCTCCTCGACCTGCTGGCTCTCCGGCACCTTCACCTCGATGTCCTTCTCGAGGAGCGGCGTCACCACCATGAAGATGATCAAGAGCACCAGCACCACGTCCACCAGGGGCGTGATGTTGATGTCGCTGTTCGGCTGCGACGCGGGCTTGATTGCGAACTTCCGCGCCGCCATCAGGGCTTCTCCTCTTCGACGCCGAGGTTGATGGACTTCGCCCCCGCCTGCCGCGCCAGGTTCATCACCTTCCGCACGTCTTCGAAGACCAGCGTCTGATCGCCCTTCAAGAGAATCGGCTTGCCCGGGCTCGTCGACAGCTTCTTCTTCAACGCCGAAAGGAACTCGTCCTCCGAGTACCGGTCGCGCTCGATGTAGATCGCCTTGTCCGGCGTCACCGAGACGATGATCGGGTCCTGCCCCTTCTTCGCCTCCTCGCTCTTGGAGGCCTTGGGCAGCTTCACGTCCTTGCCGCGCTGGAGCATCGGCGTGATGACCATGAAGATGATGAGCAGCACCAGCACCACGTCCACCAGGGGCGTGATGTTGATGTCGCTCTTGAGGCCCCCCTTGGGGCCCGACACCATCGCCATCGCGTCAGCCCTGGCTCAGGTTCTTCGAGACGAAGTCCAAGAACTCGTTCGACGACTCGCTGATGTCCACCGCGCGGGCGTCGACCCAGCCCTGCAGGAAGTTGAACGCCATCACCGCGGGGATCGCCGCCAGGAGCCCGATGGCCGTCGTCACCAGCGCCTCCGCGATGCCCGCCGACACCGTGGCCAGACCGCCGCTTCCCGACGCCGCCATCAACTGGAACGAGTTCACGATGCCCATCACCGTGCCCAGAAGCCCCACGAACGGCGCCGTCGAGCCGACCGTGGCGAGAATGCCGAGGCCGCGCTTCAAGACCTGCACCTCGCGCGAGGCCTGGCGCTCCAGCGCCCGCGCCACCGACTCCACCGCCGCGTCGCGATTCTTCGGCGCCGTCTTGAACGCCGTGAGCCCCGCGCCGATGACGCGCCCGAGGTAGCCCACGTCCTTGCCGAAGTCGGTGCTGGTCGCCGAGCCCAGGTCGCCCTTGGACAGCATCGCCGAGATGCGCCCCGCGAAGCTGGTGGACTGCCCTCGCAGGGACGCGAAGACGAAGATGCGCTCGATCATCACCGTCACCGATGCCGCCGACATGATGACGAGCACGACCACGATGCCCTTCGCGAAGGGCCCCATCGACGCCCAGAGGTGTCCCAGAGAGAAGTCCATAGAGGGGCGCGCTTCTAGCCCCGGAGGCGTCAGTTCGCCATCTTCAACCGGAAGTTGAAGACGTAGCCGATGCTGATGGGCTTGCCCTGAAAAGTCGCCGGCGTGCACGTGAACGCCTGGGCCTGCTGAATTGCCGCCTCGGACATCAGGGGCAGCGGCTTGATGACGCTGCACTCCTTCACCGAGCCGTCGGCCATCACCTTGCACTTGACGATCATGAGCCCCTCCACGCGCGCCTCGCGGGCCTCGCGCGTGTACGTCACGCTCGGGCACACCGGGCGCGTCATGCCCTCGCCGAAGGGCACCACCTCTTCCGGCGCGGGCCCGAGCGTGCCGCCCACCGTGCCGCCGACGACCCCGCCCACCACGCCGCCCACCACGCCCCCTTCCACCCCGCCCTCGACGCCGCCCTCCTGCGCGCCCGGCGGCTCCTCTTCCGCGGGCTCCGGCTCGGGCTCCTGCTCCTTGGGCTTCTCCTGCGGAATCTCCTTCGGCTGGACGATGACGTCGGGCTTGGGGATGGGCTTCTTGATCTCGTGGTGCTCGGTCTTCGGCTTCGAGGCCGGCGGCGGCGGTGGAGGCGGCGGCGGAGGCGGCGGCAGCGCGGCCACGAACTTCACCTCCGGCGCGTCCTCCGAGGCCTCGGCCGGGTGCGCCCCGTACCAGAGCGCCGCGCCGATGAAGCCCACGTGCAGCACGATCGAGAGCACCGTGCCCACGCCCACCCGGTTCTTCGTCGGCGCGCCTTGATTGAGGACGGAATCGAACATGTGCTTTTTGGCCTGAAGGCGCTCCTTATCAGACTGGCGGCGCACCGGGCCTGCTGCTGTTGACCCCCCTGGAGTGAGTGAGTAAGGGTGCGCCGCCGTCTCACATCAACCCTGGAGGGGGTTTCTCCGTGCGCCTCACCTTCCCGCAGATCAGGGCTGGGCTCTTCGTGTGCTCGCTCTTCGCATCGGCCGCATTTGCTCAAGGCACCTCGGTCATCACCGGCACGGTGACCGACGCCGCGACCGGCAAGCCGGTTCCGGACGTGGTGGTGACCGCGCGGTCCCCCTCGCTGCAGGGTGAGCAGATCGCCGTCACCGACGCCTCGGGTCTGTACCGCGTCGGCCAGCTCCCCTCCGGCACCTTCGAGCTGTCCCTGGAGAAGGAGACCTACAAGCCCTTCAAGCGCTCGGACATCATGGTCCGCGTCGACCGCACGGTGCGCGTCAACATCCAGCTCCAGCCGGAGTCGGTGCAGGGCGAGACGGTCGTCGTCGTCGGCAAGGCCCCCACCGTCGACGTCGGCAGCACCACCACCGGCATCAACGTGGGCAAGGAGTTCATCAACAACATCGCCTTCATCCAGCCCTCGGGCTCGGGCGTGCGCTCCTTCGAGTCCCTCGCCTCGGTGGCCCCGCAGGTGGTCG
>JBBIOE010000370.1:0-3327 GCA_037443525.1 Archangiaceae bacterium | reverse complement strand
TTGTCGTCGTCGTCGTCGCAGACGTCGCCCTTGCCGTCGCCGTCGTTGTCCTTCTGATCGGCGTTGGGAATGCCGGGGCAGTTGTCGGCGGTGTCGGCCTTGCCGTCGCCGTCTTTGTCGGGGTCGCAGGCGTCGCCCAGCCCGTCGCCGTCGGTGTCGAGCTGGTCGGCGTTGGCCGCGTTCATACAGTTGTCACAGGCGCTGCCGATGCCGTCGTGATCGCCCTCGTCGTCCTGATCGCGGTTCGACTTGAAGGGGCAGTTGTCCTTGTCGTCGGCCTTGCCGTCGCCGTCGGCGTCGTCGGTGTAGGCCAGGGTGGTGCCGTCATCGGTGAAGGCCACCCACACCGAGCAGCCACAGCCGCAGCCGCAGCCGCCGCCCTCTTCCTTGGGCTTGCCGCAGCTGGTGCCGAGACACTCGGGGTTGTCATTGCCGGCGAACGCGGGCAGCGCCCCCAACATCGTCAACGCCGCGAGGATCAACGCGCTCTTCTTGGTCATGACCGCTCCTGGTTCGAAAAAGTGCGAGGGTCGCTAGAGCAAGGACAGATCCACCGGGGGAGGCACTGCAGGTGCCGCCGATCCGGGGACTTGCGGGGCCGATCTGCCCTGCCACGAGGAAGGTGGGGGGCGAGCGCCACAGCTGGTTGGGGGGAACGCTCCACACTTCTCACCGGTCGGAGGAGCACCCACATCAGTACCCGCTGACGAAGTCCTCGGGCGCGAAGTTGATGGCGCCCTTCGGCTTGCGCGTGCTCGGGGGGAGGTACCGCACCGTGGGCACGAACAGCGCGCCGATGCCGGTGCCGCGGGGGTCGTTCTCCCGGCCGACCTGGAAGTAGACGTAGATCTCGTTGGTGCCCTTGGGCACGGTGACGCCGGTGCCGTCGGGGCTCGGGCGCTCGAGCGTGGGGACGAGGCCCACGTTGTGGATGGTGACGTCGTAGCAGAGGCGGCCGTCGACGGTGGGCGGCGCGTCCTTCACCTGGTAGCCGGTGCCGTGCTCGTGCTGGAAGGCGAGATCGTCGGAGACCGGGTCGGAGTGCACGATGACCTCCTCGACGTTGGTGGTGCCGTCGTGGTCGTCGTCCGCGAGATCGTCGGCGATGAGCGGGTTGGTGCCGCCGAGCAGCTCCGCCAGATCGGGCAGGCCGTCGCCGTCGGTGTCGGAGATGCAAGGGTCGGTGCCGAGCACGCGCTCCTCGCAGTCGTTCAGGCGATCGCCGTCCTGATCGTTGCCCGGGTTGCAGGCGGTGATGACCTCCTGCACGCCGCCGTCGGGCGAGGGCCTCAGGCCCATGCGCACCTCGACGCCGTCGGAGAGCCCGTCCCCGTCGCTGTCCCGGCTGGTGGGCGAGGTGCCGTAGAGCGCCTCCTGCTCGTCGGGGAGGCCGTCGCCGTCGGAGTCAGGGAGGAGCTGCGAGGCGCGCGAGACGGCGTTGCGGTTCATGGCGATGAGCCGCTTCATCACCAGCTGCCGCTGCATCGAGGCGTAGTTGAGCGACTGGAGCGTCTTCTTCAGGTTGCCCGGGTCGGTCTCGATGAGATCGGTGCCGCCGGCCCGCGCGATGACCGAGGCCTGGTAGCGGGCCACGATGTCCGCGGTGGTGCGCACGTAGACCGGCTGCACCACCAGCTCGCCGGCGCCGTAGCGCTTCGCCAACCCGCGCAGCTCCTCCGTCACCCGCGACAGCTCACAGGCGGTGCACTGCGCCTGGTCGGGAAGGAAGGCGTTGCACCGCGTGTCGATGCCCGGGTTGAAGACCGGGTTGGCGCAGCTCTCGTCGGCGGTCGCCATCACCAGCACCACGACGTAGCGCGTGCGCGCCACCGTGCCGCGGCAGCCGGTCTGCATGTCGCCGCCCATGATGCTCTCGGCCAACGACAGCGGCGCGCGCTGCGAGACTGGCCCGCCCTCCTGGAACGAGGAGTAGTTGGCGAGCGCGGTGGCCAGCGAGGTGTCGTTGACGAAGCTGCCCGCGAGGCCGGTGGCGATGGCGTGGTGCGCGACGATGGAGAACGAGATGTACGGCGTCGTGAACTGGGTGAAGACCGCGTTGAGTCCATCGACGACGTTGCCGACGATCTGCCGGTCCATGCCCGAGCCGCCCTGCAGCGCGAAGAGCACCTTCACCGGGAACGACTCGCCGGTCGCCGGCGGCACGCACACCCGGCCGTTGAGCTCCAGGCGATCGGGGCCGCCAGGCCCGCCCGGCCCCACGGCGTAGAGCCCCGCGTCGGTGCAGCCGGTGGCGACCAGGAGCCCGAGCGCCGACGCCGCGATCGCCAAGCGCACCGCTCGCCGCCAGGAAGCTCGCCCCATGCGACGGCGGACCATAGCCCCTCACCATTCGCAGTGCAGGGGAACCGTTCCGCCCCGCCCGGCCTCCGTTGCAGTTGAAGACCCTCGCCGCCGAGGCGGAAGTCGTACAGTGTCCTACTCCCGGAGTTCCTTGACGGTCTGGCATACGCTTCGCTTTCATCCGGCAACCCCATGCGCCTCCTGCTCGTCGTCCTCGTGTCCGCGCTCGGAGCCTCCGCGTGGGCGGGCCCTCCCAAGAAGAAAGGCGCGACGCCACCGGCCGCGGCTCCGGCGCCCGCGCCGAAGAAGGGCGCGCCCAGCCTGCCGGCGAATCTCCCCGGCCCCGCGCCCGCCGAGGCCCAGGCCCCCGCCGAGGGAGCGCCGCCGCCGTCGCGCGGCCCCACCCGCATCGACTTCGACGACCGCCTCATCCAGGGGCAGACCAACAAGTCCGGCGCGGTCTACCTGTACGATCGCAAGGAGCTGAAGATTCGCTCGATGATCAAGAAGCGTGAGAGCTTCCGCGACGAGATCGTGGGCTCTCTCTTCGACCAGTAGCTTCAGCCCCAGTCGAGTTTGGCAGTCGCGGTGAAGGAGAATTCGTGAGCGGAACACCCGCCGTCCTTCAGGTCGTCGTCATGAGGGACGGGCTCCTGATCGGAACCGAGGTCTTCGTGCCCGGGCAGTACGCCGTGGGCTCGGGCGCCTCGGCCGACCTGCGCCTCGAGGACACCTCCGTCGCCGAGACCCAGGCCTTCCTTCACTTCAAGCAGGGCCGCGCCGCGGTACAGGAGTCGGGCACCGGCGTCGTCTTCGTCAACGGCCACCGCGTCCAGGCGTGCGAGGTGCGCTCGATGGACGAGGTCTCCATCGGCCCGTTCTCGCTCAAGATTCGCGTCGTCACCCAGAAGGCGCAGCCGAGCGCGCCCTCGGCCCCCGCGCCGCAGCCGCAGGCGGCGCCGCCCGCGCCGAGCGCCGCCCACCTCGCCGCCGCGGCGCCCGGCCGCAACGTCCCGCCCAAGCCCG
>JBBIOE010000369.1:0-3363 GCA_037443525.1 Archangiaceae bacterium | reverse complement strand
CTGGGGCAGGCGCTTCTCGGCGATGTTGAGCTGCGCCATGATCTTCACGCGGCTCAAGATGGAGTTCTGGTAGCGCTTGGGCGGCTTGATGATGTTCTGCAAGACGCCGTCGACGCGGAAGCGCACCGCGAGCTCGCGCTCCATCGGCTCGATGTGAATGTCGCTGGCCCGCTCCTTGGCCGCGCGGAAGAGCAGCGAGTTGACCAGGCGAATGATGGGCGCCTCGTCGCCCGCGTCGAGGAGGTCCTGCGCCTCTTCGAGCGAGTGCTCGGCGGCGTCGAGATCGGCGGCCTCCATCTCGCCGACCACCTGCTCGGCCTCGTTGAGGGAGCGGTCGTAGACGGCGTTGATGGCGTCGACGATGGTCGAAGCCAGCGCGATGCGCGGCACCACGTCGAGCTCGAAGAGCATGCGCGCGTGGTCGAGCACCGCGGTGTCGAGCGGGTCGGCGACGGCCAGAATGACGCGATCGCCCTCCTTGCCCAGCGGCAGCATCTTGGCCGACTTGGCGAAGTTGATCGGCACCTTCTTCACCAGCTCGGCGTCGACCGAGTCGGCGGAGATGAGGTCGACGAACTCCAGGTCGAGCTGGGCGGCGAGGGCGCGCGCCACCGCCGCCTCGTCGATGGCCTTCAGGCCCACCAGGACCTCGCCCAGGCGGCCCCCCTTCTCGCGCTGCGCGAGGAGGGCCTCCTCGAGCTTCTCGCGGGAGAGCCCGAACTGGGAGATGAGGATCTCCCCCAGCGGCCGGCCGAAGAGAAAGGCCGGGCCGTGCGTCACCATCTGCGTCGACTCGGTGACTCCTGGCTCGCGGGTGCTCTCGACGGCGACGGTCATTTCATCTCCACGGGCGCGGACGGCTCCTTCACCGCCGGCTCGGGGGGCGGCGGGGACAGGGGCGGGTTGGAGGGGCCGGTGGGGGTGATCAACTTCTCGCCCGGCGTGCCCATGCCGCCGTTCTCGAGCTTGTTGACCTCCTTGTTGAGCACCTGGGTCATGCGGGCGATGGGGCCGGGCTTGCGGGCGTAGTCGATGGTCACGTCGTAGCCGGTGGAGGCGCCGTAGAACTGCTCCACGAACTGCTGACGCTCGTGCAGCTTGCGCTCGAAGATGCGGCGGAAGTCCGAGGAGTCTCGAATGATGTAGGGCGTGAGGAACAACAAGAGATTCGTCTTCACCTTCCGGCGGGTGGACTGCCGGAACAGGTTCCCCAACAGGGGGATGTCGCCCATGATCGGCACCTTGGAGACCGACTCGACCAGGCGGTCCTGCATGATGCCGCCGATGACGACGGTCTCCTGATCCTTCGCCACCACGGTGGTCTTGGCGTGCCGCTTGGAGGTGGTGGGGCCGAGCACCGGGTCTTGGCTGGCGATCTCCTCGATCTGCTCGGTGATGACCAGGCGCACGAAGTCGCTCTCGTTGATCTGCGGCTTCACGGTGAGCTTCAGGTCGACGTTCTGGCGCTGGATGGCGCCGATGGGCGTGCCGCCCAGGCCGCCCAGGCCGCCGAGCGCGCCGAGGCTCGAGCCCAGGCCGCCCAGCGCCGAGGTGCTGCCCAGGCCGCCCAGGCCAGCGAGGCCCGAGAGGCCGCCCAGGCCGCCGGCGGCGAAGCCCGACTGGAAGGGCACGTTCTGGCCGACGGTGATCTCCGCCTCCTCGTTGTCGGTGGTGAGGATGTGCGGGGTGGAGAGCACGTTCACGTCGCTGGAGGTCTGCATCGCGTTGAGCACCAGGCCGAACGCGGGGATCTGGATGCCGCCGATGGAGAGGTTGGGAATGGTCGGGCCCTGCAGGCCGGCGAGGAAGCCGCCCATGGAGAGCAGGTTGGCGATGGAGAGCGAGGGCGGCAGGCCGGCCTGGGTGGAGTACTTGGTGCCGAAGAAGAGCGGCACCGTGCCCTGATCGGTGTTGAGCGGAATGCCCCCGTGCAGGTTGATGCCCATGTTCAGGTTGCGGTCGAGGTTGACCTCCATGATCACCGCCTCGACGAAGACCTGGCGGCGCTGAATGTCGAGCTTCTCGATCACCCGCACCAGCGAGCGGTAGTCGTTCTGGCTGGCGATGATCACCAGCGCGTTGGTGGACTTGTCGGCCGAGACCTTCACCTCGCCCTGGAAGAGCTCGGCGGCGGTGCCGGGCCCGCGAACGCCTCCGGGGGGCGGCGGGGCCGGGGTCTTGGCGCGGTTGGCGGTGCCCTGGGCGAGGGTCTGGAGGGTCGAGGCGACGTCCTCGGCGTTGGCGTTCTCCAGGTAGTAGACGTTGATGCGGCCCTCGCCGGAGACGGGGATGTCGATCTCCCGCACCAGGGCCATGATGCGATCCATCGCCGCCGGGCTGGCGATGATGATCAGCTTGTTGGTGCGCTCGTCGGGGATGAGCTGAGTGAGGGTGGCCGGGCCCGAGGTGGCGGCGCCCTCCGGCATCGGCGCCATGGTGGTGCCGGGGGCGCCGGGCGCGGGCATGGGCGGCATGGCCACGTTGCCGGGCTTCTGGCCGGGCCGCGCCGCCTTGGCCTCGAAGAGCTTGGTGATCTTGTCCGCCAGCTCCTGGGCGGTGGCGTAGTTCACCTGCAACACGCGCATCTCGTCGCCGGTGGCGCGCAGATCGAGCTGCTCCACGATCTTCTCGAGGCGGTGCATGTTCGACCCCAAGTCGTTGACGATGATGGTGTCGGGCTGGAAGGGGATGGTGTCGCCGGAGGGGGTGACGAGCTGCTGCAGCACGCCGCGCAGCTGCTCGATCTCCACGTTCTTCACCTTGAACATGCGCGTGACCATCTGCTCGTTGGTCGTGTACGGCTCGCTCGGGTCGGTGATGGTGGGGATCGTGAACTGCTTGGCGCGCTGCTTGTCCACGATCTTCATGAACTTGCCGTGCTGGTAGACGGCCAGGCTGTTGGCGTCGAGGGCGGCCAGGAAGGCGGCGAAGAACTGGTCGGCGTCGACCTCCACCTTCCCGTTTTCCGGGCCGATGATGGAGATCTTGCCGCGCACGTTCTCGGGCATGATGAAGGTCTTGCAGGTGACGTCCGAGACGGTCTGCACCAGCTTCTCGAGCTCGACCTTGTCGAAGTAGATGTTGTAGCGGCCCTTCCTGCGGTTCTCCTCGCAGGACGGCCGCTTGGGGGCGATGGTCGCGCCACCGGGCGTGGCGCCGGCGGCCGGAGCGACGGCTGGCGGCACGGGCGGAGGCGGAGGCCTGGGCTGAGCCAGAGCGACCACGGGAACGGCGAACGAAACCGCGAGCAGGAGTTGGCGGAGCATGGAGAGCGTCACTGGACCTTGTAGGTCTTTCGAACCGTGGAGCCGTTGCGCTCGACCTCGATGTCGATGCGCGAGGACTCCTTGAGCTTGGAGTAGA
>JBBIOE010000368.1:0-3442 GCA_037443525.1 Archangiaceae bacterium | reverse complement strand
CTGCTGCCGCGCCGGCCGGCGAAGCCGAAGTCCTTGGGTCTTGCTCATGCCTGCCTCCACGGACAGGCAGATCACGAACCCGTGCGGGCCTCAACCACCCGTGCTCAAAAACTGTCAGTCTCTGAGCCCGTCGAAGGGTGCCGACTCAGCGGTCCACCACCACCGAGTGCGACACCAGGCCGCCGTGGAACGCGACGTTCTGCTTCGCGGCCTGCTTCAAGTTCAAGAACACGCGGGGCCGGGCCTCGACGAGGGAGAACCCGAGGATCACGCCGCGCTTCACGTGATCGCTGACGCCGGTGACGCTGACGGCGGGCACCTTCCCGAGCGCGTCGACGATGCCGTCCACCGACCGCTCGTCGAGCTCGGGGGCGAGGTAGACCAGGTGCGGCTTCTCCGCCGCGAGCACGCCCGCGAACTTCTTCGGGTCGTAGGGCACGAGCTTCGGCGCCACCTTGAGCGCGCCGATCTTCTCGATCTTCTCGATGGCGGCGGACAGCGCCTGGGCGCCGCGCGACGGCGAGTCGCCAGGGCCGGGGTAGACGATCATCACCTTCGCCGCGTCGGTCTCGCCGGCGGCGAAGTTCACGATGTAGGTCGACATCTTCGAGAGCAGCTGCGCCTGGAGCGCGACGGGCAGCTCGTCGGCGGCGGAGCCGGCGGCGCCGAGCAGGACGGCGGCGATGAGGGCGCGCGTGGTGCTCACAGCCGCACGCTCCCTTCCAGCATCAGGGAGACCGGCGCCACCGGGTTCGACGACGAGCCCACGCGCCCGCCGGACAACGGTCCGTTCCCGTCGCCCACGCGCACCGCCTCGGGCACCACCGCGTTCCGCCACGAGCCCACCAGCCGCAGGCCGACCCGCTCGGAGACGGGCGCCTCCACCGCGCCGCGCAGATCGACGGACCACGGAATCACCGGGCCGTCGGCGTGGCGTGGATCCAGCTTCAGCTGGTCGTACTCCACCCCGACCTGCAGCCGTGGAGAGTTGATGTTCGCCGCCACCGACACGCGCGGGAGCCCCTCCCCGAAGCCATAGGAGACGTGCCCGGTGGCGTAGAAGTCGGGCATGCCGCCGACCGGAATGAGCACCGAGCCGAACATGCTCTGGCCGTAGCGATCGACCGCCTCGCGGTAGAGGCGGATGTCGGAGAGCTGCTGGTCGCTGTACGAGGCGACGTCGCCCGGCAACTTCACCCGCCCGGGCGCGTAGTTGGCGGAGAGCGCCCAGTCGACGGGGCCGGTGGCGCCGCGCCAGCCGACGTTGACGCCGGCGCTGATGATGTCGCGCAGGTTGGTGAAGATGTTGATGCCGGTGCCGTCGGGCAGGTGCGTGGTGGCGGTGGAGATGATGCCGCTCCACGAGGTGGCGAAGACCGACACCTGCAGGTTCTGCAGGCCCAGGTGCTGAGAGAGATTCACCTCGGCGGACTGCACGGTCTCGGGCTTGATGTTGGGGTTCGAGGTGAGGAAGCCGGGGATCTCGAGGAAGCGCTCGGTGATGGAGGGGTTGCGGAAGCCCGTGGAGATGAGGGCCTTGATGGTGCCGCCCTCCCACACGCCCTTGCTGTAGGCGATGCGGGGCGAGACCGCCTGGCCGATGATGCCCAGGTCTCCGCGCACGCCGAGGTTCAAGGTGCCGTAGTGCCCGCGCCAGATGTGCTGCGCGTAGACGCCGATGTTGGGGAGCGGCGCGACGATCGGCGGCTCGTCGTGGACGATGGCGCCCGACTTCACGCCCTGGGTGATGACGCTGCCGTCGATGAAGAGCTGCCCGCCGAGGGTGGTGACGTGGGAGCCGTCGGCGTTCCAGTCCCAGGTGAACATCGGCTCCACGAAGGGCCGGAAGTTCACGTAGTGGAGCGTGTCGTAGCAGTTGGAGACGCCGACCTTCGCCTGGCAGTGCGCGGTGTCTACCTGGTACGGCACGAGCTTGGCGTACGAGTCGAAGACGACGCCGTAGAAGCGCCAGGAGAGATCGCCGCGATCGGAGATGTGCTTCGCGTAGGTCGCGTCGAGGACGTACTCGGGCTCGAAGGTGCTGGAGGGAGCGCCGGTCTCGATGGGGCCGATGCCGGTCTGGGAAGCGACGCCCACCCAGCCCATGAAGGTCCAGTGGCCCCAGGTGGCGCGGCCGAAGAGCTTGGTCTCGACGTCGCGGTTGAAGACGGGCTCGGGAGTCCAGACGTTGGGGTCGGCGTAGGGATCGCCGGTGCGGTGCCAGATGGTGCGGCCCTCCTGGCGGTTCCAGCGGGCGCCGAGGTGCCAGGCGAGCTCGAAGGGATCGCTGCCGAGCTGGGTCTTGAAGCCGCCGTAGGCCGCGGCGCGGGTCCACACCTCGCCCCAGGAGAGGTCCTTGGCCCAGCGATCGCCAGGCGTGCCGGCGCTGCCCTGGACGACGACGTGGGTGCCGTCGAGCGACGAGCCTTTTCGGGTGACGACGTTGATGACGCCGAGCATGGCGCTGTTGCCGTAGATGACGGAGCCGGGGCCGATGACGAGCTCGATGTGATCGACGAGCTCGATGGGGATCAGGTACGGCTGGCTGCCGCGCGCGGTCTTGGCGCTGCCGCCGCCCTGGTTGCCGTCGATGAGGACGGCGATGTTCTGGCCGAGGTTGTCGGAGTTGTAGCCGCGCGCGCCGAACGCCGTGTCCTGGCGGGCGTCGTATTCGTAGGTGGTCATCGCGTGACCGAGGAAGCGAATGGCCTCCTCGATGGACTGGATGCCGTAGCGCTTGAGATCGGTGCCGCTGATGCTCCAGGTGGTGGCGGGCGCGTCGCTCTCCGACTCGGCGCTCTTGGAGGCGGAGGAGCCGACGGTCTCGGAGAGCAACCCCTCGAGCCCGGCCTCGTCGGGCACGGACTCGGCGCGCGGCGACTCGCCGCCGTCGAGCGCCTCCGTCTGACCGAATGCGGCGAGAGACGAGCAGAGGCCGAGGACGAGTACGAAGGACGCGCGGGTATTCATCGCCGCGGCGGACTCTGCCTCAATTTCCCTCGGAGACCAGAGGAATGTGCGGCCGCGTCAGGGCGCGACCTTCACGGAGATCATCTTCACCGGCGTCTTCGGACGGTCGTCCGCGTCAGTGGCACCTGTCTCAATCTTCTTGATGACCTCGGCGCCGGAGACGACCTTCCCGAAGACGGGGTGGCGCGACTGGCCGGGGGTGAACCAGTCGAGGAAGTCGTTGTGTACCGTGTTGATGAAGAACTGGCTGCCGCCGGAGTTGGGGGCGCCGGTGTTGGCCATGGAGAGAGTGAGCGGCTCGTTGGAGAGCTTGGCGGTGAACTCGTCCTGGATGTCGCCCCAGGGCGGGCCGCCGCTGCCGGCCTTCGGGGACTTGGGGTCCTTGGAGAACGGGCAGCCGAACTGCAGCATGAAGTCCTTGATGACGCGGTGGAAGTGCAGGCCGTCGTAGAAGCCGCTCTTCGCGAGCTTG
>JBBIOE010000367.1:0-3479 GCA_037443525.1 Archangiaceae bacterium | reverse complement strand
CGTCCAGTCCATCGCGAACAGGTGATCGCTGAAGTACTTGCCGAAGCCGAGCTCCGTCTCCGGAGCGCGGGGGCGCGGGTTCGTCGTCCGAGTGACCGTGATGTCCATGCGAAGGCTCCGCACAAAGGTCCGTCCGTTTGTGGCCCTACTAGCTGCTTTGCATTTCTCAACCAAGTCTCGTGGCGTCAGCGCTCGGACAAAAGATGCCCAGGGCCGCGGGAATCGCTGATGGACGCGGTTCGACCGGCTCACCCCCACCCGACCGGAGGGTTCAGCACTCGATGATGTTCACCGCCAGGCCGCCGCGGGCCGTCTCCTTGTACTTCGACGACATGTCCGCCCCGGTCTGCCACATGGTGGCGATGACCTTGTCCAGGGGCACCATGTGCTTCCCGTCGCCCGACAAGGCCAACCGCGCCGCGTTGATGGCCTTCACGCTGCCCATGGCGTTGCGCTCGATGCACGGCACCTGCACCAGCCCCCCGATGGGATCGCAGGTCAGCCCCAGGTTGTGCTCCATGCCGATCTCCGCCGCGTTCTCCACCTGCAGCGGCGTGCCGCCCATCACCTCCGCCAGCCCGCCCGCCGCCATCGAGCAGGCCACCCCCACCTCGCCCTGGCAGCCGACCTCCGCGCCGGAGATGGAGGCGTTCTTCTTGTAGAGCGCCGCGATGGCGGCGGCCGTGAGCAGGAAGCGCACGATGGCGTCTTCGTCGGTGCCCGGCACGTGCTTCACCGCGTAGTGGAGCACCGCGGGGATGATGCCCGCCGCCCCGTTGGTCGGCGCGGTCACCACCCGCCCGCCGGCCGCGTTCTCCTCGTTCACCGCCAGGGCCCACAGGTTCACCCAGTCGATGATGGCCAGCGGGTCCGCCGCGCCGCGCGCGTCGGCCTTGAGCTTGCGGTGCAGGGCCGCGGCCCGCCGCTTCACCTTCAGGCCCCCGGGGAGCACGCCCTCCTTCTCGCAGCCCCGCTTGACGCAGCCCTCCATCGCCCGCCACAGCCCGCGCACGCCCTCCTTGAGCTGGGCCTCGCTGCGGAACACCTTCTCGTTCTCCAACATCAGCGTCGCCACCGAGAGCCCGTGCTCGTCGCAGTGCCTCAGCAGGTCGGCGCCCCGCTCGAACGGGTACGGCACCCGGGTCTTGGGGTCGATGGTCGCCCCGCCGCCCTCGGGGTTTCCGGCCGCGTCCACCACGAAGCCGCCGCCCACCGAGTAGTAGACGCGCTGGAGCAGTTCGCCGCCGCCCGAGTCCAGCGCGGTGAAGCGCAGGCCGTTGGAGTGCAGGGGCAGCTTCTCCCGCCGGTGGAAGACCAGCGCCTCCTTGGGGTTGAAGCCCACCTCGCGGCGGCCGAGCAGCCTGAGCGCGTTCGCCTTGGCGATGCCCTCCACGCGCGAGGCCACCGAGTCGACGTCGACGGTGGCCGGCTCCTCGCCCTCGAGGCCCAGCATCACCGCCACGTCGCTGCCGTGCCCTTTGCCGGTGAAGCCCAGGCTGCCGAAGAGCTCCGCGCGCACGGTGGTGACGCGCTCGAAGAGGTCCGCCTCCACCAGCCGTTCGGCGAAGCGGCGCGCGGCGCGCATCGGGCCGACGGTGTGAGAGCTGGACGGGCCGATACCCACCTTGAAGATGTCGAAGACGGAGATGTGCATGGGTGACGCGGGGAACCAGAGTGGGGTCGCCTACCCTAACTGGTACGATGCCCGCATGCGCCTGTTCTTCGTGGCGGTCCTCCTCCCCGGGCTGGTGTTGGCCGCGCCCAGGAGGCCTGTCTTGGCCTGGCTCCCCCCGGCCGGCGCGCCCGCCCTCAAGCCTCTGGGGCTCCTCGTCACCCTGCGCGCCTCCGAGCTGGTGGAGACCACCGGGCGCTACACCGAGCTGCACGTGAAGCAGGCCCTCGCGGTGGCCGAGGCCGAGCAGCTCGATCTGACCAAGACCGCCGACCCCAGGGCGCTCAGCCGCGCCAAGGCCGCGCTCGGCGCCGATCGCCTCGTCTTGGTCGCCGTGGAGCTGAACGCCAAGAACCAGCTCGTGCTCTCCGGGCAAGTCACCGACGGCAAGAAGCCCACGCCCTTCGCGGTGCCGCCCTGCGAGGGTTGGGCCGAGGTGCTCCAGAAGGGCGCCGACGCCGCCGCGCGCGCCATCGTGAGCGCCGACGGCCTGACGCTCTCGAAGAAGGTGACGGTGCAGCCGGACTCGATGAGCGACGCCGCGCTCGAGGACCTGGGCGCCTGCACCCTCGCCGTCTACCGGCAGCCGATGGGCGTGGAGACGCCGTCCCTGCTCGACGCCTCCGAGCTGGAGAGCGCGGTGGCCGCCTGCGCCCGGGCCGCCAGGGCCGACCCCTCCTTGCGCTTCGCCACCGCCACGCTCGCGCTCGGCGACGCCATCCTGGGCGACGACGCCGGGGCCGCGCGCGCCCTCGCCTCGCTGGGCGACGCCGACGACGTGCTCGAGGCCTACTCGCTCGCGCGCTTCTGGATGCTGACCCGCTTCCAGTCGAACGAGGCCGGCGTCGCGCTCTTGAAGGACGTCATCGCCAGGCACCCGGGCGAGCTCTTGTTGCGCGCGTACCTCGGCGAGACCCTGGACCTGCTCGGCCGCCACCCGGAGGCGCTGAAGGCCTGGCAGGACTACCTCGCCCTCGCGCCGCTGAGCGCCTTCGCCCAGGCGCGCCTGGGGAAGTCGCTGGCCCGGCTGGGCAAGTACGACGAGGCCATCGCCGCGACCCAGAAGGCGCTGGAGCTCGATCCCGCGGGCGTCGACGCCCGGCTCCAGCTCGGCAGCCGCTACATCGACGCCGCGCGGCCCAGGGACGCCATCGCCGCCCTGCAGATTCTGGCTACGCCCACCGCGCGCGGAGAGGTGCTCCTGCGCCTCGGCTGGGCCCAGTGGATGACCGGCGCCATCGACGGCGCGGCGCAGCTCTTTCAGCAGGCGCTCGATCGCGCCGCCGCTCCCGGCGAGTGGCGCACCCGCGGCCGCGCCTTCTACAACCTGGCGCTGGTGGAGGCGAAGCGCGGTCGGGCCGACGCGGCGCGGGTCTCGCTCAAGGCCTCGCTCTCGACCGGCTTCCGGGTGCGCGACGTCGATCCGCTCCTGGCCCAGGCGGCGCGGGAGCTCGAGCGCGGCGCCTTCGACGGCCCTTCCTCGCCCGCCGACGCCGGCGGCCAGGTCGCGGTGGCCCGGCCCACCATCGTGCCCAAGGAGACCAGCCTCTTCCCCGTCGACGCCTTCGGCGAGGCGAACACCCGCGGGAAGAAGCCGCCGCCCCCCGAGGGGCTGGTGCTGTACCGGTTCTGAGCCTGCACCGATCACCGTGGCCGGAACCGCCGAGTCGTCGGCGTCCTGACGCACCAACGGCAATCAACCAGGCGGGGGCTGATGTGTGGTCACCCGACGACGCACCATCCACGTCGCTGCGATAGCCGTGATCGCCGCAGCCAAACCGCTCGCCCCGAGGAGGATGAGGACACC
>JBBIOE010000366.1:0-3690 GCA_037443525.1 Archangiaceae bacterium | reverse complement strand
CCACCTCCGCCTCCGCCACCTCGCCGCCCGCCCCGCCCCGTACCGCCGATCACGAACAGCAACTGCAGCGCCAACCTCGGGTTCACCAGGAACAGCCCGAACAACAGCAGCGCCGCCAGCGCCAGCACCGCGAGCTGCGCCGGGCTCGCCCTGAGGCGCGGCTGGGCCGGAGAAGACTGGGACGCCACCGGCGGCGGCGCGCCCGGCGCCACCTTCCCTTCCACCCGAGCCAGGAGCGCCTCGACGGTCTTGGTCACCGCCTCGTCGGGCCTCCCGGCCTGAAGGCCCGGGAAGAGCTCCTCCCCAAGCAGCCGCGACGCCACCACGTCGGGCACCTGCGCCTCGAGCCCGTACCCGACCTCGATGCGCGCCTCCTTGTCCTTGGGGAAGATGAAGAGCACCACGCCGTCGTCGAGCCCCTGCCGGCCGACGCGCCACGCCCGGAAGGCCTCCTCGGCGAAGTCCTCGATGGGCCGGCCGCCGGTGCTCGCCCCGATCCACACCACCACCTGGTGCCCGGTCTTCGCCTCGAAGCTCGCCAGCCGCTCGTTCAAGGCCCGGTTCGTCTCCTTCGACAAGAGCCCCGCGCCGTCGGTGAGCCACTGCTTCGGCGCCTCGGCCACCTGCCCGCGCCCCGAGCAGACGCACCCGGCGAGCAAGAGCGCCAGCGACCCTGCCCCGAGCCGTCGCATGGCGGGTGTCCTCAGAACTTCACCCTGGGCACCGACTCCGCGCCGGGCTGCGCCTTGAAGTACGCCTTCTCCTGGAAGCGCGCGCCGAAGGCCCCGGCCACCAGCACCGTGGGGAAGCTCGAGCGCCTGGAGTTGAAGTCGCGCGCCGCCTCGTTGAAGCGCATGCGCTCGACGGCGATGCGGTTCTCGGTGCCCTCGAGCTGGGCCGAGAGATCGCGGAACGCCTCGGTGGCCTTGAGATCGGGGTAGCGCTCCATGGTCACCAGGAGCCTCGACATCGAGCTGGAGAGCGCGTCCTGCGCCTTCTGGAACTCCTCGAACGCCGCCGGATCGGTGGCGGCCTTCTTCACCAGCTCCGGCGAAAGCTGCCCCACCCGGGCCCGCGCCTCGGCGACCTTGGTGAAGGTCTCCTGCTCGAAGCCCCTGGCGCCCTTCACCGTCTCCACCAGGTTCGGCACCAGGTCGGCGCGCCGCTGGTAGGTGTTCTCCACCTGCGCCCACTGGGACTGCACCCGCTGATCGAGGCGCACCAGCTCGTTGTAGGTGCGGCCGATCGCCATCCACGCCACCGCCGCGGCCGCCAGGAAGGCGATCGCCACCCAGGTCAAGC
Source organism: Archangiaceae bacterium (assembly GCA_037443525.1). Classification (GTDB taxonomy): domain Bacteria; phylum Myxococcota; class Myxococcia; order Myxococcales; family Myxococcaceae; genus JBBIOE01. Next base: position 2,388 of record JBBIOE010000366.1, on the reverse strand, counting down.
CCGTGATGCGGCGGTGGGCGTAGGGCGAGCGCTCGTCCATGTGTGGCGCGGCGGGTCTCATGTTCGGCTCCTCCTTCTTCGGGGACTCAGCGGTGCGCGCGCGCCGGCGCGAGGCTCACCGGCGGAGCACGGGGCGCGGGCAGCACGAGGTTGATCTCCTTCGCGATGGCGCCGTCCTGCACGAGGTACCAGATCTCCACCGTGTGCCCGACGTTGATCGCGCGCAGGTTGACCGCCGTCCGCTCCAGCCCGATCACCGCGGCCTGCTCGGTGTGGAAGGTCACCGGCCCGGCGGCGGTGGCCACGATCATCAAGTGCCGGCTCAGATCGATCGCGTCGACCTTGCCGGAGGCGAACTTCATCGCCGGGTCCAAGGGCAACGGCAGCGTCACCGGCCCCGCGGCCCACGCCAGCGCCGAGAGCGAGAAGAGGACGAGGAACACCGATCGAGCACGGAGCATGGGGGGACCTCCTGGTTGAACGCCCGAAAGGAGTGCAAGAGCGCCGCCACGCCCTGAACCAGCGGGGGGTGCGCCCGCACCGCAGCCCGTGCGCCGTTCCCTGATTTTCGCCCGCGTCAAGTCCGATCGAAGAGGCTGGTTGTGCGTCGTTGTTCCAGCGGGTGCGCTTGGGTAGCGTCGCCCGCCTCGCCATGGAGAAAACCGCCGTCAGCCGGCCGCGCGCCGCCGATCTCATTCCGGGCTATCGCCTGGTGCAGATCGTCGGCCAGGGTGGAATGGGAGAGGTGCACCGCGCGGTGCAGCTCTCGCTCGATCGCACCGTGGCGGTGAAGCTGCTCTCCGCCGAGCTGGCCAAGGACCCGACCTTCGTCTCCCGCTTCGAGAAGGAGGGCGCGGCCCTGGCCACGCTCTCGCACCCCAACATCGTCGCCATCGTCGACAAGGGCTGCGCCAGCTCCACCTACTACCTGGTGATGGAGTTCATCGACGGGCCCTCGATGCGCGAGCTGATGCGCCGCCCCAATCGCGACGTCGGCACCTCGCTCCAGATGGTGCGCGATCTGTGCAAGGCCATCGAGTACGCGCACGGCCGCGGCGTGGTGCACCGCGATCTCAAGCCAGAGAACATCCTCTTCGACACCCAGGCCGGCAACATCGCCAAGGTCGGCGACTTCGGGCTGGCCGGCTTCCTGGGCGAGAGCGCCGAGGGCGCCCGCTACAACCTCACCGAGACCCACGTCTCGATGGGCACCTACGCCTACATGGCGCCCGAGCAGCGGGTCGACGCCAAGAGCGCCGATCACCGCGCCGACATCTACTCCCTGGGCGTCATCCTCTACGAGCTGTTGGTGGGCGAGGTGCCGATCGGCAACTTCGACCCGCCCTCGACGCGCAAGCCCGGGCTCGACAAGCGCCTCGACGCCATCGTCGCCCGCTGCCTCAAGATGGCGGTCACCGATCGCTACCAGAAGGTCTCGGACCTGCTCGCCGACCTCGAGCCGCTGGTGCCGGTCTCCCTCACCCAGCCGCCCCGGCCCGCCAGCACCCTCGATCGCACCCGGGCGGCCGCGCGGACCCTGCTGCGCCAGCTCACCCGCCTCGCCACCTTCCTGGTGATCGGTGCCGCGCTGCTCGTCCTCGGCGCCGCCGCCCTGCGCAGCCGCGCCCGCCCACCGCGCCCGAGCGCCGGCGTCGAGCTCACCACCGAGGCCAGCGAGCGCTGGCCGCTCACCTCGTCGGGCCGCATCGACCCCGTGCAGGAGCGCCGCCGCCTCACCCTCGGCGAGGGCCCGGACACCGTCTCGGTGCAGGCCATGGGCCGCAAGCCCACGCTGAAGGACGGCGCGGTGACGTTCTCCGCGCCCGAGGGGAACGCGCTGGTGGGCCGGGCGCTCTTCGACGCCGACCTCGACGGCCAGGGCCTGTCCCTGTCGGCGCACGCGGAGACCACCCCGCCGGTGCCGGGCGCGCTGGGCGCGGCCGCCGCCCTGCTCCTCGGCCCGCCGCCGGAGCCGAAGAGCGCGCTGATGCTGGTGGGCGACCCGGGCCGCTACGTCGCGCTGATCGTCTCGGCCTCCGGCGCGCCGCCGGTGGTGGAGTGGGCGCTGGGCTCCGACCGCCGCGGCAGCATGACGAGCCCCACCTCGGCGAGCACCAAGGCGACCAAGCTCGATCTCGCCATCGACGTGAAGACCGGCGAGCTCTCCGCGTGGATCGGCGAGGGCCAGGACCGGCGCCCGGTGGGCGACTCCCTCGGGCTCGGCCCCGGCTGGCGCCGCCTCTTCGGGCGCATGCCGCGCGCGGCGGTGGGCTGCCTCGACGGCGCCTGCCGCTTCTCCGCCGTGCGCCTGGTGGTGGAGCGCGAGCTGCCTCCGACGCCGCCGCCCCTCGCCGAGGCCCCGCCGCCGCTCGCCGCCAAGGAGCCGCC
>JBBIOE010000365.1:0-3709 GCA_037443525.1 Archangiaceae bacterium | reverse complement strand
GTGCTGAAGCTCGACCCGAACCTGGTCGAGGTGAACATTCGCCTCGCGGAGCTGCACCAGCAGCTGCAGCTGCTCGGCGAGGCGATGGCGTACTTCCAGCTCGTCGCCAACCACTACGACAAGGCCGGCGACACCAAGCGGAGCCTCGACGTGCTCCGCAAGATGGTGGACCTCGATCCGGACAACGTCCCCAGCCGCATCAAGCTGGCCGATCTCTACGTCCGCGAGAAGCTCAACGAGGAGGCGATCTCCGAGTTCAAGAAGGCCGCCGAGCACCTCAAGCGCCAGAACCGCACCGACGACTACCTGCGCGTGGCCGAGCGGCTCTCGGCGCTGGAGCCCGAGAACTTCCCCCTGGCGCGAGAGCTGGCCGAGCTCTACCTGCAGCGCAGCGATCAGAAACGCGCGCTGGCGAAGCTGCAGGTCTGCTTCAAGGCCGACCCCCGCGACGTGGAGACGCTGAAGCTGTTGGCGGTGGCCTTCCAGGGGCTGGGCCAGACCGCGAAGACGGTGTCGGTCTACAAGGAGCTCGCCAAGGCCTACGAGGAGCGCGGGCAGAACCGCGACGCCGAGCAGACCTGGTCCCAGGTCGCGCAGCTCGATCCCAACGACCCCGACGTGGTGGCCCGCACCGCCGCCCACGCGCCGCCGCCGGTCACCCAGCCGCCGCCCGCGCCCGTCGCCACCAATCAGGCGCCGGCGCACCAGCCGGCGAAGAGCGCCACCGGCCAGGCCCCCGCGTACCAGCCCGCCGCCGCTCAGCCGGCCCCCCAGGCTCCGGCGGCCAAGCCCAAGGGCGACCCGGGCATCGGCAAGCTGCTCACCGAGACCGACGTCTACGTGAAGTACGGGCTCCACGACAAAGCGCTGGAGCACCTGCGGAAGATCTTCTCGATCGACCCCGAGAACATCGACGCGCACGAGAAGGCGTACCAGATCTACCAGGCGTCGAACAACCAGGCGCAGGCCGCCGAGCAGCTCCTCAACGTCCTGCGCCTGCACACCATGAGCGGCGACGCGCAGCGCGCGCAGCCCTTCTTGCAGACGATGCTGCAGACCAACCCCACTCACCCCGAGGTGCCGGTCTTCCTACAGGCCTTGCGCCTGGGGCCAGGTGGGGCGGCCGCGGCGGCCCAGCAGCAGCAACAGTCTCAGGCCGAGGTGCCGGAGGACGCCATCCTCGTCGACTCCACCGAGGACGACGTCATCGTCGCCGACGAGCCGCAGGACGAGGTGGTCAGCGCCGAGGCGCTGGCGGAGACCGAGGAGCCCGCCGAGCTGGTGGCCGGAGACGCCGACGAGGGCGTGGTGCTGGCGCCCGACGACGCCGAAGCCGCCGGCCGCTATGACCTCGACCCGCCACCGGTGGCCGACAGCGACCCGGCCAGCGCGCAGATCGTCAGCGACTTCGACGCCGAGCGGCCCGATCTCGAGCAGTCGGATCTCGACACCGGCGAGCACGAGATTCAAAGCGACGCCGACGAGCCGCTGACGGACATGTCGGCCATCGAGGCCGCGGGCCTGGACACGCCCGAGCCCACGAGCTCCTTCGCCCCTGAGCTCGGCGACCGCGAGCAGCACGAGTCGCCCACGCGCGTGACCAAGGCGCTTGACCCCGCACTCTTGCGTTCGGCGCAGGCCGCGGCTCAGCCGGCGGACGACCCGTTTGCCTCGTCGGTCGAGGAGCCGGTGGAGCCGCCGCCCGAGGACGAGCAGTCGCTCGCCGAGGCGGGCAACGTCGACACCGGCCCCGACGCCGCCGCGCCCGACGAGATGTCCTTCGCCGGCGTGGCCGAGGACGACGAGCGGGCCATCGGCGACGTGCCCACCGGCGAGGTGGAGGCCTTCGCCGCCGCCGCGCTCCAGGCGCCGCCGACCGAGGCGCCAGCGGAGGAGGAGCCGGCCGGCGAGGAGTGCGACGAGGCCACCTTCTTCATCGAGCAGGGCCTCTTCGAGGAGGCGCAGGAGATCCTCGAGACCATCACCATCGCGTACCCCGACCACCAGCGGGCGGCCCAGCTCATGGCCCAGCTCGAAGCGGCGCGCGCGGCCGCGGGCGGAGAGGGCGACGGCGCCGGCGAGGCGGCCCCGGTGGCGGCGGATGAGAGCGGAAAGAGCGCTTTCGATCTCGCGCAGGAGCTGGCCGACGAGCTCGGTGGCTTCGGCGGCAGCGAGGAGGCCGCGCCTCAGGCCAGCGGCGATGACTACCAGGTCTCCGTCGACGAGGTGTTCAGCGAGTTCAAGAAGGGCCTCGAGAAGGTGGTGAAGCCGGAGGACGTCGAGACGCACTACGACCTCGGCATCGCCTACAAGGAAATGGGGCTCATCGACGACGCCATCGGGGAGTTCACCGTGGCGAGGAAGGGCTGCATTGGCAAGCGCAAGGAGTGCGATTGCCTGACGATGATGGGCCTGCTCCAGCTCATGAAGGGCGACCCCGCGGGGGCAGTTGACTCGTTCAAGCAGGGACTGCAGAGCGAGCACGCGAGGGACGACCTCGAGAAGGCGCTGCGCTTCGAGCTCGCCGCTGCCTTCGAGGCCGCGAACGAGCCGGGCAAGGCGCTGGGCCAGTACCAGAAGGTGCAGGTGCTCGATCCGTCGTTCCGCGACGTCGGAGGCCACGTAGAGCGCCTCGCCGCCACCACCACGCCCGAGGACGATGATCCGCCTCCGAGCGCGCCGGCCGCGGCGAAGAAGAAGACCAGCGGCAGCGGCGGCGGCACCGGCCAACAGCCAGCGCTCACCTCGCGCAAGGTGGGGTACGTCTAGGCCATGGCCACGTACCTCGAGCACTACGGGCTGACGTCGGAGCCTTTCAGCAACGCGCCGGTGAGCCGGTTCTACTTCAACGCGCCTCAGCACCAGCAGGCGCTCACGCGGCTGTTGCACGCGGTGAGCTACATGAAGGGGCTCGCGCTGCTGGTGGGGGAGATCGGCGCGGGCAAGACGACGCTCGCCCGGCGCATGCTCGATTCGCTTCCGGAGGAGGAGTACGAGGCCGCGCTGCTCGTCATCATCCACTCCGGCATCAACGCCGGGTGGCTCTTGCGCCGCATCGCGCTGCAGCTGGGCGTCGAGAATCCGGCCCAGGAGAAGCTGGCGCTCCTCTCGCAGCTCTACCAGCGGCTCCTTCAGATCTACGAGCAGGGCCGCAAGGCCGTCGTCCTCATCGACGAGGCGCAGATGCTCGAGACCCGCGAGCTGATGGAGGAGTTCCGCGGCCTGCTCAACCTCGAGGTGCCGGAGCGCAAGCTCATCAGCTTCGTCTTCTTCGGGTTGCCGGAGATCGAGAAGAACCTGAAGCTCGACCCGCCGCTCGCCCAGCGCGTGGCGATGCGCTACCGGCTGGAGCCGCTCAACGCCGAGGCCACCGACGCCTACGTCAAGCACCGCCTCAGGCTGGCCGGCAGCCCCAAGAGCCCCTTCGCGCCCGACGCCATCGAGTCGATTCACCGGCGCAGCGGGGGCACGCCCCGCGTCATCAACACCATCTGCGACAACGCGCTCTTCGAGGGCTTCCTCGCCCGCGCGGAGGAGATTCGCGGGCCGCTGATCGAGCAGATCGCCGACAACCTGGGCCTCGAGAACGGTTCGACGCAGGTGCCCGAGGTGAGCGCGCCGGCCGCCGAGGCCGCCCCCGCCGAGCCGGCGCCGGAGCCGCCTCCCCCCGCCGTCGTCGTCACCCGCACCGCGCCTTCGCCCGCCAGGG
>JBBIOE010000364.1:0-3741 GCA_037443525.1 Archangiaceae bacterium | reverse complement strand
AGCGATCGGCGCGCCGGCGGCCCCGGCGAGGGTCGCTCGTTCGAGCGAGGCCCGAGGCGCGACGAGCGCTTCGGCGATGCGGGCGGACGCAAGAGCGACTGGCGCACCGGCGCGCGCTCCAGCGACCGCGGCGACTCCCGCCCACCGCAGCGCACCGGCGGCCGCTTCGTTCCGGGCCAGGCGGGAAGGGCGGTCTCCGACTTCGCCCGCGGAGAGCGGGAGACGCCGTTCAGGGCGAGCCCGGTCGAGCCCGCGGCGCAGTCCGAGGGCTCGGAGCGCTACATCTTCGGCATCAACCCGGTGCTCGAGGCCCTGCGCGCGCGGCCGGAGCGCATCGAGCGCCTCTCCATCGCCGACGGCACCCTGAACCCGCGCATCGCCGGCGAGCTCCTCTCTCGCGCGGGCGAAGCGCGCATCCGCGTCGAGAAGCTCGATCGTGCCCGCCTGGAGAAGCTCGCCCACGGGGGCGTGCACCAGGGCGTCGTCGCCGAGGTGCGCGAGTTCGACTACCTCGGGCTCGAGGCCCTCATCGAGAAGGCCAAGGCCGCGTCGCCGTCGCCGCTCCTCGTGATCCTCGACGGCGTGCAGGACCCGCACAACCTCGGCGCCGTGATCCGCAGCGCGCACGCCTTCGGCGCGCAGGGCGTCGTGCTCGCGAAGGATCGCGCCGCGGGCATCACCGGCTTCGTCGCCAAGGCCTCCGCCGGCGCCGTCGAGCACACCAACGTCGCGCGCGTCACCAACCTCTCCCGCGCCCTCGAGCAGCTCAAGGAAGCCGGCTTCTGGTCCGTCGCCGCCGTCCCCGAAGGCGATCAGCGCCTGTGGGAGGCCAAGCTCGATGGTCCCCTGGCGGTGGTGGTCGGCGCCGAGGGCGAGGGCGTCAGGCCCGGCGTCCTCTCTCACTGCGACTTCAAGGTGCGCATTCCCATGGAGGGGAAGGTGGCGTCGCTCAACGCCTCCGTCTCCGCCGGAGTGCTCCTGTACGAGGTCGCCCGGCAACGCGGACTCGCACGCTGAGGTCAGCTCCGAGAGGCCTCCTCGTCGGGATCGCTTGACTTCGCGCGATTTTCGCGGATAAGCAGCGCCGCCCTCGCGTCTGGGGGTGGCTTGGTTTCTCGTGCAGTTCTGGAGCCTTGCCGGTGTAGCTCAGTTGGTAGAGCACCTGATTTGTAATCAGGTGGTCGCGGGTTCGAATCCCGCCGCCGGCCACGTGTCGCGGGGCCACGGGGAGGCGGGAAAGAAAAATGAATAGAAAAGCAGCAACCAGCCGGAGGGGTAGCCAAGTGGCCAACGGCAACAGACTGTAAATCTGTCGGTCCTCGAACCTTCGGTGGTTCGAATCCACCCCCTCCACTGCACCCAGGCGGGAATAGCTCAGTTGGTAGAGCGTCAGCCTTCCAAGCTGAATGTCGCGGGTTCGAGTCCCGTTTCCCGCTCAGCGCCGTTCCCCCCGCGCAACGACTTTCGCCGCACCGCTTGATCGCAGTCTCGCTTCACCGCAGCACCCGCAGTCGCTTCACGCAGCACGCATCGAAGTGCCCTGATAGCTCAGATGGCAGAGCGCATCCTTGGTAAGGATGAGGTCTCCGGTTCAATCCCGGATCAGGGCTCCATTCGCAGTCCGTGGAACACGGCCTCTTGGCCCTCAACGCAGTCAAGGAAGGTTCAACATGTCGAAGGAGAAGTTCGAAAGAAGCAAGCCGCACGTCAACATCGGCACCATCGGCCACGTTGACCACGGCAAGACGACCCTGACGGCCGCCATCACCAAGGTGCTCGCCAAGAGCGGTGGTGCGACGTTCCTCGCGTACGATCAGATCGACAAGGCGCCCGAGGAGAAGGCCCGCGGCATCACCATCTCCACCGCGCACGTCGAGTACCAGACCAAGAACCGTCACTACGCGCACGTCGACTGCCCGGGGCACGCCGACTACGTGAAGAACATGATCACCGGCGCCGCGCAGATGGACGGCGCGATCCTCGTGGTCTCGGCCGCCGACGGCCCGATGCCCCAGACCCGTGAGCACATCCTGCTCGCGCGCCAGGTCGGCGTTCCCTACATCGTCGTCTTCCTGAACAAGGTCGACATGCTCGACGACCCCGAGCTCCGTCAGCTCGTCGAGGAGGAGGTCCGCGACCTCCTCAAGAAGTACGACTTCCCCGGCGACAAGATCCCCGTGATCCCCGGCTCGGCGCTCAAGGCGCTCGAGGGTGACACCTCGGACATCGGCGAGGGCTCGATCCTCAAGCTGATGGCCGCCGTCGACGAGTACATCCCCACGCCGGTCCGCGCGGTGGACAAGCCCTTCCTGATGCCGGTCGAGGACGTGTTCTCGATCGAAGGCCGTGGCACCGTCGCCACCGGCCGCGTCGAGCGCGGCACGATCAAGGTCGGCGAGGAAGTGGAGATCGTCGGCATCCGCGCCACCCAGAAGTCGGTCGTCACCGGCGTCGAGATGTTCCGCAAGCTGCTCGACTCCGGCATGGCCGGCGACAACATCGGCGCGCTGCTCCGCGGCCTCAAGCGCGAGGACGTCGAGCGTGGCCAGGTGCTCGCCAAGCCCGGCTCCGTGAACCCCCACACCAAGTTCAAGGGCCAGATCTACGTGCTCACGAAGGAGGAGGGTGGCCGCCACACTCCGTTCTTCAAGGGCTACCGCCCGCAGTTCTACTTCCGCACCACCGACGTGACCGGCACGGTCAAGCTGCCGGACGGCGTCGAGATGGTGATGCCGGGCGACAACATCGGCATCGAGGTCGAGCTCATCACCCCCATCGCCATGGAGAAGGAGCTCCGCTTCGCCATCCGCGAGGGCGGTCGCACCGTCGGCTCCGGCGTCGTCGCCGAGATCATCGCCTAATTCCAACCCCTTCGAAGGGTCTGGTCTTGACAGGAGGGGAAGGCTCTGTCAGTGAGCCTTCCCCTCTGTCGTCCCTGACCCGTTTTTGGAGTTCGTCATGCCCAAGGGCAACCGCAGCCTGATTTCGCTCGAGTGCACGGTGTGCAAAGAGCGGAACTACACCACCACCAAGAACCGCCGGAAGCAGCAGGACAAGCTGGAGATGTCCAAGTTCTGCCCCCGCTGCCGCAAGCACACCGACCACAAAGAAGGCAAGGTCGGCTGAGCTGAGATTCGTAGGCCAGTAGCTCCAACGGTAGAGCAGCGGTCTCCAAAACCGCGTGTTGGGGGTTCGAATCCCTCCTGGCCTGCCACCTTTTCCGCTCGGGCGCCGCGTACGGGTTCCCGGGCTTTGACGTGTCGAAGGGAGTCGCGATGTCCGCGTCCGAAGCATCACAGCAGGCGAACCGGGCCGAGATGGACCCGAAGCGGCTCGTGGTCGTGGCCTACCTCGTCTTCGGGATCATCTTGACGATGTTCCTCGGCCACATCTTCGCGCTCGTCCTGGCGCAGGTGGGCGTCACCGACACCAAGCTCATCGACACCTGGGCCGTCTCCGACGTGCTGGGGCTCATCGTGACTGCGGGGCTCGGCGCTTGGTCGTGGACGAACCCCAAGTCACACCAGGTCTCGATGGAGGTGGCGAGCGAGCTGATGCGCGTCACCTGGCCCACCTGGGAAGAGACCCGGGTCTCCACCTTCGCGGTGGTGGCGGCGTCGATCATCGCCGGCGTGCTGCTCTTCTTCATCGACTCCTTCAGCTACAAGCTGATGGTCGACTGGCTGCCGCACATGTGGGGGAAGTTGTGATGACTGAGTCGAGCGCCGCGGGCACCGCCGG
>JBBIOE010000363.1:0-3969 GCA_037443525.1 Archangiaceae bacterium | reverse complement strand
CCGCCGAGCCCGCGCGGCCGCAGGCCCCGGTGCTCGCCCCGCCGCAGACGCCCGGGGAGGTCGACGCCGCGGTGAGCCAGGAGGAGGCCGCCTTCCTCGAGCTGGAGGTGCCGGCCGACTCTCCCGAGCGCCGCGCCGCCTGGGCCCGCCTGGGCGAGCTCTACGCCCGTGCCCAGCGCCCCCGCGACGCCGGCCTCGCCTGGGCCCACGCGCTGTGGGACGCGAGCGGGCGCGAGGCCTTCGAGCTCGCCACCCGGTGGATCGCCACCTCGGGCGTGCGGGCCGACGCGGTGCTCTCGCTCACCGCGCCCACCGCCGACCAGACGCGCGGCCTGGTGGCCTTCGTGGTGCGCGCCGCGCTGGAGGGCACGGTCCCGCCGCGCCTCCCCGAGCTCGCCGCCTTCCTCGACAAGCACTCGGTCGACCTCGACGTGCGCAGCCTCTGGCTCGGCCGCGCCGCGCTCTCCCGCCTCCTCGGCGGCGACCGGCTCGGCCTCGCACGCGCCCGCGACGCGGTGCTCGCCCGCCTGCAGCGCGGCCTCTCGCTGGAGCGCGACGTCCCCAGGCTCCTGCGCACTCTCGGGCACCCGGCGGCCGGCGGCGGCACCGAGCGCGCCCACCGCGTCACCCAGCAGCTGGAGTCCCTGCTCAAGGCCTTCGACACCACCCCCAGAAAGCGCAGCCAGCTCGAGGCGCCGTTTCACCTCACCCGCGCCTACGTCGGTTTCGAGTTCGCCTGGGGCTTCGCGCGCCTGGGCCAGGCCGAGCGCGCCCGGCGCCTGCGCGAGGAGTCGCTGGCGGCCCTCGACCGCTCCAACAAGGTCCATCACTTCCTCACCCGGGCGTACTCGGTGCGCATCGACCAGGCGCTGGAGGGCGTGTCGCCGGAGACGCCGCTGCCGGCCGACGTCTCCGGCCTGCTCCCGACTCTGGTCCCCGATCTCCGCTACAAGGTCGACCGCCTCCGCCACGCCTCGGTGGTGCTCGAGCCGCAGGAGCGCCTGGAGGAGTTCTCCGCCTTCGCGCGCGAGGTGACGGCCCAGGGCCGCGGCGACGTCCTGGGGGCGCTGCGCGGCATTCAGGACCCGGCCGAGCTCTACAAGTCGGTGGAGGAGCGCTCCCGGCAGGGGGCCGACGCCAAGCTCAAGGAGGACGAGCGCGCGCGCCTCCTCGACGGCCTGCTCGACTTCCTCCCCGCGCTCCCCGAGTCCCAGGCGCTGCCGCTCCTCACCCGCCTGGTGACCCAGTCCGAGTCCCTGTCTCCGAGCCTGCGCGTCACCGTGCTCGAAGACGCGCTGCGGGTGGCGGGACACTTCGGGCGCAGCGCGCTGGTGCGGCAGTACGTGCTCACGCTCTCCGGCCTGATCCGCGAGCTCGACCCCGACGGCCTGCTCAAGCTGGGCGCGACCCTGGTGGCCGGGGTGCGCTCCCTGCGCCGGGTCGGCCTGCGCGACGAGGCGGCCGAGCTGCTCGCCCGCACCGCCAGCGTGCTCAAGGGCGAGGACATCAAGTCGCTCCAGGCGCGCCTGGGCCTCGCCACCGGCTTCGCGGACCTGGGGAACGCCAAGCTCGCCCAGCCCACCCTCGACGAGGCGCTGAACCGGCTCTCTCGCGAGGCGGGCCTGCTCATGGCTGATCGCCTGCGCCTCACCCGCGCCACGGCGAGGGCGCTCGGGCACTCCACCCTCGACATCGCCCTGGCGGGCCTGGCGCGGCTGGCCCAGCAGCTGATGTGGATCACCGACAGCTTCGCCGCCACCAGCGACTACTTCTGCCTCTCCCTGGTGGACTTCGCCGACGCGCTGGTGCTCGGGCACGTGGGCGACGACCTCGCGCTCTCCGAGACGACGAGGCGCTTTCTCGAAGAAGATGAGTTCCTGGTGCGCCGCCGCGTGCACCGTGACGTCGAGGTCCCTGCTCCATGACCAGTCTCCCCAAGTCCCCCGACGTCGAGAAGGTGAGCGAGCTCTCGCTCGAGCAGCTCCAGGCCGAGGGGCCGCAGCTCCGCGAGAAGCTCAACCGCTTCCGCGCCGCGCTCGGCCGGCACTTCGTCGACAAGCAGCCCCTGGTCGACCTGATGACGGTGGCCGCCGTCGCCCAGGAGCCGATGTTGCTCGTCGGCCCGCCCGGCACCGCCAAGAGCGAGCTGGTGCTCAAGTTCAAGGACGCGCTCGGGCTCGAGGGCCACGACTACTTCGAGTACCTGCTCACCCGCTTCACCGAGCCGTCCGAGGTGCTGGGCCCCATCGACATCAACGAGCTCCGCGGCGGGCGCTACGTGCGGCGCGAGCGGGGCAAGCTCCCCACCGCGCGGCTGGTCTTCCTCGACGAGATCTTCAAGGCGAGCTCGGCGATCTTGAACTCGCTCCTCACCGTCATCAACGAGCGCAAGTTCTACCAGGACGGCGTGGCGGTGCCGGTGAAGCTCGAGGTGCTCTTCGCGGCCACCAACGAGGTGCCGGAGCACTCCGAGCTGTCGGCCTTGAAGGACCGCTTCGTCCTGAAGGCCGCCTGCCGCCCGGTGCAGGAGACGCACTTCGTCGAGCTGCTCGACGCGGGGCTCGAGTCGCAGACCCACCGCGAGCTCAACCAGAAGCCCTGGGCGGAAGGGCACGCCAACCTCCTCGACGTGGTGAAGGCGCACCGCTACCTGACGCTGTTGATGGCCAGGCGGGAGCCGAAGGATCGCGACCTCTTCTTCCGCGACGAGGTGATGCGCGAGTTCCGCCGCGTGGTGCGGACCCTGGTGCGGGAGGACGAGGTCTTCATCTCCGACCGCAAGCTGATCAAGCTCTACAAGCTCCTGCGCACCCGGGCGTGGATCCTCCACGGCGGCGCGGTCGAGCGGGAGGACCTGGTGCTGCTCTCCTACCTCGGCGAGACCCGCGAGGAGATCGACCTGCTCGAGGAGAAGGTGCCGCGCCTGCTCGGGGTGGGGTGAAACGAGCCCGTCGAAGGGTGCCGACTTCCTACGCCGCGCGCAGCGACAGGTAGCCCGACAGCGCCGAGCGATCGGTCGACGTCATCTGCTCGCCCAGGAAGCTGATGCCCAGGCCCTTGGGGAAGCCGCGCGGGTCGCGATCGACGCGCGCCACGTTGCCCACCAGGGTGCAGAACCTCGGCCCCTCGGCGAAGGGCAGCGCCACCGCCACCCGCACCTCGGTGCCCTCGCGGGTCGGCTCGCGCGTCTTCAGGTAGAGCCCGCCCTCGGACAGATCGGCCACCGCGTCGCGGATGTACCGGTTGCCGATGCGGCAGTGGGCGGTGAGGCTGACGGCCCACCGCGGAAACACTCGCTTCTCCGTCGCTCGCTCCACCGTACCTCCGGCCTTGTGTGGACCTGGGCGAGAACCTGCGACATCTGACCACCTCGTGTCAAACGAGGGACCCGGCGGCGGATCAGCTGTGCGGCCAGGGCACTACTCGAGGCCGACGGTCCGCACGCTGTGGCGGTACACGAAGATGCGCTCGGTGTTGGTGCGGTTGTCGGCGGGGACCACGAAGAAGCCGGCGCCGGGCAGCTCGTGGTCCTTGGAGAAGCCGGCGACCTGGCGCCCGTCCTTGAAGGTGACGCGAATCTTCCGGCCCTCGGTGGCCGACGGCCTCGCGCCCGGGGCGAGCATGAAGAAGATGGCCTTGAGCTTGAGGATGGCGATGCTCTCGGAGTTGCCGCCCACGTCGAGGGTGAGCGCCTGCGCCGAGACCACGGCGTTCTTGATCGAGCCGCGCTTCACCTGCCCCTCCATGGTGTGGAGGATGACGCGGTGCTCGCCCATCACGCGAATGTCGCGGGCCGGCCCGGCGGGTTGCGCCGAGGTGCCCGGGCTGGGCATCGCCGCGGGCTGCACGGGCACTCCGACCGGCGGAGCCATCGGGGCCGGGGCGATGGGCGTGGCCACCCGGGTGTTGAGACCGCTCGGCGGAGCCGGGGCCGCGTGCACCGGCGGCGACGGCCAGCCGGGAGCGGCG
>JBBIOE010000362.1:0-4062 GCA_037443525.1 Archangiaceae bacterium | reverse complement strand
CCGGTGTGACGCCGGAGCGCAACGCTTTTTCGCGGTCCACCTCGATCTCGACGCGCGGGCCCGGCACCGCCTGGAGCTTCCCCAGCGCCGCCGCGCGCATCCGCTCCGCGATGGTGACCGGCAGCCCCGCCACGTGCGCGAGCCCGGCGAGGCCAACGAGCGCGCCGGGCTCGTCGAGCGCCACGGCCTTCAGCGCACCGGGAGCGACGGTCACCGAGACCTCGCCGCCGCCCTTGGGGAAGTAGCCGCGGCGCGCGACCCGGAGCGCCACCTCGGCTCCCATGCGCCCGAGGTGCGGCAGGAGCACCTCGCGGAGGTAGTCGAGCGGGGGCGCCATGCGCACGTCGGTGCCGCCGGTGACCGTCACCTCGCAGCGCTCGCCGCACCGGAGCATCGCGGGCAGGAGCGCCTGCAGCACCAGCGTCACGCTGCCGGCGGTGCCGACGTCGAAGCGAAACGTGCCGCCGCGCAAGGGCCCCGGCGCGAAGGTGAGCTCCTTCGAGCGCAGCTCGAGCCCGGTGGTCTTCGCGTCGCACAGCGCGCCCACCGCGCGCACCGCGGCGAGGTGCTGGGCGGCGAGCCCGGGCTTCTGACGGCCGGCGCGGATGCGCGCGAGGCGCACCGGCGTGCCGGTGATGGCGGCCAGGGCCACGGAGGTCCGCACCAGCTGCCCGCCCCCTTCGCCGTGCGCACCGTCGAGCTCCAGCATGTCCTCTCGGTCCCCTTTCGCCACCCTGCCTCCGCGGCCTCGGCGAGGCAAGGCGAGGCGCTGACGCGTACGGCCCTCGCGCAGGGGTGACGGCGGCCGAGCTTTCGGTGGAGCCGCTCTCCGCGCGCCGTTACTCCGCCGACACCACGTCCGATTCAAGGGGAGTCTCCCATGCACGCGCGCAGCTTGGTGGCGGTGGTCGTCCTCTCCAGCACGCTCGCCCTCGCCGCGGCGCCGAGCGACCTCATGGGCCTTCAACCCACCCAGGCCAAGGCCGAGCTGCGCGACGCGCACGGCGTGAAGATCGGCACCGCCCTCCTCACCGAGGAGCAAGACGGCGTGCGGGTCTCGATGCAGGTCGAGAAGCTGCCGCCGGGCAAGCACGGCGTGCACGTGCACCAGAACGGCACCTGCGACCCCCCCGACTTCGCCACCGCGGGCCCCCACTTCAACCCCACCAGCGCCCACCACGGGCTCGACAACCCCAAGGGCCCCCACGGCGGAGACCTGCCCAACCTCGAGGTCGCCGCCGACGGCCACGGCCGCCTCGAGTTCGTGGCCAAGGGCGCGAGCCTCGGCAACGGCCCGGCCTCGATGCTCAAGCCCGGGGGCACCGCGGTCGTCGTCCACGCCTCCGCCGACGACGGGAAGAGCGATCCCGCCGGGAACTCCGGCGCCCGCATCGCCTGTGGCGTGGTGGTGAAGCTGCGCTGACGTCCGCTCGTCGGGCGCTCACGCGTCCGCGAAAACTTGGCGAGCGACGCGGCCGGGCTGCGCACGCGTCGCGCCCGGGCCCTTCGGCCTGCCGTAGTGCCCAGTCCTCTCACCGCACGCGCCCCGCGGGGTGGCTACGTGTGGGGGAGAAGGAGGCAGCGCCATGTTCGACACGATGAAGAGAGGTATCGGTACCACCCTGTTGGCCGCCGCGGCATTGGGACTCTCCGCGGTCGCCTGGGGAGCGGACCCCAAGAAGAGCGACGTCCCCAGCAGCACCATGAACGAGCCGGCGAAGACCGAGATCAAGAAGGCCCCGAAGGCTGCCGAGTCGCAGCTGAGCAAGCACGACACCACGGCCGTCAACGAGGCCCGGCACTCGGTCGACACGTTCCTGAAGGCCGACCCCGACCTGCAGCGGAAGCTCGACACCGCGGTCGGCTACGCCATCCTGCCGACCGTCGGCAAGGGCGCGATCGGCATCGGCGGCGCGTCCGGGAACGGCGTGCTGTTCGAGAACGGCAAGGCCACCGGCAAAGTGAACCTGACTCAAGTGACCGTGGGCCTCGCGCTCGGCGGGCAGAGCTACTCCGAGCTGATCCTCTTCGAGGACAAGAGCACCCTCGACGCCTTCAAGCGCAGCCAGTTCACGATGGCCGCGCAGATGAGCGCGGTCGCGGCTTCGGCCGGCGCGTCGGCGAACGCGAAGTACGTCTCCGGCGTGCAGGTCTACAGCATCACCAAGGGCGGCCTGATGTACGAGGCCAGCATCGGTGGTCAGAAGTTCACCTTCACCCCGTGGGTGAGTGAGCGCGTCGGCTGAGTCATGAGTCTCGACGCCTCGGGGACGCGCCGGCCGGCTCGAGCCCGCGCGTCCTTGGGGCGTGCTTACTTCTGACAGGGACGCGGTGCATTGGCGCGGGAGATTGGGCGTGCGGCTGCGACGCAGCTAGGGTACAGCCAGCCGATGCTGGGGAGGGGAGTGAAACGGTGAGCGCGACTCGCATTCAGGCCTACCTCATCTCGCTCCTGTCGCGGCAGTACCTGCTCACCAAGGACGGCTTCCTCAAGCGCTACCCGCACGCCTGGCTGGTGTGGGAGCCGGGCGAGTGGGCCGTGCCCAAAGCCGGCGTGGACGTCAGCGTGGCCGAGACCATGCTGCCCGGGAACAAGCCCCCCGAGCGCCCCCTGGGGAAGGACGCCCTCTGCTTCGCCCTGAAGGTGACCGGCGAGCAGAGCCTCGAGGTCGGCCGGGCCGCCGACAACGCCATCGTGCTCAACGACCTGACCGTTTCGCGGCGCCACGGGCGCCTCAGCTCGAGCGCCAAGGGGTGGACGCTGGAGGCGCTGAGCGCGACCAAGAAGACGGCGCTGGAGGGCCGGGTCCTCGCCACCAACAGCCCGGTATTGCTGCGCCCCAAGAGCTCGATCCAGCTGGGCGGTATCACCGTTACGTACCTCGACGCCGAGGCGATGCGGGAACGCGTAGCCAAGGTCTCCGAGACGGCGTTCGGCTAAAGCCCACTGAGGCCGCCATTCGATTTCGGCCCGGCGGCGAGGGCGCTATGGTTCATGGGCTTCGGTCGAGCGCGCGCTCGGCTGGTCCACGTCAAGGAGCATCGGTGAGTCTGTCGGTCGTCCCCAGCGAGCCTTCGTCGCACGCCGAGCAGGTGGGCGACGTCGTCGGCAGCTACCGGCTGGAGAAGGTCCTGGGCGAAGGCGCCATGGGCCGGGTCTATCTGGGGCGCCACGTCCGCCTCGGGCGCGCGGTGGCCTTGAAGGTGCTGCACTCGCAGCACACCGCCGATCGCCAGCTGGTGCAGCGCTTCCTCCTCGAGGCCAAGGCCGTCAACCAGATCAACCACCACCACATCGTCGAGGTGCACGACTTCGTCGAGGCGCCCGAGCGGGTGTACTGCGTGATGGAGCTCCTCTCGGGGCAGACGCTCACCGCGCGCCTCGCCGGGGGCACCGTGCCGCTGAAGGAGGCGGTGGCCATCGCCCGGCAGATCGCCCAGGCGCTGGGCGCGGCCCACGCGGTCGGCGTGGTGCACCGCGATCTCAAGCCCGACAACCTCTTCCTCACCACCCGCGACGAGCAGCCGGACTTCGTCAAGGTGCTCGACTTCGGCGTCGCCAAGCTCATCACCTCGCTGGCGCGCGCCGACGGCCTGGGCACCCTCTCCGGCCAGGTCGTGGGCACGCCGCGCTACATGGCCCCCGAGCAGGCCGCGGGCCTGGAGGTCGATCACCGCGCCGACATCTACTCGCTCGGCACCATCCTCTACGAGCTGATCGCCGGGAGGACGCCCTTCGTCGGCGCGACCTTCGGGCAGCTCTCGGCGGAGATCATCACCAAGGCGCCACCGGCGCTGCCGTCCGCCAACCTGCTCGGCGAGACCGTCCCCGCCGACCTCGCCCGGCTGGTGCTGGCCTGCCTGGCCAAGAGCGCCGACGATCGCCCGGCGACGATGGCCGACGTGCTGAGCTGGCTCGATCGCGTGCCGCTCGACGGCAGCGCCGCCCCGCTCCCCACCCGCGCGCGCCGCCTTGGGCTGGTGGCGGTCGCGGGCGTCCTCGCCCTGGCCACCGCCGGCGCCACGCTGGCGCTGCGCGCGCCCGAGCCCGCCCCGCCCCCG
>JBBIOE010000361.1:0-4089 GCA_037443525.1 Archangiaceae bacterium | reverse complement strand
CCCGTCGAAGAGCACCACCGGGTCCTCGTTCACGTCCTTCACGTACCGCGCGGCGCTCTCCACCGGCAGCTGCCCCGGCGGGCTGTTCCAGATGTAGTGCGAATAGAACTCGTCGATGAGCAAGGAGCAGTCGAGCTCGCGGGAGACGTCGACCCACCTCTCCAGCTCCTCGCCGCGAACCACCTTCCCCGTGGGGTTGCACGGGTTCGAGATCAAGAGCGCCGAAAGGCCGCGCCCCTGGATCTCCTTGCGCAGGTCCTGGTGAGTGAAGGCGTAGCCACGCTCGCCCTCGAGCAGAATCGGGATCGGCGTGAAGGCCTTGAAGACGTCGAGCAGCTCCTCGTACGCCGTGTAGTCGGGGAGAAAGTGGCCCAGGTTCACGTTGCCCAGCGCCGCGGCCGCCCGGGTGAGCGAGGCGCGCCCGCCGCCGGAGACGGACACGTTCTCCGGCCCGTACTGCGACGGCAGGCCCTTGCGGTAGAGCCGGTTGTAGAGCGCGGCGATGGCCTCGCGCAGCTCGAGCAGGCCCTGCACCGGCGCGTACTCCTGATCGTCGAGGCCGATGGAGAGGCTCGTCACCCGCGGCGGCGCGCCGGGGAGCTCGCCCGTCTCCGGCTGCCCCTGCCCCAGATTGCACCACTCGGGGTTCTTCTGGCTGAAGCCGAGCTTGGTGGCCTCGGTGGTGACGTAGATGACGCCGGTGCGGGGGACGGTGCGAAAGGCGGTGATGTGGGTGTCGTCGCTCACGAAAGACTCTCCTGGGCCGCGGCCTCGAGCGCGGCGAACAGCTCTGCTCGGGTGAAGCGCAGGGTGAGGCGCTCCTGACCCTGGATCTCGATCACTGGCACCTGAAAGCGGTGCCGTTCGCGCCACTCGGCCCGATTCTCGATGTCTCGGCGCTCGACGCGAACGCCGAAAGCCCGGCTGGCGTCAACGAGCCATTGCTCTACTTCCGCGCAGGAGGAGCACCCGGACCTTCCATAGACGACCACAAAGAGCCCTCTTAACTTTGACGGATGCTCGGTCTGCACGGCGACTTCTCCACGATGCCCTTGAAGGACCTCGTCGTCTACCTCGGGGAAAAGGCAGCGAGCGGCACCTTGAAGCTCACCCGCGACGACGTGCGCAAGCAGCTGGTGCTGCAGCAGGGCCAGGTCATCAACGCCAGCAGCAACCTCCCCCGGGAGTACCTGGGGCAGTTCCTCATCAACCTGGGCTACATCACCGAGGAGCAGTTCAACGCCGCCTACGAGACCCAGCTCCAGACCCGCGTCTTCATGGGGCGCATCCTGGTGATGATCGGCCTGGTGAGCGAGGAGGTGGTGAGCGCGGTGCTCTCCACCAAGTTCCGCGAGACCGTGCTCGAGGCCTACACCTGGACCACCGGGAACTTCACCTTCGATCCCAGCTCCGTGCCCGCGCAGCCGGAGGGCGTGATGGTGAAGGTGCCGCTGCGCCACATCGAGCGGGAGTTCGCCTTTCGCGAGCAGGCCTGGGGCGAGTTCCGAAGGGCCTTCCCCAGCCGAGCGTGCACGCTGGAGCTGGTGCGCGAGAACCTGGTGGAGCAGCCCCGCCCCGGCTCCCTCGACGAGAAGCTGGTGAAGGGCATCGAGGCCGGCCAGACCCTCGACGAGCTCATGCTGGCGATGCACGCCACCGACTTCTTCTTCTTCCAGCGCCTGTTCTCGCTGCAGCGCCTGGGCGCGGTGCGCGTCTTGCCGCCGTCGTCGCCGCCCGTCACCGAGGCGGTCGGGCCGCCCCAGCCCCAGAACCTGCGCGGCCGCTCGACCGAGGAGCTCTTGTCGCAGGCGAGCTACTGCCTCGCGCAGGGCGAGTACCGCTGCGCCTGGGCCCACGCCGCCGCCGCCCACGCCGCGCGCCCCGACGCCGGGCACGATCAGCTGCTCCAGCGAATCGAGGTCGCCTGGTACGAGTACCTGAAGGCCGAGCTGCTCTCGCGCGAGCGCGTGCCCAAGGCGCTGCTCGCTCCCGACGAGGTCCGCGCGCTGCCGCTCTCCGCCGCCGAGCGCTACCTGCTCTCCCGCGTCGACGGCCAGAAGGCGTTGGCCAACATCATCCGCATCGCCCCGCTGCGCGAGTTCGAGTCGCTCGCCATCTTCGACCGCTTCGTCGGCGCCGGGTGGGTCCGCTTCGATTGACTCACAGCGGGGAACTGTCGCACCGAACCTGCCCGGCGGGGATCGGTGCGGCGGTTCCCGGCGTCAGGGCTGGCCCACATCGACCGCGGCGGCGCCGTGCGCGGTGAGCGGCCCCAGAGGGACGCCTGCGTCCGCCGCGACGCCCTTTCCCGCCACCGCCGGAGGCCGCTGCCGCTCGAGGTAGAGCCGCATCGCCTCCTTGCCCAGCCACGTGCCGCGAATGCGCCAGTAGGGGTCGTTCACCACCACCGCCGCCACCGCGACCTTGGGCGACTCGACCGGCGAGAAGCCCATGAACCAGGAGTAGTCGCGAAAGGGCCTCTTGTCGGAGAGCGAGCCGGTCTTCCCCGCGGCGTCTGGCAGGGCGACGTGGCGCTCGTGGAAGATGCGGCGGCCGGTGCCCTCGGTGACGGTCTTCTCCAGCATCTTCACCAGGGCCGAGGCGTCCTTCGGCGCGAGCACCCGCTCGGGCGCGACCTTCGCCACCTCGCTCTCGAAGAGCACCGGCGCCCGCCACAGCCCCCGGTTGGCGAGGGCCGACGCCAGCGCCGCGCCGTGCAGGGGCGAGAGGTACACGTCGCCGAAGCCCGCGCCGGTGGCCGCGAGCTCGAAGGTCTCGCTCGGCACCTTGGCCAGCGACGGCTCGGTCGGCACCGGGAAAGGCAGGGGCTGGTTGAAGCGCAGCGCCTTCGCGGAGGCGAGGAGCGAGCGGGGATCGAGCACCCGCGCCGTCCACCGCGCGAACACCACGTTGGCGGACTGCCCCATGGCCTCGGCGAGAGTGAGGCAGCGGCCGTCGCTCGGCGAGGGCTCGAGCAGTGCCGGCGTCAGCCTGCGCATGCCGCCGTGCACGCACTCCACCTCGTCGGGAGAGACGCCGACCTCGAGCAGGGCCCTGGCGGTGACGACCTTGAAGAGGCTCGCCGCCGGGTAGAGGGCCTTGGTGCACAGCCCGGTGAGCTCGGGCTGCTCCTCGGAGTGCTCGGCCATGGCCAGGACGCGACCGGTCGAGGGCTCCATCACCACCACCGCACCCCACGGCACCTGGTAGGTCCTGAGCAGCTCGGTGAGCTCCCGCTGCAGCGCGACGTCGACGGTGAGCTCCTCTGGCGCGCCGTGGAAGGTGGCGACGAGGCGCTGCCTCGGCGTCAGCGTGGCGAGCGCGAGCAGATCGTCCTCCGGGCGCAAGGGCGTGGCGCTGGCCAGCGGCGGCGCGTCGAGGCGGCTGGGCACGTCCTGCGGCGCTTCGTCGTCGGCCTCGCGGGGCGGGCCGCTCGCCGCGGGGGTCGCGGCCAGGACGGCGAGGAGCAGGAGCGCGGCCGACGGCATTCCCCCCAGTGTGCCACGACCGGGCACGGTTTCGCGCGTCGCCGTGGGAAAGGGCTTTCTCTTTGGGCGGGTTTGAATAGGGTGCCGCCGCGTGGAGAGCACCAGCGAGATCGCGGCCATCTGGCGGGGAGAGCTGACCCGCGCGTTGAAGAGCGGCCGGGTGTTGGTGCTCTTCGTGCTCTTCGTGATGTTCGTGAGCCTCGCCTTGCTGGTGGTCGGCTTCCTGACGCACCAGGCGAGCGGCGCCATCGAGACGCAGGTCTCCACCGCCACCGGCGGCCAGGCCCACGCCAAGGACGTCGGCGATCAGGTGAAGAAGAAGTTCCTCACCACCTTCGTGACCGACGACGAGGTGATGGCCGACGCCCTGCTCGCCCTGCCCATCGTGCTGTTGGTGGTCTTCAAGCTGACCTTGTGGTTCGTGCCGCTCTTCATCGCCCTGATGGGCTTCGATCAGCTCGCGGGCGAGGTCGGACCCAAATCGATTCGCTACCTGGTGGTGCGCGTGAGGCGCAGCTCCATCATCCTCGGCAAGCTGGCCAGCCAGGCGAGCATCTTCGCGCTGCTGCTCACGGTCTCGACGGTGTTGATGGTGGTCGCG
>JBBIOE010000360.1:0-4124 GCA_037443525.1 Archangiaceae bacterium | reverse complement strand
TCGTTCGAGCCAGTTCATGTGGGTTCCCCGCGTGACAGCCATCAACTCAAGTGGACCTCGATTTCGCGACTCGCCCGCCCTGACCTCGACGCCCCACCCCGCCCCACACCCACCCCAGAGCCGCGATATTGCTCTCATCTTCACCCGGCCAACAGCGCCCGGGGCCCGGTTTGCACACGGCGTACCGCTGGCGACGGCATCAGCTTTCCTTGGGTTGACAAGTAGGGCTGCGCGAGGATTTGCGCGACGCCTTGACGGCGGGGCGCAGGCGCGTTCCCAATGCTGCCCGCGATGCCCACGCCGGAGACCCTCGAGCTGCTCAGCTTCCGGCGCACCTTCACCATGCTCATCCTGCTGGTGGTGCTGCCGTCGGCGGGCCTGTCGGGCTTCGGCGTGGTGGCGATCATCAACGAGCGCGCGGCGGTGGAGAAGCGGCTGGGCGAGCTGTGGTCGGCGCGGCTGACGGCGGCGGAGCTGGACCTGCGCGCGGCCCTGGCGGCGGCCCGGGTGCTGGAGGACGAGCCGGAGCTGGCGCTGGAGCTGGGCGGCGCGCGGGCCGAGGGCGACACCTTCCGCGCCACCCACGCCGAGGTGCAGGCGACGGACCCCAAGCTCAAGGCGGCGGTGCAGGCCATCGGGAACGAGCTCGGGCAGCTCCCGGAGCGGCTGGTCTTCTTCTCCGTGCCGGCGCCGCAAGCCACCTTCCTTCTGGGCGCGGTGCGCCACGCCGAGGTGGTGAGGGGCCTGCACCTGGGCACGCCGACGGTGGACCGGCTGCTCACCCGGGTGGGCAAGCGCAGCATTCCTTTGGGCGAGCAGGCGCACTTCGCGCTGGTGCCGGTGAAGCACGACGTGCCGGAGGGAATGCTGGCGCGGCTGATGTCGGGCGTGTCGGAGGCGAAGGAGGCGGCGCTGGGCCCGCCGGAGCTGGCGAGCATCACCCTGCCCTCGCCCCTGCAGGACTTCCGGCTGGTGGCCATCGCCGACGGCGAGGACCCGGTGGCGCGCGCCTCGACCCGCAACCGCGCGGTGTATGGAGTTCTGCTCGGGCTCTTCTACGTGACCCTCGCGATTGGGGTCATCTTCACCGGCCGCACGCTCTACCGCGAGGCGAAGCTCTCGAAGATGAAGACCGACTTCGTGTCGTTGGTCTCCCACGAGCTGCGCACGCCGCTCACCTCGATTCGCATGTTCATCGAGATGCTGGCGCTGGGCCGGGTGAAGGATCCACAGGAGATGCAGACGGTGCTCGACCTGTTGTCCAAGGAGACGGAGCGGCTGTCGGCGATGATCGAGGGCGTGCTCGACTGGGCGCGCATCGAGAGCGGCAAGAAGGAGTACCGGCTCGCTCAGGTGGCGGTGAAGGACGTGTGCGACGCGGCGGTCTCGGCCTTCCGGGCGCAGCGGGTGGGCGCCACGGTGGATCTCTCGGTCGACGTGGCGGAGGGCCTGCCCGTGCTCCAGGTGGACAAGGACGCGATCGCCGGCGCCCTGCTCAACCTGTTGCAGAACGCCTTCAAGTACACCGGCGAGGACAAGAGGATTCGGCTCCGGGCGCGGCTCGACGACGGCGGCGTGGTGCTGGAGGTGGAGGACAACGGCATCGGCATTCCCAAGCGCGAGCAGAAGCGGGTGTTCGAGCGCTTCTACCGGGTCGACGGCTTCCTCTCGCGCGCCACCGAGGGCTCGGGGCTCGGGCTGTCCATCGCCACACGTATCGTGCAGGCCCACGGCGGGCGCATGTCGGTGGACAGCGTGGTGGGCAAAGGCAGTACGTTCCGAATCCACCTTCCGGTCGCGCCATGACGACGTCCTCAGAGGAGAAGCTGAAGATTCTGGTGGTGGAGGACGACCTCTCCATCTTGACCGGTCTGTCGATGTCCTTGCGCTTCGAGGGCTACGACGTCCTGCAGGCCCAGGACGGCCGCGCGGGCCTCGAGAAGGCCCTCGACGAAGCGCCGGACCTGATGATCCTCGACGTGATGCTGCCGGGCATGAACGGCTTCGAGGTGCTCGAGGAGCTGCGCGAGCGGGGCTCGAAGCTGCCGGTGGTGGTGCTGTCGGCGAAGGGCATGGAGATGGACAAGATCTCCGGGCTGGACCTCGGCGCCGACGACTACGTGGTGAAGCCGTTCGGGCTGAAGGAGCTGCTGGCGCGGGTGCGAGCCGTGCTGCGCCGCCACCACCAGGAAGAGGAGTCGGTGCGCTTCGACGACGTGGTGGTGGACCTGCGCGCCAAGACGGTGACCAAGAAGGGCGCCTTGGTGGACCTCACGGCGCAGGAGTTCAAGCTCTTGGCGCTGCTCCTCTCCCAGCCGGCGCGGACCTTCTCGCGCGACGAGCTGCTCGCGGGGGCCTGGGGCTACGGTTACGAGGGCACGGCGCGCACGGTGGACAACTTCGTCAGCCAGCTCCGGCAGAAGATCGAAGCCAACGCGGACGACCCGAAGCACCTCTTGACGGTGCGAGGCCTGGGCTACCGGTTCGTGCCGTAGCGC
Organism: Archangiaceae bacterium; assembly: GCA_037443525.1. Classification (GTDB taxonomy): domain Bacteria; phylum Myxococcota; class Myxococcia; order Myxococcales; family Myxococcaceae; genus JBBIOE01. The sequence goes on along the minus strand of JBBIOE010000360.1, from coordinate 1,626 downwards.
GGGTGTCTTCTGTCCCCGCGGCCAGGCGTGCTCGGGCTGGGCGCGGTCAGGCCCCGAGCGCGTCGAGGTACTTCATCAGCCCCTCGGGCATGAAGAAGCGCACCGGGACCTCGCCGAAGCGCACCGCGTCGCCGTCGGACAGCGGCGCCTTCTGATCCTTCCGCACCGCCTTCTCGTTGATGAAGGTGCCGTTGCGGCTGTCGGCGTCGCTCAAGGTCCACAGGTGCTTGCGCTCGTCGTACTGGAAGTAGGCGTGGAAGCGGCTGATGGAGACGTCGTCGAGGATGATGTCGTTGCTCTCGATGCGGCCGACGGTGATGCCCATGGAGAAGGCGTTGTTCACGCCGGGCTGCTTCTCGACCCGGTAGGCGACCGCCTCGCCCTTGGTGGGCCGCACCATCTGCTGACCGGCGTCGGTGGGCAGCCAGCCCTCGCGGTCTTCGCGGGTGCGCAGGGACGCCGCCTCCCAGACGACGATCGGCGTCCGCTTGAGGGTGGCGAGGAGCCGCTCTCGGTTGACGATGAACTCGCGCGCAAAGGTGACGAGAGGAACACCCACCCAGTCACTGTAGAATGGCCTCATGCATCGGCGCTACACGATCCACCGCGACGGAGATCTCCTGGTCGAGGACCTCGACCCTGCTGGAAGACCGATTGATCCGGAGCCAGTCCCGGCGGAGGAGCGCTTGCCCGTCGAGGTGACGGTGCTGTCGCCCGACGACGCCGACTCCCGCGCGGCGCTGATCGACCTGCTCGAGATGGCGCTCGGCCTCGAGACCGAGGGCCCCGAGGCGGCCGGGCTCAGGAAGAAGGAGCCGGGTCCGAAGGGGAAGCCGGTGTAGGCGCCGGCGGCTCGTCGGCCGGGACAGGGTTCTCCCCCGACGGGACGGGGAGATCGGAGAGATCGGCGACGAAGGGCGCCGGCTCGGGCGAGTCCTGCGTGACGCCGTCTTGCGACGCGGGGAGCAGGAGGTCGTTGAGGTCGGCGACGAAGTCCGTCGGCGGGAGCGCTTGCACGAGCGGCCCCGCGAGGGCGTCGAGCGGAAGATCGGCGTGCGACGCGAGGAAGCGCGGGCCGCTCGGGCGCTCCTGGGCCGACGCTTCGGCCGCGGCGGCGCTGGCCTTTGGCGTCACGGTCACGGAGGGCTCGGCGGCCGACCTCGCCGCGAGTGCCCGCTGCGTCGAGCCTTCTGCGGAGACGAGCCCGCTCGGAGGGGGAGCCCCAGCGCCGGCGTGTGCCTGGTCGCCGACGACGTGCGCATGGCCGTGGGACTGCGGAGCGTCCGCGCCGGAGCGATCGGGCTCGCTCGCCCCGACGAGACCGGGCGTCTCCGCCGACGGAGCTGGGCCCGCGTCGCCGGCCAGGTTCGCTATCGACTCGGCGGGTGCCGCGCTTGACGACGAAGGCGCAGCCGCGACGCCGGCCAGGTTCGCCGTCGACTCCGCGGGTGCCGCGCTCGACGACGAAGGCGCAGCCGCGACGCCGGCCAGGTTCGCCGTCGACTCCGCGGGTGCCGCGCTCGACGACGAAGGCGCAGCCGCGACGCCGGCCAGGTTCGCCGTCGACTCGGCGGGCGCCGCGGCGGACGACGGTGACGCTTCCGCGACGCCGGCCTGGTTCGCCGT
>JBBIOE010000359.1:0-4132 GCA_037443525.1 Archangiaceae bacterium | reverse complement strand
CATCATCAAGGTCCGCATGCACGCGTTCATCGTGCTCGTGCTGGTCTCGCTGCTGACGGCACTGGCCACCGGCATCCCCGTCGGCAGCATCGGCAAGGTGCTGATCGACAGCTTCAGCTCGACCGTATCCTTCTTCGTCAGGAGATAGCGGAACAGGCCTTTGACGTCCGCCGTGCTCAGGGTGCCATCGATCAAGTGGCCGATGGCCGCCGGATCCGAGGCCCCGCCGCCGCTCGCCGCCAAGGAGCCGCCGCCGAAGGCCTCCCCGCCGGCCGCCGCCAAGGCGCCGCCGCCTCCCGCCCCGCCTCCGAAGAAGGGGCCGGTCGCGACCGCGCCTCCGCCGCCCGTGAGGTCGACCCCGCAACCGCAGGCGAAGAACGCACCGCCTGCGCCCAAGGGGCCGGTGAACGGCGGGAAGAAGCCGCCGCCTCCGCCCGGCAGGAAGTGACGCAGCGCTTGCGCCGCCCCCGCGGCCGCCGGCAAGCCCTTCCCGAGCCGAGACGCCGTTAGCTTCGCAGAGACGCTCGCGCCGTCGCGCGATCCGACTGGGGGTGCGTCTCGTGGCGAAGCATCACCCCACGCTCCTTCCTCGGGCCCTGTTCCGCGGCGCGGAGCACCGGGGCGCCGGGCACGAGGTCGACCCCTTGGTGCGGGAGGCCTCGACGCTTCGAGGCGACGCGCTCTGGACGCGGCTCTCCAGCCGGCCTCAGGGCCTGAGCTCGCAGGAGGCCGCCGAGCGCCTCGACGAGTACGGCCACAACGCGGTGGCCTCCAACGCGCGCACGTCGGTGCTGGCGCGCCTCGCCCACGCGGTGGTGAACCCCTTGGTGGCGCTGCTCGCGGTGCTGGCGGCCATCTCCTTCGCCACCGGCGACTACCGGGCCGGCACGATCATGTGCGCGATGATGGCGCTGAGCGTGGGGCTCACCCTGGTGCAGGAGAGCCGCGCCGACTCCGCCGCCGCGCGCCTCAAGGCGATGATCTCGGTGACGGCGACGGTCGTGCGCGACGGCGTCGAGCGCGAGGTGCCGCTCTACCAGCTCGTGCCCGGAGACGTGGTGCGGCTCGCCGCCGGCGACATGGTGCCGGGCGACGTGCGCATCGTCGCGGCGAAGGATCTGTTCGTGATGCAGAGCGCGCTCACCGGCGAGACCTTCCCGGAGGAGAAGTTCGAGCACGAGACGAAGCCCGACGCGCCGCCGCTCGAGCGCACCAGCCTCGCCTTCCTGGGCACCAACGTCGGCAGCGGCTCGGCCACCGCCGTCGTCGCCGCCACCGGCAAGCGCACCTACCTGGGCAGCATGGCCACGGCGCTGGAGGCGCCCCCCGCGCCCACGGCCTTCGACCAGGGCATCCGCCACGTCACCTGGCTCCTGTTGCGCTTCTTGCTGGTGATGGTGCCGCTGGTGTTCCTCATCAACGGGCTCACCAAGGGCAACTGGACCCAGGCCTTCTTCTTCGCGGTGGCGGTCGCGGTGGGGCTCACGCCGGAGATGCTGCCGATGATCGTCACGGTGTGCCTGTCCAAGGGCGCGCTGGCGATGTCGAAGGAGAAGGTGATCGTCAAGCACCTCAACGCCATTCAGAACCTGGGCGCGATGGACGTCTTGTGCACCGACAAGACCGGCACGCTCACCGTCGACCGGGTGATGCTGGAGCGCTACTGCGACGTGGTGCTGGAGGACGATCCCGGCGTGCTCGGGCTCGCGTTCCTGAACAGCCACTTCCAGACGGGGCTGCGCAACGTGCTCGATCGCGCGATCCTCGCCCACGTCGAGGCCCACGAGTTCTTCAACGTGGCCGGCTACCAGAAGATCGACGAGATCCCCTTCGACTTCGAGCGACGCATCATGTCGGTGGTGGTGAAGACGCCCGACGGCCACGACCTGCTCGTCGCCAAGGGCGCGCCCGAGGCCATCTTCGCGGTGTGCACGAGCTTCGAGCTCGACGGCGAGCTCCTCCCCATGGAGCGCGAGATGATGGCCGATCTCACCGACGAGCACCGGCGCCTCTCCGCCGACGGCTTCCGGGTGCTGGCGGTGGCCTCGAAGGTGCTGGCGCCGCGCGAGGGCGCCTACGGCAAGGCCGACGAGGAGGGCCTGAGCCTCAATGGCTACGTGGCCTTCCTCGACCCGCCGAAGGAGTCGGCGCGCACGGCCATCGCGGCGCTGGAGGAGAAGGGCATCACGGTGAAGGTGCTCACGGGCGACGACGAGCTGGTGGCCCAGAAGGTGTGCAAGGAGGTCGGCGTGCCGACCGAGCGAGTGGTGCTCGGCGCGGCGGTGGAGGCCATGAGCGACACCGAGCTCGCGGTGGTCGCGGAGAGCACGGCGCTCTTCGCGCGCGTCTCCCCGTCGGACAAGGAGCGCATCCTGCGGGCCCTGCGCTCGAGGGGGCACACGGTCGGCTACCTCGGCGACGGCATCAACGACGCGCCGGCCCTGCGCGCGGCGGACGTGAGCGTGAGCGTCGACACTGCGGTGGACATCGCCAAGGAGTCGGCGGACCTCATCTTGTTGGAGAAGAGCCTGATGGTGCTGGCGGAGGGCGTGACGCTCGGCCGCAAGGTCTTCTTCAACATCCTGAAGTACGTGCGCATGGGCGCCTCGAGCAACTTCGGCAACATGTTCAGCGTGCTGGGCGCGAGCGTGCTGGTGCCCTTCCTGCCGATGCTGCCGATCCAGATCCTCACCAACAACCTGCTCTACGACATGTCGCAGACGGCCATCCCCACCGACGAGGTCGACGACGAGCTGGTGACGAGGCCGCGCCCCTGGGACATGAAGCGCCTCACCCGCTTCATCCTCTGCGTGGGGCCGATCTCCTCGGTGTTCGACTACGCGACGTTCTTCGTGCTGCTGTACCTGTTCGGGTGCCGCGACGTCTCCACGCCCCAGGTCGCCGCGCACAGCGCCGCGCTCTTCCAGGCGGGCTGGTTCGTGGAGAGCATCGCCACCCAGACGCTGATCATCCACGTGATCCGCACCAACAAGGTGCCCTTCCTCCAGAGCCGGCCGTCGGCGCCGATGGTGTGGATGAGCCTGGCGGTGATCGCGACGGGCATCGCGCTGCCGCTGTCGCCGTTGGGCCGCTCGCTCGGCTTCGCGCCGCTGCCGGGGGCGTACTGGCCGTTCCTGGTGGGGACGCTGCTCACCTACGGGCTCGTCACGCAGGCGGTGAAGCGGTGGCTGTTGCGCGTGGGGTGGATCGACTGAGGCCCCTCCGCGCACCGGCGCTCGGGGGGTGCCGGCCGACCTCCCGCAACGAATGCGCGGCCTCCCCCGCGGCTCCGAGGCGCCGGCCCGGCACACGCTCTGCACGGTGCTGAAGCTTCACGCCGGCAGCACCCCAGCTTCGCGAGGAGATGAACGCATGCGAGTCGTGATGATCATCGCGCCGAGGGACTACCGCGCCGAGGAGCTCGACGAGCCGCGCAGGGCGCTCGAGTTGGCGGGGCACGCGGTGACCATCGCCAGCCTGGAGCGTGGGGCCTGCTCGGCCCTGCCGCACGGCACGACGGACGCGACCATCGCCCTCTCGGAGCTCGATCCCAACCGCTACGACGGGGTGGTCTTCATCGGCGGGCCGGGGGCGCGGCTGTTGTTCGAGAACCGCGACGCCCACCGGGTGGCGCAGGCGCTGAACCGCCAGCACCGGCTGGTGGCGGCCATCTGCATCGCGCCGTCGATCCTCGCCCGGGCGGGTCTGCTCAAGGGCAAGCGGGTCACCTCGTACCCCTCGGAGACCTTCGCGCTCTCGGCCGCGGGAGCGATCATCTCCGCCGAGGACGTGGTCACCGACGGCAACCTGGTCACCGCCAGCGGGCCGATGCACGCCAAGCGCTTCGGATCACGGCTGGTGACGGCGCTGGAGCAGCAGGCGCACCACCACACGCTGGCGCCGATCACTCCGCTCGGCGTGCGGCCGCTGCGATCGCACTGAGCGCCCCCACCCGCTCACCCTGAGCCGTCTCCCCGTTCACCCTGAGCCGTCTCCCCGTTCACCCTGAGAGGCCGTCAGATTTTGGGGCTGAGCCGGGCACCGCTCCTCTGCGCGGGGGGCGCGACCTCTGCTGCGCGCTTCGTTCAGCGCCTCCGGACGCTGGTTCAGCTCATCACCGACAGCATCCGAC
>JBBIOE010000358.1:0-4223 GCA_037443525.1 Archangiaceae bacterium | reverse complement strand
CTCATCATCATCGCGGCCTACCTGCCCATCTTCATGCTGGAGCGCGTGGAGGGCCGCATCTTCTCGCCGATGGCCAACACGGTGGTGGCGGCGCTGGTGGGGGCGCTGGTCTTCTCGGTGACGCTGGTGCCGGTGCTGGCGGCGCTCTCGTACCGCAGGCCGCTGGTGCACAAGGACTCGCCCGTCTTGCGGCTGGCCTCCAGGCTCTACGAGCCGACGCTCACCTGGGCGCTGAAGCGGCCTGGGCCGGTGCTGGCGCTGGCGACGGTGGCGCTGGCGGCGGCGGTGCTGGTGTTGCCCACGCTGGGCAGCGAGTTCCTGCCCGAGCTCAACGAGGGCAGCATCTACGTCACGATGACCCTGCCCTCGAACATCTCGCTCTCCGAGGGGCGCAGGCTCACGCCGCGCATCCTCGAGCTCCTCGGGGCCTCGCCGGTCGCCGATCAGGTGCTCTCGCAGCTCGGCCGCCCCGACGACGGCACCGACCCGACGCTCACGAACAACCTGGAGTTCTTCGTGAAGCTCAAGGCCCCGGAGGAGTGGCCGCGCGAGGTGCGCACGGTCTCCGACGTCATCGACGACTTCGCCAGGCGGCTCGACGAGATCCCCGGCATCGAGATCAACTACAGCCAGCCGATTCGCGACAACGTGGCCGAGAACATCAGCGGGCAGATGGGGCAGATCGCGCTGAAGATCTACGGCGACGACCTGGTTTCGCTGCAGGCGCAGGCGGAGAAGGTGAAGAACCTCATCGCCACCGTCGACGGCGTGGCGGACCTGGGCATCGTGAAGAGCGGCGAGGTGCCGCAGATTCAGGTGACGCCCGATCGCGTGGCGCTGGCCCGCTATGGCATGCCGCTGGGCGAGTTCCAGGACGTGTTCCAGATGGCCATCGGCGGGTCGGCGGTGGCGGAGTTCTGGGAGGGCGAGCGCCGCTTCGACGTGGTGCTGCGCCTGCCGCTCAGCTCGCGCGACGACGTGGAGAAGATTCGCAAGCTCCGCATTCCCGTGGCCGGCGGCGTGACGGTGCCGCTGGAGGCCCTGGCGAAGGTGGGCACGGGCTTCGGCCGCGCGTCGATCTTCCGCGAGAACGGCCGGCGCTACATCGGCATCCGCATGAACGTGCGCGGGCGCGACCTGGGCAGCTTCGTGGCGGCAGCGCAGACCCTGGTGGAGGCGAAGGCCCCTCCTCCGCCCGGCACCTTCATCGAGTGGGGTGGCGAGTTCGAGTCGAAGGAGCGCGCGATGAAGCGCCTGTTGCAGGTGGTGCCGGTGGCGCTGCTGCTCACGCTCCTGCTGCTCTTCAAGGCCTACGACTCGTTCCCGCGCGCGGTGCTGACGCTCTTGAACGTGCCCTTCGCGCTGATGGGCGGCGTGTTCGGGTTGGCGTTCGCGGGCATGCCCCTCTCGGTGGCGGCGGCGGTCGGCTTCATCGCGCTGATCGGCCAGGCGTCGCTCAACGGCGTGCTGGTGATGTCGGCGGTGGCGGAGCGCCGGGAGAAGGGCGAGGAGCTGGTTTCGGCGATCATTCACGGCGCGCGAGAGCGGCTGCGGCCCGTGCTGATGACGGCCTTCCTCGCGGCGCTGGGCCTGGTGCCGGCGGCGCTCTCGCGCGGCATCGGCTCGGAGACGCAGCGCCCGCTGGCGGTGGTGATCGTCGCGGGGACCATCTCCGCCTGCCTGCTCACGCTGGTGCTCCTGCCGGTGATGTACCAGCAGTACGAGCGCCACCTCGCGCCGCGCCTGCCGGGCTTCGAGAAGAAGCGGGTGAAGATGTCGCTGGCGGCGTGAGGCTTCGGAATCAGGCCGGCCGACTCATCGGAGACGCGGCCTTCGGCCCGAGCTGCTGGATGATCTCCAGCGCCTTCTTCACGTGCTCGTTCACCCGCAGCTGGGAGTCGAAGCGGTGGCGCACCACGCCGCCGAGATCGATCACGAAGGTGGTTCGCCCTGGGAAGAGGCCGAAGGTCTTCTTCACCCCGAACGCCTCCGCCGCCCGGCCGTCGGGGTCGGAGAGCAGGGTGAAGGGCAGCTTGTGCTTGGCCTTGAAGCGCGCGTGGGCCTCGAGGCTGTCTTGGGAGACGCCGATCACCTCGGCGCCGGCCTCGGTGAAGTACTCGTAGGCATCTCGGAAGCCGCAGGCCTCCACCGTGCAGCCGGGAGTCTCGTCCTTCGGGTAGAAGTAGAGCACCACCGTCTTCTTGCCGAGGAGATCAGCGAGCCAGATCGTACCGGTGCCGCTCACGAGACGAACGTCGGGGACACGGTCGCCAATTCGGATCTGCGCCATGGAACGCCTCCAAGCGCGACTCAGTAGCGACGGGCTGCCGCCGCCGCAACCAATCCACCCTCTCGGGCTGAACGACCGTCGTGCCGAACGAGCACAGCTACTCGCCCGCCGGCTCCGCCCCCGGCAAATGGAACGCCGCGGCGCCGAGCGTCGGCAAGAAGCTGGGCGGCTTCCGCCGCTTCGTCCCCTGCTCGTAGGCGAAGGCGAGCTTGAACAGCGTCGCCTCGGACCAGGCTGGTCCCGTGAAGAGCAGTCCCACCGGCAGGCCCCACACGTGTCCCATGGGCACGGTCAGGGAGGGGTAGCCCGCGACCGCCGGCGCCGAGGTGGCGCTGGCGCACGTCGGATCGCCGTAGAGCGGATCGATGACCCACGGCGGGTCGATGGTCGGCGCGACGATGGCCTCGAGCCGGTGCTTCTCGAGCACCAGGTCGAGGCCCTTGGTGCGCGTGCGCTCGAGCAGCTCGGCGCGATCCTGGAGGTAGCCCTTCGAGCCGACCGGCGGGACGGTGAGCGCCTCTTCGAAGAGATCCTGCCCGAAGAAGCGCAGCTCCTTCTCGGCGTGGCGCTGGTTCCACTCGACGAGCTCCTTGAAGGTGCGGGGCCCGGTGCCGGAGCCGATGCGGGCGGCGAGGTAGGCGTCCATGCCCGCCACGAGCTCGGCCAGCAGCAGCCGCAGCTCGGGCCGGAGCAGCTCGTGAGAGGTCGGCACGCCGTCGACGTCGACGAGCTCGGCGCCGAGGCGCTTCTGGTCGGCGAAGGCCTGCTCCGCCACCTCGAGGGCCGGTGGGACCTTGCCGAACTGATTCCGCGCCACGCCGATGCGCACGCCCTCCAGGCCCTTGGGATCGAGCGCCTTGGCGAGGTCCACCTGGTGGGCGGCGGTGCCGAGCGTGCGCTGGTCCTCCTTGTCCTCTCCGGCCATGGCGAGGAAGAGCAGCGCCGCGTCCTCCACGCTGCGCGCCAGCGGCCCGGCCGTGTCCTGGCGCTCGCTGATGGGGATGAGGCCGGCGCGGCTGAGGCGCCCCACGGTGGGCTTCAAGCCGACCAGCCCCTGCGCGGACGCCGGCGCGGTGAGGGAGCCGTCGGTCTCGGTGCCCACCGCGACGGTGCAGAGGTCAGCCGCCACCGCCGCCGCCGAGCCGGAGCTCGAGCCGAGGGGGCTGCGATCGAGGACGTAGGGGTTCTTGCACTGGCCGCCGCGCGCGCTCCAGCCGCTGGTGGCGCGACTCGAGCGAATGTTCGCCCACTCCGAGAGGTTCGCCTTGGCGAGGATGACGGCGCCGGCCTCGCGCAGCCGCTTCACCACGAAGGCGTCGCGGCGGGTCATGGTGCCGTAGAGCGCCCACGAGCCGGCGGTCGTCTGCTGGTAGTCGCCGGTGTCGATGTTGTCCTTGATGACCACGGGAATGCCGTGGAGCGGCCCGCGCGGTCCCTTCGCCTTGCGCTCGGCGTCGAGGGCCTTCGCGATCTCCAGCGCCTGGCGATTGGTCTCGATGAGCGCCCTCAGCTCGGGGCCTTTGAGGTTGAGCGTGTCGATGCGGGCGAGGTACTGCGCGCAAAGCACCTCGGAGGTGAGCGCCCCCTTGGTCATCAGCGCCTGCAGCTCGCGAATGGACTTGCCCTCGTGAGCGAAGCGGGGGACGGCGGCGGGCTTCGCGGACGGCGGAGCGGCCAGCGCGGCGGCGCCCAGGACTCCGGCTCCCAGCAGCTCTCGGCGGTTCATGGGGCGCGCACGGTACTCGGAAAAGGCAGCGTTCACGTTGAGCCCGTCGAAGGGTGCCGAACACCGACCCACCGTTCACCCTGAGAGGCCGTCAGATTTTGGGGCTGAGCCGGGCACCGCTCCTCTGCGCGGGGGGCGCGACCTCTGCTGCGCGCTTCGTTCAGCGCCTCCGGACGCTGGTTCAGCTCATCACCGACAGCATCCGAC
>JBBIOE010000357.1:0-4302 GCA_037443525.1 Archangiaceae bacterium | reverse complement strand
TCGAAGCGCAGTACGCGCGCTTCCTCGCCGACCCCTCCACCGTCGAAGCCGGTTTCCGGGAGCTGTTCCAGTCGCTCCAGAAAGAGGGCCGGCCTCTTATCATCGACGGGCTCGTTCTGCCTCCTCCGCCGCGCGCCGTCGCCGGGACCGGGGCCCGCGGCGCCGTGGAGTCGATGGGCCTGCAGAGCAAGGTCGACCAGACCCTCTACGCCTTCCGCCTCCGCGGCCACCTGCTCGCCAAGCTCGATCCGCTCGGCGTACCCCGGCCCCAGCTCGGCCACGTCGCCGACCTGGGCCTCATCAACGCGAACCACTTCAGCCAGGCCGAGCTCGATACCTACGTCGACACCCAGGGCGTCTTCGACGAGCCGCGCGTGCCCCTTCGCCGCCTCCTCGATCGCCTCCGCCGCACCTACTGCGGCCCCATCGGCGTGGAGTTCGAGCAGATGTACGACTCCACCCGGAGGCGCTGGCTGCAAGAGCGCATGGAGCGCTGCGAGAACGTCACTGACTTCTCCGTCGAGCGGCAGACCCGCGTGCTGCGAAAGCTCTCCGAGGCCGAGACCCTCGAGACCACCATTCACACCAAGTTCCAGGCCGCCAAGCGCTTCTCCCTCGAGGGCGGCGAGAGCCTGCTCGCGATGCTCGACGACTTCCTGGAGCGCGGGCCCTCCATCGGCATCCGCGAGGTGGACATCGGCATGGCCCACCGCGGGCGCCTGAACGTGCTCGCGAACATCATGGGCAAGCCGGCGGAGGAGATCTTCAGCGAGTTCGCCGGCCCCTCCGACCCGACCAAGTTCCTCGGGCGCGGCGACGTGAAGTACCACATGGGCTACTCGTCGGAGTGGGTGGGCGAGGACGGCCAGAAGGTGCACATCAGCCTCGCCTTCAACCCCTCGCACCTCGGCGTGGTGTACCCGGTGGTCGAGGGCCGGGTGCGCGCCAAGCAGGACCGGGTGGGCACCACCGGCGCCAAGCACGGCGTGGTGCCGCTGGTGATTCACGGCGACGCCTCCTTCGCCGGCCAGGGACTGGTGGCGGAGACGCTCAACCTCGCCTCGCTGCCCGACTACGGAGTGGGCGGCACCATCCACGTCATCATCAACAACCAGATCGGCTACACCACCGAGGCCGAGCAGGGCCGCTCATCGCTCTACTGCACCGGCCAGGCGCAGATGCTCGACATCCCCATCTTCCACGTGAACGGCGACGACCCGGAGGCCTGCGTCCACGTGATGCGCATGGCCGCCGAGTACCGCCAGCAGTTCCACACCGACGTGGTGGTCGACCTGGTGTGCTACCGCAAGTACGGCCACAACGAGGGCGACGAGCCGGCCTTCACTCAGCCCAAGATGTACGAGCTCATCCGCAAGCACCCGTCGGTGCGCACGCGCTACGCCAGCGCGCTGGTGGCCCAGAAGCGCCTGCCGCCGGAGGCCGCCCAGGCGGTGCTCGACGCCTGCGTGCAGCGCTTCAGCGAGGCGCACTCCAAGGCGCGCAGCGAGAACCGGGTCCGGCTCCCCAGCGACCTCCAGGGGCTGTGGGCCAAGTACACCGGCGGCAAGGACGCCGACGTGGCGCAGGTGGAGACCGGCCTGCCGCTGGAGCGGGTGAAGTTCCTCCTGGGCCGCCTCGCCGCCGTGCCCGACGGCTTCACCCCGCACCCAGGCGTTCAGAAGGTGCTCGACGCAAGGAAGAAGATGATCGCCGGCGAGGAGGGCCTCGACTGGGGCGCGGGCGAGATGCTCGCCTACGCCTCGCTCGTCTCCGAGGGCACGAGGGTGCGCATCGCCGGCCAGGACACCGAGCGCGGCACCTTCGCCCACCGCCACGCCGTGCTCCACGACGTGAAGACCGGCGTCCACTACGAGGTGCTCGCGCACGTCCAGTCGGGCCAGGCGCAGGCGCACGTGCTCAACAGCCCGCTCTCGGAGATGGCCGCGCTGGGCTTCGAGTTCGGCTACAGCCTCGACTACCCCGACGCGCTGGTGGCCTGGGAGGCCCAGTTCGGCGACTTCGCCAACAACGGCCAGGTCATCATCGACCAGTTCCTCGCCGCCTCGGAGTCGAAGTGGAACCGGCTCTGCTCGCTGGTGCTGCTCTTGCCCCACGGGTACGAGGGCGCCGGGCCCGAGCACAGCTCCGCGCGGCTGGAGCGCTTCCTGGACCTCTGCGCCGAGGACAACCTGCAGGTCTGCTACCCGACCACCGCCGCGCAGGTGTTCCACCTGCTCCGCCGCCAGTCGCTGCGCCGCATTCGCAAGCCCCTGGTGGTGATGACGCCGAAGAGCCTCTTGCGCCTGGCCGAGGCCCGCTCGCCGCTCTCGGACTTCCTCTCCGGCACCTACCGGCGCGTCATCGGAGAGATCAACCCCGCCGTCGACGCCAGGCAGGTGACGCGGCTCGTGCTGTGCAGCGGCAAGGTCTACTTCGATCTCGCCAAGGCCCGCGACGCGAAGAAGGACTTCGGCATCGCCATCGCGCGGCTCGAGCAGCTCTCGCCCCTCCCCACCCCCGAGCTCCAGAGGCTGCTCGCGGGGCTGCCGGCCCTGAAGGAGGTCGTCTGGGCCCAGGAGGAGCCGAAGAACGGCGGCGCCTGGAGCAACCTGCTCGAGCCCCTGCTCGAGCTCACCAGCGCACTCCCCAGCCGGCCCAAGGTCAGCTACGTGGGCCGCGCCGCCGGGGCCAGCCCCGCGACGGGCTTCCTGAACACCCATCTGTACGAGCAGCACAAGCTCGTCGAGCAGGCCATCACCCGAGGATGAACGCACCCATGTCCGTTGAGCTCATTGTCCCGCAGCTGGGCGAATCCATCACCGAGGCCATCGTCGGCAAGTGGCACAAGAAGGTCGGAGAGGCCGTGTCCGCCGACGAGCCGGTGGTCGTGCTCGAGACCGACAAGGTCACCATCGACGTGCAGGCGCCGGCCGCCGGCGCGCTGGGGAACATCACCCACAAAGAGGGTGACAAGGTGAAGATCGGCGACGTGCTCGGCCTCATCGAGCCCGGTCAGGCCGGCGCCCGCGCCCCGGAGGTGAAGCCCCTCGCCGCCCCGGCCGCCGCCCCCGCGCCCGAGAAGGCCGCCTCCGCCGGCCCCGGGCCCACCCCGGTGGCGCGCGCCGTCGCCGCCGACAAGGGCCTCGACGCGGCCGCCCTCCAGGGCAGCGGCGTGCAGGGCCGGGTGATGAAGGACGACGTGCTCAAGGCCGCGGTCCCGGCCACCGCCCAGGCCCCCGCGCAGGGAAGGCCCCCCGAGCCGCCCACCACCGCGCTCAACCGCCCCACCGGCCCCCGCGCCGAGGAGCGGGTGCGCATGACGCCCCTGCGCAAGCGCGTCGCTGAGCGGCTCCTGCAAGCCCAGTCGAACGCCGCCATCCTCACCACCTTCAACGAGGTGGACATGAGCGCGGTGATGAAGCTGCGCAAGGAGCACGGCGAGCGCTTCGAGAAGCGCCACGGGGTGAAGCTCGGCTTCATGAGCTTCTTCCTCCGCGCCTCGCTGGAGGCCCTGCGCGCCTTCCCGGCGGTGAACGCCAGCATCGACGGCGAGGACGTGGTCTTCCACCACTACTACGACATCGGCGTGGCGGTGTCGGGCAGCCGCGGCCTGGTGGTGCCGATGATCCGCGACGCGGACACGAAGTCGATGGCCGACCTGGAGAAGATCATCGGCGACTTCGGCGCCCGCGCCCGCGCCGACAAGCTCAAGCTCGACGAGCTCTCCGGCGGCACCTTCACCATCTCCAACGGCGGCATCTTCGGCTCGATGCTCTCGACGCCCATCCTGAACCCGCCGCAGACCGGCATCCTCGGCATGCACAACATCACCGAGCGGGCCGTGGTGCGCGACGGGCAGATCGTGGCCCGGCCGATGATGTACCTGGCCCTGAGCTACGACCACCGCCTCATCGACGGGCGCGAGGCCGTGCAGTTCCTGGTGCGCATCAAGGAGTGCATCGAGGCGCCCGAGCGGCTGCTCTTGGAGATCTGAGCCCCCGGTCTGACACCTGCCAAGCCAAGAGCAGGGGGGGCGTTGATTTCGCGCGTCGGGCGCGGCTACAACGGTCGGGTCTTCCGGCAGTTTTCGCCGGGGGGGACACCGGTCGTCTTGACCGTGCTGAGCGAGGAAGAAACACACATGGCTACTGGAACTGTGAAGTGGTTCAACGACGCGAAGGGTTTTGGGTTCATCGTGCAGGACGGCGGTGGTGAGGATGTCTTCTGCCACCACTCCGCGATCGCGATGGACGGTTTCCGCACTCTGGCCGAGGGCCAGAAGGTGACGTTCGACGTCGCCCG
>JBBIOE010000356.1:0-4346 GCA_037443525.1 Archangiaceae bacterium | reverse complement strand
GGCGCGACGGAGGCCGGGCGCGGGGCCACGGGCACCACCGTCGGGGACACGGGCCGCGGGGCCACGGCGCCCGGCGCGGCAGGCGTCGCCGCCCCAGGAGCCCGGCGAATGACCTGCACCTGAGGGGTCGGTGGTTTCTTGTTTCGTTCAGTCACGGGTCGTCACTTCCTCAGCGTCTCGGACAAGTCGACTTGCCACGAGTCTCCTTCCTTCACCAACCGCACCTGCTGCGTCACTCCGCCGGAGGTCACGTCCAGCATCGCGGTGGTGCTCGTCGAGCTCACCACCTTCGCCTTCTCAGCCTCCTTGGGGCGCACGCCGCTCTGGAACAGCATCGCCTGCGGATCGTCACGTATCACGGGCCCGGCGTCGGGATCAGCCCCGCGGCTCGCCTCGGAGACGGCCTTGGAGCGCTCGGCCATGGCCTGCTTCGTCTGGGTGGAGAGGGAGGCCCACGCGGTCTTGGTGTCACCGACCCGCAACGCGTCGGAGAAGCGCTTCCACGCTGCCTCCGGAGTGTCGGCCGGAGGGTGGTTCGTGCAGGCGAGGGCCAGGAGCCCCCACGCGAGGAGGGGGACGACGCGCATCGCGACCTTCATAGCGCGGTTCTTTGGGCGCCGCCCACCGATTCCCACGTCATTCGACGGCCTGCTTGACCTGGTTTCTGCCGCCCTGCTTCGCCGAGTAGAGGCATTCGTCGGCCGCCTGCACCAGGGCCTCCGCCGACTCGATGGCCTGGGCGGGGTAGGTGGCCACGCCGATGGAGACGGTGCAGCGAACCACCGTGGGCTCGGCCAGCGTTCGGCAGGTGAGCCGCATCGCCTCCACGCCCAACCGTACGCGCTCGGCCACGTGCCACGCCTCCTCGGGGGGCGTCTCCGGGAGGAGGGCGACGATCTCCTCGCCCCCGTAGCGCGCGAGGACGTCGACGTCGCGCACGGTGCGCTTGGCCACGCCCGCGACCTCCTTGATCACGACGTCGCCGAACGGGTGCCCGTACGTGTCGTTCACCTTCTTGAAGTGATCGATGTCGAGCAGAAGGCAGCTCAACGGAGAGCGGTAGCGCTCGCTGCGGGTGAACTCGCCCACCAGCCGCTCGTCGAAGTGCCGGCGGTTGACCAGGCCGGTGAGGCCGTCGGTGCGCGACAGGTCGAGCAGCTCCCTGCGCCTCAGCTCGAGCTCGTGGTTCGCCTTGTCGAGCTCCTTGTTCTTCTGCACCAGCGCGTCCTGCAGCGCCTTCAAGCGCAGCATCGCCTTCACCCGCGCCGACAGCTCGAGCATGTCGAAGGGCTTGACCAGGTAGTCGTCGGCGCCGAGCTCGAGGCCCTCGATCTTCCCTCCGCTGCGCCGAGCGGTCATCAAGATGACGGGGATGAAGCCGAAGGTCTGCACGCCCTGGTTGGCCTTCACGATGCGGCAGACCTCGACGCCGCCCAGGCCCGGCATCTCCACGTCCATCAGGAGGAGATCGGGGTGGTGCTGCCGAAGCGCAGTGAGCGCCTGGGCCCCGTCGGTGGCCTCGACGAAGCGGTAACCCTGGTGATCGAGCCCGGCGCGCACCTGGCGGACGATGCCCTTGTCGTCGTCGGCGACCAGGATGAGGCGGCCCTCGACGCTCGCCGCATCGTCGTCGCGGCGCGTGACCTCGAGGGTCTTCCGTCGGGAGGGAGACATCGACGCGACCTTAGCGAGCCTCGGGCACTTTCGGCAGCGCGGGCTTCAGGAGCCGCGCGCGATAGACGATCTGCCCGGTGACGAGGTAGCGGCGCTCCCGGGTGGAGGGGGCCTCCTCGGGGTCGTAGGGGTGGAAGACGCCTGACCCCAGCGGGTTCTCGAAGCCCGCCGCCTCGAGCACGGCGAGGCCCTGGCGCCCGCGGTCCTCCACGTCGGTGCGGAAGTCGAAGCGCCCGCCGGGTTTGATCAGCGTCCACAGAAAGCGGGTGAACTCCGGCAGGAGAATGGCGCGCTTCTGGTGGGCTCGCTTCCACCACGGGTCGGGGAACTGGAGGTGAATGACGTCGAGGCTCTCGGGGGTGAACAAGCGAGGCACCTCCCCGCGCGCGTCGCCCTCGATCACCTTCAGGTTCTTGAGACCGTGCTTCTCGGCGCGGTGCTGCACCTCGCGGGCGTACTTCTTCCGCCACTCGAAGGCGACGTAGCGCACCTGGGGTGAGCGGCGGCAGTACTCCAGGGCGAAGCCTCCGGCGCCGCAGCCGATCTCGAGCTCGAGGGGACCGTCCATGCCGAAGACGGCGCGCCAGTCGGGCGGCTCCTTCAGGCCGAGCAGCTCGGCGCCAGCGGGCGTTGGTCGCAAGGGGATACGGGACATGGAGAGGGCGCCTACCAAGAAGCTCGTGAGCTTTGAATCGGCGTGAGACACTCTCGGGGTCCATGCAGGTCTTCCACTCGATCGACGAGGCCGCCCACGGGCCGCTCGCGGGCGCGTCCCTCTGCCTCGGCAATCTCGACGGCGTGCACCAGGGGCACCGGGCCCTCATCGCGGAGGCGGCGATGCACGGGAAGGCCGCGGCGCTCACCTTTCAGCCGCACCCCGGGAAGGTGCTACAGCCGGATCTGGCGCCGCGCCTCATCACCCTCACCTCGCGCAAGCTCGAGCTGCTCGAGGAGGCGGGCGTCGAGGCCGTGGTGGTGCAGCCCTTCACCCTGGAGTACTCGAAGACGGGCCCCGACGCGTTCGAGGCTGCGCTCTTCGACACCCTCCAGGTCGGGAGCGTGGTGGTGGGCGCGGACTTCAGCTACGGCGCCAGGCGGGTGGGTACCGTGGAGCGGCTCTTGGCCGCGGCGGCCCGGCGGGGGAGGGCGGTGCACGTGGTGCCGGCGGTGACGATCGACGGAGTGGTGGTCTCGTCGAGCAAGATTCGCGAGTACATCCTCGAGGGGCGGGTGGAGGCGGCGGCTCGGCTGCTCGGCAGGCCCTTCGACATCGACGGCACGGTGGTGGCGGGGGCGGGGCGCGGGCGCACCATCGGCTTCCCCACCGCCAACGTGGACACGGCCAACGAGCTCAAGCCTGCTCCCGGGGTGTACGCGGTACAGGTGAAGGACGACGGGGTGTGGCGGGGCGGCGCGGCGAACATCGGCACCAAGCCCACCTTCGGCGGCGGCGCGGTGACCATCGAGGTGCACGTGCTCGACTACTCGGGCGACCTGTACGGCAAGAAGCTCCGAGTGCGTTTCATCGCCAGGCTCCGGGCCGAGCGCCGCTTCGCCAGCGCCGCCGAGCTGTCGGGGCAGATCGCGCGCGACGTCGAGGCGGCCCGCGCGGCGGTGGCGCGCGCCTGATGTGTGCGCGAGCCCGTGATTTTGAAGCTTTGACACCGTTCGAGTCACGGCCCTAAGTTTCGCCGTTCATCACGCCATCACCAGAGAGGCGAAATCGACATGTCAGGCCGCCTGGGCGAACTCCTCATCCGCGAAAATCTCATCTCCGTTCAACAGCTGCGCAAGGCGCAGGAGGAGCAACAGAAGTCCGGTGCCCGCATCGGCACCGCGCTGATCAAGACCGGCGCCATCGAGGAGTCGAAGCTCACCGACTTCCTCTCCAAGCAATACGGCGTCCCGGCGATCAACCTCAAAGAGTTCGACATCGACCCGGAGATCATCAAGCTGGTCCCGAAGGACGTGTCGGAGAAGCACCTGGTGCTGCCGGTGAACCGGGCGGGCAGCTCGCTCATCGTCGCGATGTGCGACCCGTCGAACATCTACGCGGTCGACGATCTCAAGTTCCTCACCGGCTACAACATCGAGCCGGTGGTCGCGAGCGAGCCGGCGATTCGCGAGGCCATCGAGAAGTACCACGCGGTGAAGGGCCCCTCGCTCGACGAGATCGTCGGCGACATGGACGCGGACGACGTCGAGCTCGCCAAGGAGACGGAGGAGGGCGGCAACGTCGAGGACATGGCCCGGGCCGCGGACGACGCCCCAGTCGTCAAGCTGGTGAACCTGATCCTCAAGGACGCCATCGAGAAGCGCGCCTCCGACATTCACGTCGAGCCCTACGAGAAGGACTTCCGCGTCCGCTTCCGCATCGACGGCGTGATGTACGAGGTGATGAAGCCGCCGATGAAGTTGCGCAACGCCATCACCTCGCGCCTCAAGATCATGGCGCAGCTCGACATCTCCGAGCGCCGGCTCCCGCAGGACGGCCGCATCAAGATCAAGCTCGGCGGCGGCAAGGAGATGGACTTCCGCGTCTCGGTCTGCCCGTGCCTGTTCGGCGAGAAGATCGTCATGCGGCTCCTCGACAAGTCGAACCTCCAGCTCGACATGACGAAGCTGGGCTTCGACCCCGAGCCGCTCAAGTGGTTCAAGGAGGCCATCGACCG
>JBBIOE010000355.1:0-4442 GCA_037443525.1 Archangiaceae bacterium | reverse complement strand
CCGCCGACCGCGCCGCCGGTGCCGCCGCCGGTCGCGCCTCCCCCCGCTCCGCCGCCGTCACCGCCGTCTGCGTTGGCGGCGGGCCCTCCGCAGTCGCACCCCGCGGACAGCATCGCGACGGCTAGGCACATCAGGATGAGTCGTTTCATGGCGCTGCTCCTCGGGTGCTCCTGGAAGTGCGACGGCTGGGTCATCGAACACCCGCGCGCACGATACCCAGTCGCGATTCGGTGGACAGGGAGGCTAGCCAGCGTGGAAGTCGCAGGCGCGGCGCTGCGCACCTACGCGTCCTCACTCGTCGGGAATGAGCGCCTCGAGCCGATCGATCTTCAGGTTCACCACGCGGCCGGTACGCTCGACGCGGCCCTCGCCGACGACGAGGGCGGTGGCGCCGAGCTCCCTGCGGAAGCGCTCGTAGCGGCTCGGCTCGACGACGAAGTTGGCGATGCCGGTCTCGTCCTCGACGGAGAGGAAGGTGAAGCCCTTCGCGGTGGGCGGGCGCTGGCGAACGATCACCAGGCCCCCGAGCCTGGCGCGCTGGCCGGCCTTCACCTGGAGCAGCGCTTCGGCGGTGACGGCGCCGAGCTTCGCCAGTTGCTGGCGCAAGAGCCCCACCGGGTGCGCCTCGAGCGAGAGCCCGGCCGCCTCGTAGTCGGTGTACACGCGCTCGGTGGCGCTCATCGCGGAGAAGGGCTGCGTGTCCTTCGCCATGGGAAGCCCGAAGAAGAGATCGTCCTCGTCGAAGCTTCCGAGGGCGTGGAGCTCCCACAAGGCCTTCCTCCGGCTGCCGCACAGAGGGGCGAAGGCGTCGGCGAGCGCCAGGCGGGTGAGCTCGTGGCGCGGGGCGCGAGTGCGGCGGGCGACGTCGGCGAGGCTTTGGAACGGTCCATGGTTGGCGCGGGCGGACTCGATGGCCTTGGCGGTCTCCTCGCGCAGACCCTTCACCAGCTCGAGGCCCAGGCGCAGCGCCGGCTGCTCGGGCACCCGGCCCCCGGTGGGCTCGGCGCGCACGGCGGTGTCGTCGAGGCCGTTCTTCTCCAGCGAGCACCGCCAGCTCGACGCGTTCACGTCCACCGGGCGCACGGTGACGCCGTGGCGGCGGACGTCGTCGACCAGGGTGTGCGGGGCGTAGAAGCCCATGGGCTGCGAGTCGAGCAGCGCCGCGCACATCGCCGAGGGGTAGTACTTCTTCAGCCAGCTGGTGACGTAGGCGATGAGGGCGAAGCTGGCGGAGTGGCTCTCGGGGAAGCCGTAGTGGGAGAAGCCCTTGAACTGGTTGAAGCAGCTCTCGGCGAACTCGCGCTCGTAGCCGCGCGACACGCAGCCGTCGATGAAGCGGTCCTTGAACTCGAGGATCTTCGACTCCGCGCGCTTGTGGGCGAGGGCGCGGCGCAGGCGCTCGGCGTCGCCGGCGGAGAAGCCCGCGGCCACCATGGCCAGCCGCATCGCCTGCTCCTGGAAGAGCGGGATGCCCAAGGTGCGCGCGAGGATGCTCTCGACGTCGGGCGAGGGGTAGGAGACGGGCTCCTCGCCGTTTCGACGCCGCAGGTACGGGTGCACCATGTCGCCCACGATGGGGCCGGGGCGGATGATCGCGATCTCCACCACCAGGTCGTAGAAGGTCCGGGGCTTCAAGCGCGGGAGCATGTTCTGCTGGGCCCGGCTCTCCACCTGGAACACGCCGATGGAGTCGCCCTCGCAGAGCATGTCGTAGACGTGAGGGTCCTCCGCGGGGACGGTGGCCATGCAGAAGGTGCGGCCGGTGGTCTCTTCGATGAGCTCCACCGCGCGGGAGACGACGGTGAGCATGCCCAGGCCGAGCAGGTCGACCTTCAAGATGTCGATGGCGGAGAGGTCGTCCTTCTCCCACTGCACCACGGTGCGGTCCTTCATGGCCGCGTTCTCGATGGGGGCCAGGGAGACGAGCGGAGTGTGGGTGATGACGAAGCCGCCGACGTGAATGGAGAGGTGTCGCGGCATGCCGGTGAGCTGGCGGGAGAGCTCGATGGTGAGGCGCACCTTGGGGTCGGAGAGCGCGAGGCCCGCTTGCTGGAGCTGGTAGGGGCCGACCTCGTCGCCCAGGTCCATGGCCTTGGCGAGGCGGTCGACCTGATCGAGCGAGAGGCCCAGGGTCTTGCCCACCTCACGCACGGCGAGGCGCTCGCGGAAGCAGATGTGCTCACTGACCATCGCGGCGCGGTGGCGGCCGTGCTTTTTGTAGACGTACTGGAGCACCTCCTCGCGGCGCTGGTGCTCGAAGTCGACGTCGATGTCCGGGGGCTCCTTGCGCTCGACGGAGAGGAAGCGCTCGAACAACAGCCCCATGCGCACCGGGTCGATGGCGGTGATCTGCAGCGCGTAGCAGACGGCGGAGTTGGCGGCGCTCCCGCGGCCCTGGCAGAGGATGCCCTGCTCGCGGGCGAAGCGGACGATGTCCCACAGAGCGAGGAAGTAGCCCTCGTACTCGAGGGTGGTGATGAGGGAGAGCTCGCGGGCGATCTGCGCGCGGACTGGCGCGGGGATGCCCGAGGGGTAGCGGACGTGGAGGCCCTCTTCGACGAGGTGGGCGAGGTAGGTGGTGCGGGTGTGGCCTTGGGGGAGCTCCTCCTCGGAGAAGCGGTACTTGAGCTCGTCCAAGGAGAAGCGGCAGGCGTCGGCCACCGCGAGGGTGCGGGTGAGGGCCTCGGGGAGGTCGGCGAACAGCGCGGCCATGTCGGCGGGGGACTTGAGCGTGCGCTCGGCGTTGGGGAACAGGCGCGCGCCGGAGGCCTCGAGGGTGGTCTTGTGGCGAATGGCGGTCATCACGTCGAGGAGCGGCTGGCGCTCCCGGGCGTGGGTGTGGACGTCGTTGTGGGCGAGCAGCGGCGCGTCGAGGGCGGCGGCGAGGGCCTGGGCGCGGGCGACGCGGAGCTCGTCGGTGGCGTGGAGGAAGCGCGAGACGCCGACGGAGAGGCGCGGGCCGAAGGCGTCCTTGAGAGCGTGAAGCGGCTTGAGCTGCGCGGCGGTGAGCGTGGTGGCGCCGTCGGCCCAGCCGAGCGCGTCGGGGAGGATGAGGCCCCACAGGCCGCCGGGTTTCTCCGCAAGCGAGCGCCAGGGCAGGCCGGCCTGTCCCTTGTCGTGGGAGAGCCGGCTCTCGGAGACCAGCTCGCAGAGGTGGGCGTAGCCGGCCGCGTCCTGGACGTGGACGGCGACGGGGGTGGCGTCGGTGAGCGTGAGGGTGGAGCCGACGACGTAGCGGAGCGCCTTGCCCTTGGCCTCCAGGTGCGCCTTCACCGCGCCGTAGAGCCCGTCGTCGTCGGTGAGGGCCAGGGCGGTGAGGCCGAGCTCGTGGGAGCGCGCGACGAGCTCCTCGGGGTGGGACGCCCCGGTGAGAAAGGTGCCGTTGGAGCGGCAGACGAGCTCGGCATAGGCGGTCATGGGGAGCACTGAGTTCGGTGACGATCTCCAAACCGCGATCGCCGATCATGCGTTGTTCTTGACCTGCACCGCGGCACCACGGCGCAAGCAGTGGCTCATTCGCGGTCTTCCAGAATCGTGCTCGAGATGCTCTTGCCCCGAATCCGGCTCGGCCGAATCTTCATGAAGCCCTTCCGGGTCGGCAGGGTGATGTCACCCGCGGCTGCGAGCTTTGCCAGCCGCGCATTCACGGTCTTCCCTCTCCGATCCTGCGCTGGCCGGGGCTGGCGTCGGCGGGAGCGCGACGTCGCCCGAGACTCCACCCGAAGCGAGGGCGTCTGTTTCTCTCCGATCGCCGCGCAGTACCGCATGAGCGTCGACAGCCGGACGTCCGCTCCGGACTCGAGCTTCGACACGACCGAGGCTGACGTCCCCATCCACGCCGCCACCATCGTCTGACTCAGTCCGGTCTTCTCGCGGCGTTGAGCCAGGAGCCGCGCGGCCTTTCGACGTGCAATCGCCTCGGCGACCATGTCGGGGAAACGGGGATTCTTCTTGGTCCCCATCTCCATGATCTCGTCCAGGAAGTCTCGCTCCATGATCGACCTCGCTTTCGTCAGACTATCGAGCCCATGGCTTTTGCGCCATGGCTTAAAAGCTATGGCTTAGAGGCATCGTCCTTCCGCGCTGCGCCTCTCGCCCTCCAATCGGCGAGGCGCTCTTCGGCCAATTGGATGAAGCGCGCGGAGATCTCTCCGCGCAAATGGCGCGCCGCTGACAATCCTTCCTTGGCCACCTCGCTCATCTCCGCCGCGATCTCGGCCATCTCCTCCGGCTCGAGCTCCGCGATGAACGCCTTCACCGGCCTGTTCCCCATCTCCGTCCGATACTCCCGCCACCGTCGCCGCATCCCCCGCCTCCCTCGCCCTCAATCGAACACCCCCTGCGCGTACAGCCGCCCGTCCCGCCCGTCGCGAAACACCCACAGCTCCCCCACGCCCTCGAGCTCCACCCGGTAGTAGTCGCGGGCGTAGCCGTCGCCCTCC
>JBBIOE010000354.1:0-4460 GCA_037443525.1 Archangiaceae bacterium | reverse complement strand
ATGTCCCATCCAGCTCGGCCTCCGGCTTGCCCGCGTAGCCCACCACCAGCTCGCGGCGGGTGACGCCGACCACCGCGGCGTGGGTGCGCTGCTCCTTGTCGGCGCGAGTCGAAGCCGCCGCCAGGCGCACGTCGCGCGTGAGGCGGGCGTCGTTGCGCCACGAGGCGAGGAAGCGCCGGGCCGCGGTCAGGTCGGCGTCGGGGCCGCGCGAGCCGTGGGGCGACGCCAGCCGCTCGAGCCCGCGGAACACCGACGCCATCCGCTGGGCCTCGGTCACCGCCGGCTCCCCCGAGCGGCCGCCCTCCGGCGTCAGCGCGCGAAGGCCCGAGAGCTTCTCGTCGCCGAGCGCCTTCACCAACCGGGACAGCGCGGCGTAGGCGCGGGCGAAGACCCAGGGCACCGGCTCCACCTCGAGCGACGGCGGCACCATCAGCCGCACCGAAAGGCCAGTCCGCTCCTCGTCGTCGGGCACCAGATCGCGCCCGCCGCTCCGGGCCTCGTGGTGGGCGAGCTGCGCCATCGCGAAGTCCGCGCCGAGCTGATCGCGCCACGAGCCGTCGAGCTGCACCGACTTGTCCGCATCGGCCGAGGCCAGGGCCGCCAGCGTCGCGTCGCGGGAGGCGGGCCACTCCTCGGAGGCCAGCGCGCTGGCGAGGCGCCCGTCCTGCGCGGCGGTGGCCAGCTCGTCGAACTCGGCGGCCCGCTCCTGCGGCGCGAGCTCGTCGAGGAACTTCCGGAACGGCGGGGCCGGCAGCGCGAACAGCCCGGGCGGCGTGCGCTCGGTCGTCGGCAGGCCGTCCAAAAACTCCGACAGGGCCTCGATGGCCTCGGCGGGCTTGTCCTTCGCCGCCTGGCGCCACGTCGAGAGCCGCTCGTTCGACGGCGGACCGAAGAGCCGGGCGCTCCGCTTCGAGAGGCGCTCCAGCTCGGCGGCGAGCTTCATGTCGCCCTTCACCAGGTCGAGGAAGGTGAGCACGGCCACCGACCCGGCCCGGCTGACCTCGAAGGGCTCGGCGAGCACGCGGGCGCGCACGAAGAGGCAGGTCAGCTCCGGCGTCCAGGTGTAGGGCGGCGGCGCGAGCAGCGCGTCGGGTTTCTCGGCCAGCCGCTCGAGGTCCTCTTTGGCGAGCTTCAAGAGCGCCTCGTCGGCCTTCACGCTCGCCGGGAGCTTCTTCGCGTCCAGGCAGGCGGTGGCGGCGGCGATGCGGGCGGCCAGCGTCTGGGCGCCGTCCTTCACGTCGCCTTCGGCGCCCTTCGCGCGGGCGAGGGCCTTGTCGAGCACCTTCTGGAAGAAGGCGGCGCGGGCGGGCTCGGTCTCCAGCGCCGCGGCGGCCAAGGCGCCGTCCTCGAGCTGCTGGAGCGACCACACCAGCGCCGCCGCGCCCACCATCACCTTCGGCACCTCGGGGTGCAGCGCCGCGCGGAGCCTGGCCTCACGGTCCTTCGGCAAGACCGCGTCCGACTGCAGCGGGCCGTCGCTCGCCAGCGCGAACGCCGTCACCAGGGGCCGCTGCTCCGGGCCGCGGCCGGCAGAGACGGTCCAGCCCGGGCCTTGCGCCACCTTCACCTTCACCTCGTTCGGCAGGCCCTCGAGGAAGGCGTCGATGGCCTGCTGCCCGTGGGCGGTGACGGCGTCGGGCGTACCCTTGGAGCGCTTCGCCGGAAGCAGATCGTACGAGTAGACGAGCGTGCCGTCGGCCTGCGTCTGCACCTGGTACGGCCAGACCTCGGCCATGGGGCGGGGAGCGCCAGCGGCCACGGTGGCCAGGGCGAGGACCAGGGCCGTGGCGCGCGCGCTCACAGCTTGAGCAACTGCTTCACCGTGCTCACCACCGCCGCCGCCTGCACCGGCTTCACCAGGTAGGCGTTGGCGCCGAGCTTCATGGCGCGCTCGCGATCGGCCTCCGCCGACTCGGTGGAGATGACCACGATGGGCACCAGCATGCGCGAGGCGTCCTGGCGGATGTGGGCGATGAGCTTGAGCCCGTCGAGCACCGGCATGTTGATGTCGGTGAGCACCACGTCGAAGGACTCGCTGGCGAGCTTCTTGAGCGCCTCGGCCCCGTCCGCCGCCTCCACGCAGACGCACTCGTCGAGCTTCTGCAGCGCGAACATCACGCTCCGGCGGAGCTGGAGCGAATCGTCGACCACCAACGCACGAATACCCATGGCGTCAGGCACCCTAGCACCCCTTTCGCGCGTTCAAACACGCAGGGCCGCGAGGCGGGCCTCCAGCGCCCGGGCGAGGGAGGGCCCCAGCTCGTCGAGGGGCAGGACCCGGGAGACCTTGCCGGTGGCGATGGCCGCCTCGGGCATGCCGAACACCACCGCCGAGGTCTCGGACTCGGCCCACACCTGCGCGCCGGCCTGGGCCAGCGCCACCACCCCTCGGGCGCCGTCGGTGCCCATGCCGGTGAGCACCACCGCGGTGGCCAGGGGCCCCACCACGTGGGCGGTGCTCTCGAAGAGCCGGTCCACCGATGGAGCGTGGCGATCCTCCGGAGCGGAGCGCGAGACCGAGAGCGTCCACAGGCCCTTGCGCTCGTGGACCTCGAGCTGCTCGCCGCCGGGCGCGATGTAGACGTGGCCGGCCTCGAGGCGGTCGCCGTGCTTCGCCTCGCGCACCTCGAGGGCCAGGGCCTGATCGAGCCGCTCCGCGAAGGCGGTGGTGAAGCGGGGCGGCATGTGCTGCGCCACCACCACCGCCAACGGCAGGTGCCCCACGGCCTCCAAGAGCTTCTGCACTGCGGGCGGGCCACCGGTCGACGCGCCGATGACGACGACCATCGGCGGCGCCTCGGGGGGAGGTGCCTTCTTCGCCCCGCGCTCGGGCCGCTCGTGGAGGGGCGGCGACGGCGGCGGCACCTCGCGCTTCACGAAGCGGGCGCCGCGCACCTTCTCCACCAGCTCGTGCCGCACCAACTCCAGCGCGTCGCGGTCGCCCTTCTTCGGCTTGGCGAGGAAGTCGTAGGCGCCCAGCTGCAGCGCCTTGAAGACGTCCGAGGGGTGGCCGTAGGAGGACAGCACGATCACCGGCGTCGGCGCCTTGGCCATGAGGAGGCGCAGGAACCCGAAGCCGTCGAGCCTCGGCATCTCGAGATCGAGCGTGATGACGTCGGGGCGCAGGAGGATGGCCTTCTTCAGGCCCTCCTCGCCGTCGGCGGCGCGATCGACGACCACGATGCCCGGCGCGGCCTCCAGCATGCTGGAGAGGCTGCGGCGGTTGGCGGCCGAGTCGTCGACGATGAGGACGCGAATGGGGGGCTCGAGGCTCACGGCAGAGGCTTCCTGTAGACGAGGTCGCCCTCGAGCTGCACCAGCTCGAAGCGGGTGGAGAGGCTGAACAGGTTCTCGGAGTGCCCGAGGAGCAGCGTGCCGCCCTCCTTCAATCGGTCGAAGAACAGGTCGACCACCCGCTTGCGCGTCGGCGGGTCGAAGTAGATGAGCACGTTGCGGCAGAAGACGACGTCGAACTTGGGCAGCAGCTCCGCGCCGGCGCGATCGAGCAGGTTCAGCTGGCCGAAGCGCACCCGCTGGCGATAGCGCTCCTTCACCCGCAGGTGGCCCTTCTCGACCGGGTCGAAGAAGCGGTGCTTCTGGGCTTCGGTGGTGGAGCGCAGCGCGGCCTGGCCGTACTCCGCGTGGCGGGCAGTGGCGAGGGCCCGGCGGGAGAGATCGGTGCCGAGCACGTCGATCTCCCAGCCCTGCGCGGCGGCCACCTCGTCGAGGAGCATCGAGAGGGTGTACGGCTCCTCGCCGGTGGAGCACCCGGCCGACCACACGGTGAGCGAGGTGCGGCCGCGGCTCTTCGCCACGATGCGGGGCAACAGCTCCCGGGTGAAGGCCTCGAGCTGCGTCGCCTCGCGGAAGAAGTAGGTTTCGTGCGGCACCAACAGATCGATGGCCGACTCCAGCTCCTCGTGACCCTTGGGATCGAAGCGCAGGTAGCGGTGGTAGGCGCGGAAGTCCTTGAGGCCCAGGGCCTCGAGGCGGGGGGCGAGGCGGCGCTCGGCGATGAACTTCAGGTCCTCGCGCAGGACGTAGCCGCAGGCCTCCTGGAAGACGTCCCTGAGCAGGTGCAGCTCCTCCTTCGACATCTCCAGCCGGCGCTCGTCGAAGGCGGGCATGCGCGCTACCTCGCCGAGAGCGCCGAGAGCGCGGCCACGAGCACCTCGCGGGCCAGCGGGTCGGCCTCCTTGGCCGCCGCCGCCTCGAGGAGGGGCCTGGCCGCCGGCCCGCCGGACACCGAGAGCACCCGCGCCGCCTCGACCCGCACGTCCCAGCGGGCGTGCGAGAGCAGCGCGCCGGCGGCGTCCACCGCGACCTCGCGATCGGCGCCCAGGGCGAGGGCCTGCTTCACCACCTCGGGGTCGGCGTGGGCCAGCGCGCGCGCCAGGACCTCGGCCGAGAGCGCGCCGGCGGAGGAGAGGGCCTTGAGCGCGGCCATGGCCACCGAGGCG
>JBBIOE010000353.1:0-4623 GCA_037443525.1 Archangiaceae bacterium | reverse complement strand
TCCTTCGCGCGCATCGCGTCCTTCAGGTCGGCGTCGAGGCGCTCTCTCATCGTGGCCATGGTTCCTCCATATAGAAACGACGCGGAGGTTGGGCCACCGCTGACGGGGGCGCCAACCTCCGCACGGCGAGGGTCACCCCCCGCTCACCAGCTCTTCCGGGACTTCTTCACCGCGCGCTTCTTCGCCGCCATCATCTTCTTCTTCTTCTTCACCGACGGCTTCTCGTAATGCTCGCGCTTGCGGATCTCGGAGAGGATTCCGGCCTTCTCGGTCGCCTTCTTGAAACGCTTGAGAGCGCCTTCGATCGACTCGCCGTCCTTCACTCGAATGGTCGTCATGTCGCCCGTCACCTCCCCTCAAAGTCACACGTAGGGGTTGAATTTCGTTCGCAAAACCGGGCGCGGTATGGCGCAGCGGCCGAGCGAAAGCAAGGAAGGTTCGGGGCGCCCTTCAGTGGGCGTGGAAGATCTCGCCCCAGCGCTTGGCGAAGCTCGCCTCGTCGGTGGGGAAGTCCCTGGCCGGCGGCTCGACGGGCGCCAGGCCCTTCTTCATGCGCGTGGTGGAGAAGGGCGGCTTGTCGTACCCGCCACCGTCGGCGTCGATGAGGATGGGGTTGGTGAAGGCGAACGGAGTGGTCGGCGAAACGCTCCCCGAAAGGCCTGGATAGGGGAAGAGCAGGGGCGCCAGGCTCTTCGAGCCGTACACGAAGGCCACCAGCCAGTTGTCGGTGGTGGGCGCCGGCAGCGTGAAGCTCACCGTCTTTCGGTAGCGCTTGAAGACGGTCGAGCCGCTGGTGGAGACCTGCTCCAGGTCGGCTGGGCTGAGCGCGACGGCCTGCGACGCCGCGACGCTTGACGCGGGCCAGTTGCGGTTGAGCTGGCCGTGGCACGCCACGCGGGTGGTGGCGGCGCGCGGGTTGGTGGGGTCGATGGGGCAGGGGAGATCGTCCTCCGGCCGGTGCAGGTACAGCTCGACCTTGGTCACGTCGAGGTACTCCGGCACCTGCACCTCGACCTCCACGCCGACCCGCTGTGCGAAGGGCGCGCCCAGGGTCTCGCCGATGCGCACCGCGCTGGTGGTCTGCGCGCCGCCCGAGTCCACCCGGTAGGCCTTGATGGCCACGAAGGGGCCGTTGGAGACGACCGCGCGCATGGCGTTCACGTTCGAGGAGAGCGCCGCCGCGGTGAGCTGCGCTGGCGCGTCGACGCCGAGCTTCACCCAGGTGCGCCAGCCGGTGGCGAGCGAGCGGTAGTGCGTGTCGCTGACGCCGGTGCCGGCGACCAGGAGGCCCCGGGAGAGCAGGGTGAACCAGTCGTTGAAGCGGGCGTGGGCGTCGCTCGAGGTGCCGTCGTAGCCGTCCTCGCCGGGGTTCAAGACCTCCAGGGCGTTGAAGTCGGTGGAGACGAGCTTGGTGTCGCCGGCGGTGGCGTCGGGCTGCGCCGCCATGCGCTCGGCCGCCGGGTCCAGGTGGGTGGCGAGGGTGTCGGTGTCCACCTTCAGGTAGCTGAAGCCGCCCAGGGTGCCCCGCGGGTGGTTGAAGTGCACCGTGGTCGCGCCGCGCGTTCGCGCCGCCTGGAAGATCTCTCGCACCGAGAGCGTGGGCCCCTCGCCGCCGGCCCAGTCGACGTTGCCGCCGGTGATGCCGTCCGCCGGGTCGTAGGTGAGCGGGAAGATGTTGTAGTGGCCGAACTCCATCGGGCTGATCTCCTCGCCGATGACCGTCGCCAGGAAAGGGGTGAGCCCGATCTTCCGGATCACCGGGCCGTAGTCGGTGACCACGTCGTGGTCGGTGGAGACGAGGATCTCCACGCCGTCGGCCGCGAAGGTGAGCGCGCGGGTCTCGTTGTCCACGATGGAGTCGGGGCTGTTCACCGCGTGCACGTGGAAGTCGCCGCTCATCCACCCCGTGGTGTCGAGGACCTTCGCCAGCTCCGCGTCGACGGTGGCGTCCTGGCTGCGGACGTCGACGGCGACGCCCGGCACTGCCGGGAAGGCGTTGGGGAACACGGAGTACTCGGGCCCCCGGCTCACCACCACGTCGTACAGATCGGGCGGCAGGGCGAGCGTCACCGAGCCTGAGGCCGGCACGTACCCGACCAGCGCCACGTTGTCCGGCACCGGGTCCTTCGCCACGTCGGTGTAGGTCACGAGCACGTGGTGCGGCGTCGCGCAGGACAGGCCGTTCTTGCAGAACACCGTCACCTTCGCCGGCATCGGCCCGCCGCCCGCCTCGGTGGCGGAGACGGTGAGCTTCCTCGGGGCGACCAGCTCGAAGGTGGGGTGCGGCGGCGACGAGCCGATGACCGACAGCGTCTGCTTCGCGGTCGGGTTGCAGCCCGGCGCCCAGGCCGAGGCGGTGAAGGTGCCGGGGTGCAGCGTGGCGGTGAAGGAGCCGTCGGCCGCCGTGGTGTACGCGGAGCGCCCCTGGTCGCCGTCGAACACCACCCGGGCACCCTCGAGCGGCTGGCCCGACGCGGTGACGGTGCCGGTGACCTCGATCAGCTCGTCGTTGGTGATCGCCGCGCGGCTCTTCTCGATGAGCCGGGAGAGCTCGCCCAGGTCGTGGCCCACCCAGAAGTCGCGGGCGATGAGGCTCTTGCCTCGAGGCCCGAGCCGAAGCTCTCCGTCGCGAGGTTGGCCGCCGTCCTTCTTCCACGCCATCAGGCCTGAGATGCCGTTCGCGCCCAGGATCGAGCCGGTGATGCCCGCCACCGACAGGGTCGCGTTCTGGGTCTGCGGCAGCGTCGGGCTGCCCGGCTTGTAGGGCGCGTAGGCATAGGCGACGTCGGCGCCCTGGTAGCCGTACCAGCTCATGCGGTCGAGCCCGGCACAGACGCCGCCGAAGCCGTAGCCGCCGGTGCAGGCCAGCGGGTTCATGAACTCCAGCACGTAGCCGGGGTCGGTGAGATCGCCGACGGCCAGCGACGTCGTGTCCGTCGCGCTCGTGCTGCAGAAGGCGGTGACGTACCGCACCCGCTGCTCGCCGGCGTTCAAGATGAAGTAGTTGGTGATCCGCAGCGGCAGCCCGACGTACGGGTCGGCCGCCGGGACCTCTCCGAGCTTCTCGGCGAGGGTGGTGCGAATCGCGAGATAATCGTTGGCCGCGTCGTCGCCGGAGGCCGCCACGATGGCCGCCTTGCCGTCGCTGCCGTCCGCGAGCACCTCGTAGCGATCGGGCTTCACGGTGCGGCCGAAGTTGTAGAGCAGGCCGATCTCTCCGAACTGATCGGCGCCCGGGCCGCTGCGCACCAGGTCCGCGTCGAGCAGCGTGCCGCCGTAGGGCTGCGGGCCGAAGACCCGCTCGCCGGCCTGCACCACGACGCGCACCTTCTCGTTCTCGAGCAGGTAATCGCCCACCTTGCCCTGCGCGTTGGGGCCGCCGATGAGGTCCGCGGTGCTCGCCACCTGCCGCGCGCGCACCGTGCCCGAGGCGCCGGTGAGGAAGGGCGTGAGGTCGGCGTTGCAGCGCCAGTCCGCCTGGCTCCCGCCGGTGCCTCCGCCAGTACCGCCGTCGGTGCCGGATGAGGGATCGCAGGTGCAGGCGGCCAGCTCGAGCAGCGCCAGACCCAAGGCAACGACGAGCGCCCGCGTCACGCTCGGTCGGCGCGCCGCGGCGGGCTCACGGAGAAGGGAGAGACGGGGGCCGTCGGCGCCCTTCGATGGGCTGGGGGAGATGCAAAGATTCATCGCGATCGACACTCTCGGCGGGCTCGGGGGAGCGGAAGGGGTCACATCTTGCTCCCTTTGCCCACTGCGCGCATCACGGCGGTCCACAGCCCGGCCTCCTTTCGGGTGAGGCGGGCGCGCCACAGCGTGGCCACCAGGTCATCGACGGCGTGCCGCCCCTGGTCGCGCAGGAACCCGGCGGCGGTGAGCCCGATGACCATGGCGTCGCGCACCGTGCGGTAGGCCGCGTCGTCCGCCAGCGCCGGGCCGGGCGGCGGCGCGGGCGCGTTCGGCTCGCTGGCGAGCTCGTAGGCGTAGACCACCACCGCCTGGGAAAGGTTGAGGCTCGGCTGCGCGTCGGACGAGGGAATGAAGGACAGGTCGTGACAGGCGCGCACATCTTCGGCGTGCAGCCCGTTCCGCTCGTCGCCGAACACCAGCGCCCAGGTCTCGTCGCTGCGCCTGGCCGCTTCCTCGGCCAGGGCCCGGGGCGTGAAGCGCCGGCGCCCATCGACGGTGCGCATCGTGGTGCCCACCACCCAGTTGCAATCGGCGATGGCCTCCGCGAGGGTGTCCACGCGGCGCACGGTGTCGAGCAGATCGCCAGACTTGACCGCGAGCCGGTGCAGCCCCGGCGCCTCCAGGAGCTCGGGGTTGGGCGAGACCACCACCCAGTCGGTGAGCCCGAAGTTCTTCATGGCGCGGGCGATGGCGCCGAGGTTGTCGGCGTTGCGCGGCCGCAGGAGCACCAGCCTCGGAGGTTTCATGGCCGGCTGGTATACCTCGCCGCTCCATGTCCGCCGCTGCCCCCGCGCGAACGCTGTCGATCATCTCTCCCTGGCGGGACTTCCTCTTCTTCTTCGCCAGCACCTTCGCCGTCCTGGTGGTGTGGCTCGCGGCGACTCGTTTCCAGGTGAGCGGCTACACGGTGCTCGCGGTGGTAGCGGTGACCGCGAA
>JBBIOE010000352.1:0-4715 GCA_037443525.1 Archangiaceae bacterium | reverse complement strand
CAGGGGCTCGCCCCCCGCGAGCAACGACGCCACGCCGCCGCCGACGCGGAACCCCCTGCTCGCCAGGCGGCCCCCGCCGGTGGAGACACCTCCCGCCGAGGAGGAGGCCGAGGCGCCGCCGGAGGACGAGGCGCCCGCCGACGACGGGACGAACATCCGCTCGGTGCCGATGCCGCCGCCGGGGAAGCGGCCGCTCACCGACTCGCGGGCGGGTGGAGCGCCCGCGCGGCCTCCGGGCCGGCCGCTGCCGCCGAAGAAGTAGCCCCGCCGACGCCGCCACCGCTGAGCGCGGAGGGCTTTCCTTTTGGGGCGTTGACTGGCACCTTCGCGGCTCTTTCGCGCCCAAGGGGAGGCCGCATGAAGCTGTCGCGAGTGTCGATGCTGGTGGTGGGGAGTGTCCTGACCGCGTGCGGGGGGCCGGGCTCGCAGCAGCTCGGGTCCTACCCGCCGGCGAAGATTCAGACCGCCGACGACGCGAAGACGTGGGCCCGCATGAGCGCGCCCAACATGTACTCGGCCGGCTACTTGCCGTACTCCCTCGCGGTGCTCTCCACCCAGTTCTCCGACGCCGGGTGCCCCACCCGGACCGACGACGGCACCACGATTCGCGTCTCCGGCGGCTGCACGGCGGCGGGCAACACCTGGTCCGGCGCGGTGGTGTACGAGCGGGCGCGCGTCAACGGGGAGCTGTCGGACGCGGGCTTCGGCTCGTACCGGTACGAGTCGTTCGCCATCGAGGGGAACACGACCTGCGACGGCGGCACTGGCGTGTCGAAGACGACCTACGACGGCACTCTTTCCCTGACCGGCACCTCGGACGCCCGGGAGTTCAAGCTCGACGTGCGCATGGCCAACGGTGGCATCGCCTCGGGGGTCTGCGCCGCGCCCGCGCAGTCGGCGGCCTACGCCTACTCGGGCACCGCGAACGGGCCCAACGAGCGGACGACCTGGAACGGCTCTGGCCGCGCCGGCTCCACGACCATCGGCGTCGCCGACGTGAGCACCAAGGACGAGGTCATCTCCTCGGCGGAGTGCGGCTCCGAGGCGGCGTCGGGGGCGACCACCGTCACCGCCGGCTCGACCAAGCTGGTCATCACCTACGACGGCGCCACCAAGTGCGACACCACCTCCACGGTGAAGTGGAGCCTCAACGGGGTGGACCAGGGCGAGCTGACCGGCGTCTCCTGCGCGGCGGCGCCGGGTGGGGAGCTCGCCTCGCTGGCGCTCTTGGGCGTCGCGCTGGCGAGCTGGCTCCGCAGACGCGCCGCGCGCTGAGGCGTCAGAAGCTCGGGGGCGGCCCACCACTGGAGTGCCAGAGGCGGAGGACGCGAACCGTTCGCTCGGGCGCGTCGACGATCTCGAAGTAGAGCTGGAACCGAGATCGGCGGAGCACGACTCGCCTAACGCCACCAAGCCTCCCGGCCTGAATCAGCGAGGCAGCCTCCGGATTCACGGTGATGAAAGCCTTGGCTTCTTCCAGCTCTTCGTCGAAGCGCTCTGGGGCCTTGGGTCGATTCAGGGCCCACCACTCGGAGGCGGCTTCGATATCGGCGACCGCCGTCGGCGAGACGATGAGCTTCGCTCGCGGCGGCGCTTCTCCAGGCGCTTCTGAAGCTCCTCCCAGGGAATCCCCTCGCCGCGGTCGCAGGCGGCGGAGGCCTCCTCCAGCAACCTGACTTGCTCGGCTGTGAGCATGACCTCGCTGGGCTCGTCGACGTAGACGGTCACGAGGCTCCCATCGGGAGGAAGCGTCCCGTCGATCACGATCTTCCGACCGACCACCTTGCCTCGGAACATCCTCGCCATGCCCCCACGGTAGCATCCTCGACTCCCTGCCGCCGTCGGCACACGGACGAGTGCCCCCAGGCCGCCCGTGTGCCGACAGACCACGCCTCCACCGCCGCGCCGCCCGGTCCGCCCGCGCGGAGCGGCAGGAGCGACCCACTGCGCGGCCTTCGCTGCGCCCCGGCCACCGGGAGGCTCGTTGAGCTCAGCGCCGGTCCGCCCGCGCCCGCCCGGCGGCCGGAGAAGAGGCGGCGACGCAGCGAAGCTCCCGCTCGACCCGCCGCGCCACCGGGCTGACCGGCCTCGCCCGCACCGGCCCCGCCCGCTCGCGAACCACGCGACTCGGCCGCTGCCCCGCCCGCGCCGGCGTCCCCGCCTCGACCCCCAGCTGCAGGAGCAGCGAGGCCAGGACGAACGCCCCCCGAATCACGCCGCCGCCTCGAGCGCGGGCGCGGCGCCGACGGTGCGTGGCGCGTGGACGATCTTCTCCGCGAGCTCGGCCAGCTTCTCCGGGTGCTCGCGCAGCCACTCCACCGCGCGCTCGCGGCCCTGCCCGATGCGCTCGCCGTCGAGGGCGAAGTGGCTGCCGGACTTCTCGAGGAGCCCCAGCGTGGTGCCCAGGTCGATCACCTCGCCGGCGCGGCTGATGCCGGAGTTGTAGAGGATGTCGAACTCCGCCTCCTGGAAGGGCGGGGCGACCTTGTTCTTCACCACCTTCACCCGCGTCCGGGTGCCGATCACGTTGTCCCCGTCCTTGATGTTCCCGGCCCGGCGGATCTCGCAGCGCACCGAGGCGTAGAACTTGAGCGCGTTGCCGCCGGTGGTGGTCTCCGGGTTCCCGAACACCACGCCGATCTTCATGCGGATCTGGTTGATGAAGATGATGCAGGTGCCGCTGCGGCTCACCGCGCCGGTGAGCTTGCGCAAGGCCTGGCTCATCAGCCGTGCCTGCACGCCCATGTGCGCGTCGCCCATCTCGCCCTCGATCTCCGCCTTCGGCACCAGGGCCGCGACCGAGTCGACGACGATGAGGTCCACCGCGCCCGAGCGCACCAGGTGCTCGGTGATCTCCAGCGCCTGCTCGCCGGTGTCGGGCTGCGAGATGAGCAGCTCCTCGATGCGCACGCCGAGCTTGCGCGCGTAGCTCACGTCGAGCGCGTGCTCCGCGTCGATGAAGGCCGCCACGCCTCCTTGCGCCTGCACCTGCGCGATGGTGTGGAGCGTGAGCGTCGTCTTGCCCGACGACTCGTTGCCGAAGACCTCCACCACGCGCCCGCGCGGGAGCCCGCCCACCCCCAGCGCCCGGTCGAGCCCCACCGAGCCCGTGGAGATGCTCGCCACCGGACCGATGGCCTGATCGTCTCCGAGCTGCATCACCGCGCCCTTGCCGAACTGCTTCTCGATGGCCTGCACCGCCGCCTGAACCGCCTTCAGCTTCTCGCTCACCTTGCCCATCACGCCGCTCCCCTCGAATGAACTCGCGCGAGACCCATTCTCGCGGGCGGCGGAGACTTCAAGGCGCGTGCCCGACGGCGGCCCAGCGGAGGACTCCGCCGCTCATCTCGTCGCCAGAACGAGAAGTCCGATGATCGGACGGACACCGCTGCGCCACCGCACCTCTCGCGGACTGAGAAGGAAGCCGGCGCTCCGCTGGAGCCTCAGGGAGCGAGCTCAACCCTCCGTCCTGGCGGCTGGGTTGCACGGTTCATCGACGAGGAAGAAGAATGAGAGCCATGCGAGTC
Source organism: Archangiaceae bacterium (assembly GCA_037443525.1). Classification (GTDB taxonomy): domain Bacteria; phylum Myxococcota; class Myxococcia; order Myxococcales; family Myxococcaceae; genus JBBIOE01. Next base: position 1,188 of record JBBIOE010000352.1, on the reverse strand, counting down.
GTCGGACGGGTGGTGGGCGGCAAGGTCGAGCTGGACGAGGCCTTGCCGGAGGGCGCGGAGGTGGTCGTGTACTTCGACGAAGAGGGAGACGAGCAGTTCGTGCTGACGCCAGAGCTTCGGCAGGAGCTCCGCGACGCCGCGGCTGAGGCCGACCGGGGCGAAGTCGTCGACGCGGATGACGTGATGGCGGAGATCGCCGCTCTTTCTTGAAGAGGAGCAGCGGGGCGCGCCGGCCAAGATCGCCGCGACGCCCTGGGTCGGCGTGGCGGTGCCCGACGAAAGCATTCGGTCGCTGCTACGGGTGACCCTCGAGGCCGGGCCCGAAGGTACAGCCAGGCTTCAATCACCTGCGACGACGGCGAGCCGAACGTTCGGCCGAAGCCTCCATTCGGCTGAGGCGGCGGTGCGTCGAATCGCGTTGAGGTGCGCGCATTCGCGTCGGGTGGCGCCGACATTCGTCCACGCAGTTTCGAGCTGGGAGCGTCTTGATGCGCCGTGGTGCCTCGTTGCTGATTCGCTGGAGTCTTCCATTCGTCGTCGCCGCGGTCCTGGCGAGCTGCTCTGGAACCGCCGAGCCCCTTGACCCGGCCACGGACGGGACCGGTGAGGATCCGGGAGGCGCCGCCGGCGGAGCTGTTGGCGGCGGGGCCGGTGGCGGTTCGGGCGCTGCGACCGGTGGTGGCACGGGCGGTGCCGTAAGCGGCGGGACGGGTGGATCGGTGGGCGGCGGCACGGGTGGATCCGTGGGCGGCAGCACCGGCGGCGCGAGCGGCGGCGGTACTGGCGGGGGCGTCAGCGGCGGGACGGGCGGAGCGGCCGGCGGCGGCACCGGCGGTGCGGTGAGCGGCGGGACGGGCGGAGCGACCGGTGGCGGTTCCGGCGGATCGGTCGGCGGCACTGGCGGCTCTACCGGTGGCGGGACGGGCGGGAGCACGGGCGGCGGCTCTGGCGGATCGGTCGGCGGCACCGGCAGCGCGACGGGCGGGAACACGGGCGGCGGCACTGGCGGATCGATTGGCGGCACCGGCGGCGCGGGCCCCTCGTGCCAAGGGGGGGCGCCAACCGACTGCGCTGACGCCGAACCCTGTACGCTGGATGCGTGCGATCCCAAGAACGGCTGCGTCCACACGCAGGCCAAGAACGGCACGGCATGCAACGATGGAGACCCATGCACGGTGGGCGACACAT
>JBBIOE010000351.1:0-4941 GCA_037443525.1 Archangiaceae bacterium | reverse complement strand
GCCGGTGGACCCGCCGGGGCTCGAGGCCGCCGACGGCCTGCGCGCGCGGTGGGTGAAGCGGGCCCCGGTGCCGGAGGTGGTGTTCGTGGCGCTCGGCACGATGGTCTCGCCGGCGCTGGAGGCGGCCGAGGGCCAGCCGCGCTGGGCGGTGCTGGACGCGCGGGCCGTCGCGCCGCTCGACGAGGCCAGGCTGCTCGAGCTGGCGAAGAGCGGCGCCGCGCTGGTGACGGTGGAGGAGGGTAGCGAGCGGGGTGGCCTCGGCGCGGCGGTGCTCGAGTGCCTCTCGCGCCAAAGGGTGCAGGCGCGGGTGCGGGTGGTGGGGCTCCCCGGGGAGCGCTTCGTGCCGCACGGCGACGCCCGGCACCAGCGCGCCGAGGTGGGCCTCGACGCCGCGGGGCTGCGCGAGGCCGCGCTCGAGGTGCTCGGGCGATGAGCGCCACCTTCCCTCGGACGCTGGGCTCGTCGACGCCCGCCGAGCCTCGGTGCCCCGCAAGATCCCGGGAGCCGGCAGTGGACGCTCAGGGTGAACGGCGGGTCGAGAGAGCGGCCCGATGAAGAAGGAGCGCATCGACGTCCTCCTCGTCGACCTCGGGCTGTGCGAGTCGCGCACCAAGGCGCAGGCCCTGGTGCTCGCGGGCCAGGTGGTCGTCGACGATCAGCGCGTCGACAAGCCCGGCGCGCGCGTGCCGGTCGACGCCGCGGTCCGGGTGAAGGGCGTGGTGCTCAAGTTCGTCTCCCGTGGCGGGCTCAAGCTCGAAGCGGCCCTCGACGCCTTCCAGCTCGACGTGACGGGCCTGGTCTGCGCCGACATCGGCGCCAGCACCGGCGGCTTCACCGACTGCCTGCTCCAGAGGGGCGCGAGTCGCGTCCACGCCATCGACGTCGGGCGGGCGCAGCTGCACGAGAAGCTCCGCACCGACCCGCGCGTCATCTCCAAGGAGCGCGTCAACGCGCGGCACCTGACCGACGAGGACCTCCCTGAGCCGGTGAGCGTGGTGGTCATCGACGTGAGCTTCATCTCCCTCGCGCTGGTGCTGCCGGCGGTGCTCCAAAGGCTCGTGCCGGGGGGGCTGTTGGTCGCGCTGGTGAAGCCACAGTTCGAGGTCGGCCCCGAGCACCTGGAGAAGGGAGGGGTGGTGCGCGATCAGATCGCCCGCCAGGGCGCCATCGAGAAGATCCGCCGCCTCGTCCACGCCGAGGGGCTCACCGTGCTCGGAGTGCTCGACTCGCCCGTCTTGGGGCCCGCCGGCAACGTCGAGGCGCTCCTCGCCGCGCGGAAGCCGGCCCGGTAGGCGCGCTCAGCTCCCCTCAGCCGCTCAAGGCGTCGCGCCGCGCGCCGCCCGGTACGACGTCAGCGTCTGGGGCCTGACCAGCGCGGTCCCCACCCGGAACCACGCCTGGCCGCCGTCGTCGATGGCCATCGCCACGCCCCCGAGCGGCGTCGTCCCGGCCCCGAAGGAGAACCGGTACAGCTCTCCGTCCTCGGGCTTGTCCACGGCCACGATCTCCGTCGGGTAGCTGATGCTGGTCGCCGACGGCGCCGGCCCGTTCAGGAGGAAGAGGTCGCTGCCGAGGCCGGGCTGAATGCCGAGCACGAGCTGGCTCCCCGTCGGCCGAATCGGCTGGCCGTTGTGCGCGGCGGTCGCGCCGGTGGTCGCGGAGACGAAGGTCGTCTGGGAGGGCCCGGCGGCCACGATGTAGCCGGCGGCTCCGAAGGGCGCGACCGTGGTGAGCAGCCCATCGAAGGTCTCGCTGGCCCAGCGCCGCGCCGCGTTCTGGCAGCCGTTGACGTTGGTGGCGCAGGCCAGCACCGTCGACTTGGCGGTCTGGGTGGTGACGTCGAAGCTCCGCAGGGGCACGTAGAAGATCGTCCCGTCGAGGTTGAACGCGCCCATCGGCGTCACGGCCGAGTCGATCATGTTCGCGTAGCTCTGGGTGAAGAGGACGTTGGCGCCCTTCTGCACCCCGCTCGAGTAGGAGCGCTGCTCGACCTCGATGTCGGCCTTCTGCGCGCCGCCGTTGTAGTTCCAGGTGGCGGTCCAGACGGTGTCGTTGGGCGCGTCCACCACCGGCGTGGCGTTCATGATGCCGTTGTAGGGGACGCTCCAGAGGGTGGTTTCCGCGGCCGCCGCGACCGCCGGCGCGCGCACCAGCAAGTCCTGCGGCACCTTGTCGAGGACGATCAACGCGTCGCCGTCCCTCGCCACGCCGATGAACGCCACCTTGCCGGTGATGACCGCGGTCACGTTCAGGCTCGAGTCGAAGGCGAAGGCGCCCTGCGAGGGCTCCATCAGCCACCGCGTCTGCCGCACCGGGCTCTTGTCGGTGATGTACGAGGTGGCGGTGCAGGCGAAGGGCATCGCGTCGAGCTGCTTGACGATGGTCCCCTGCGCGTCGACGCGCGCCAGGGCGGTGCCCGCCGAGGTGGGGATGCAGCCGATGAAGGTGGTCCCCGAGCCGCCGATGCCGCCCTCGGCCACGAAGCTGTCGGGGACCGCCTGGCCGCTCTGGGGCTGGAAGACGCTCACCACCGGGAAGAAGGTCACCCCCACCGTCTGCGAGGTGTTGGTGCGGCCGTCGTCGCAGACCACCTTGGCCGAGAGCGTCAGCGGCACCGCCAGGCCCCGCGCCGAGTACAGCCGCAGCAGGAGGGCGGAGGGGATCTCGAACGGCGAGCCCGGCCCCTTGTAGTTCGCGTCGGCGAGGAAGCTGCCCTGCTCGAGGATCTGCACCTGCGTCACCTTCTTGCAGCCACTGGTCGTGGTGGTGCCGGTGATGCTGGTGTCGATGACGTTGGTGTCGGCGACGGTGAGGAACGCCTGCGGGGGCGTCGGCGGCGGCGGCGTGGGCGGCGGCGGGGAGCACCCCATGGCGAGGCACCACAGGGTCCAGAACGTCGCTTTCCGCATGCCTTATTTCTCCAGCACGATGAACTCCACGCGGCGGTTCAGCTCCCGGCCCCGCGCGGTGAGGTTGGGCGCGATGGGCTTGCTGTCACCATAGCCCACCGACTCGAGCCGCGAGCGATCGATGCCCTGCGAGACGAGGAAGTCGGCCACCGAGCGGGCGCGGTTCTCCGACAAGGTCTGGTTCGCCTCCTTGCCGCCGCGGTTGTCGGTGTGACCCTCGACGCGCACCCGCTTGACGTTGTTCTTCACGATGACGTCGACCACCTGCGCGAGCAGGCCGAAGGAGTCGGGGAGGATGTCCGCCTTGCCGGTGGCGAAGTGCACCTGCTGGAGGATGTCGATCTTGTCGCCCTTGAAGACCACCAGCATCTTCTTCGGGGCCGCCGCGAGCTCGAAGGCCACCGCCATGTTGCCGCCCGCCGGGATCTGCACGTCGCGCGTCTGCGAGAGGAACCCGTCGGCCCGCACCTCCACCGTGTAGGTGCCCGCGTCGACCTCCAGCTTCTTGGGCTCCTTGTCCGCCTCGGTGAGCGTCAGGGTCTCTTCCTTGGCGCCCTTGAAGACCACCGTCGCCTTGAGCGGCTTCTTGTTCCCGGTCACCGAGACCATGAAGACGGACTTCTTGATCTCCGGCGTGAGCGCGAGCTGCACCACCGTGGGCTTGCCCAGCTCGATGGCCACGTCCTGCTCCAGGCTCTGGTAGCCGTCGCGCGTGGCGAGCACCTTCAGCTTCGGCGCCGGCGGGAACTCGAGGCTTTGGAACTTGCCCTCCTGATCGCTCGCCGAGGGCTTGGTGGCGCCGTTGGCGACGATCGCCCCGGCGATGGGCTTCTTGGTCTCGGCGTCGATCACCGTGCCCTCGAGGCGCGTGGTCTTCGGGGCCTCCGCGACCTTGGTCTCGACCTTCTTCTCCCTCTCGCGCACGATCTCGGTGATGCGCGCCTCGCCCTTCTGGAAGGGGTCGATGGCGAAGGCCACGCCGAAGTGCAGGTTCCACGGCGCCGTGGCCGGCACGCCCAGCCCGACGTACGGCGTGAGCCCGAAGGTCGCGCCGAGGTTGAAGGTGACGTCCTTGAGCGCGGTGACCTTGGCGCCGAGGCCGAGGGTCTGCGGCATGGTCGCGGCCACGGCGTAGTACTTGCCGTCCGGCCCGAGCAGGCCAGACGAGGCGACGCCCATCGGCAGCGCGAAGGCGTACTCCAGGTAGGGGGTGGCGAAGGGCAGGGGCACCTCGAGCAGCGCGCCCAGGTTGAAGCGGTTGTACTTGTTCACCGCCAGCGCGTACTCCTCGGAGGCGTTCAGCTTCTGCGAGACCAGGCCGCCGGTGGTGTCGAAGGTGAAGCCCAGGCCCAGCGAGAGAATGAAGGGCGCCTTGGGCTGGAGGGCGCGGAAGTCGTAGGTGCCCAAAAGCATCGGGCGAATGCCGACCGCGAACTTGTCGATGCTCTGGTTGCCCACGCCGGAGAAGGAGAGCAGCCGCACGTCGGCGCCGCCCCAGAAGCCCTTCGCCCACTCGCGCGAGGCCTTGAAGCCCAAGGTCAGGTCGCCCAGCGCCTGAATGAGGTTCGGCGAGGTGCGGTTGCTGGTGTTCGCGGCCGCCTGGTAGCCGATGTACGCCTCACCCCAGGGCAGGGGCTGGAAGCTCGCCGCGAAGGTCACCGCGGAGCGGATGTCCTGCGCCGCCTTCACCGGGAAGTCGTTCTGCTGCAGGTACTCGCCGAGGAAGCCGACCCGCACGATGCCCACGGGGCCCAGCCGAGCCGACGACTGGAACGCGCCGCCGACGTTGGTCTGGCCGATGGTGACGCGGGCGTTGGTCGGATCTTCGAGCTTGTTCTTCACCGTCGCCGGGCTGTGCGGCTCGGTGCCGGGCTCGAAGCGCTCCTTCTTGGAGACGATGGGCAGATCCTGCTCGGTCACGGGGCGATCGGCCGCCGTCGCGCCGCGCACGTCCATCGCGCCGCGCCCGGTGGTGGTGGGCGAAGGCGGCGGGGCAGCGGGAGTCGCCGGCGAGGGGGCCGGCAGCGCGGCG
>JBBIOE010000350.1:0-4943 GCA_037443525.1 Archangiaceae bacterium | reverse complement strand
CTGCGGCGGCCTTCTCGCGCTTCGCCATGGCCCCGAACAACACCGATTCGCGGCTCGTGTCGATCCCCCACCGCAAGTGATCGTCTCGCCTCAGGATTTCAGGCCCCCGCTAACCGGACACGCATGCCGAGCCCGCCTTCACCCACACGAAGTCCAAGAGAGCCTTTTAGACTGGGCCTTCTTCATGCGTCCCTCCAACGGCAGTTACGACGGATCGAAGTTCATGGAGGTAGTCTGTTGCCAATGTATCCATTCTGCCAATCACAATAATCGAGTAGTTCATCCAGTCATCGAACCTGTCCTCCGATGGCCATGTTGCGGTCAGCAGACTCTCAGCCGCCGAGCCGAAGCCAGCATCAGACAAGACCTTGGTCATGATCTGAATGTTCGACGCAATGTACTGCAATTCGTCCAGCAGCAGGTCGAACACGCTTTGTGCTTCAAATCCCGAAACCACTACTCCGAGCGGGCGGCTCATGCAGATTCTATTCACAGATGAGCGAAGCGCCTCGAGCCCGCCCCAGTCGCCGAGAAAGTAGAGCAGTACGAGCGAGGCAGAGAGAGAGGAATCGGTTTGAAGTTCGGAAGTCGATGCGGCGAACGATATCCGCACGTCTCGATTGATGAAACTCCCAGCGCACTCCCAGGGCGTCATAGGTCCTTGTCCCTGATGAACTGCTTCATCGTCTCGATTTGGCTTTTGACGTTCCTGACTGTTCCCTCCCGCCTCACCCGTGCACGTGGGGAAAGCGCCGGCTCTCGAGATAGGGCACCACGTCGTCCTCCAGACCGGCGCGCAGCTGCTCCTGCTTCTTCCGCCAGAACACCGGGGTGCACAGGTCGCCGTGCATCGCGAGGAAGTGGGCCTTGAGCCGCTCGTCGGGGAAGAGGAAGCGGGGGAACTCCTCGGGGAAGATGTCGTTTGGGCCCACGAAGAAGGAGGGCTCGGCGCGCCAGGCGTCCTCGTCGTCCTTGGGCATCGGGATGAAGCGGAAGGTGCACTCGTCCAGCGGGGAGATCTCGTCGTAGTCGTAGAAGACCACCCGGCCGAAGCGCGTCACGCCGAAGTTCTTGAGCAACAGGTCTCCGGGGAAGACGTTGGCCGAGGCGAGCTCGCGCAGGGCCTGCCCGTACTCGAACAGCAAGGCCTTGGTCTTCTCCGGGCCGGCGCCGTGCAGGGCCACGTCGAGCGGCGTCATGCGGCGCTCGATGTACAGGTGCTTGATGACCAGGCGGTCGCCGTCGCGCTCCAAGAGGGCGCTGGCCTTCTGCTCCAGCTCCTCGAGCAGCGCGGGGGCGAAGCGCGAGATGGGGAACGCCACGTCGGAGTACTCCAGCGTGTCGGCCATGCGCCCGACGCGGTCGTGCAGCTTCACGAAGCGGTACTGCTCCATCACCTTCGCGCGGTCGGTGTCCTTGGGCGGCTCGAAGTGGTCGCGGATGAGCTTGAAGACGTAGGGAAACGACGGGAGGGTGAAGACCAGCATCACCATGCCCCTCACGCCCGGCGCCACCACGAACTGGTCCGCCGAGTGCCGCAGGTGCTCGAACAGCTGCCGGTAGAAGAGCGTCTTGCCCTGCTTGTGCAGGCCGAGCGCGGTGTAGAGCTCTGCCGGCGGCTTCTCGGGGAAGATGGCCCGGAGGAAACCGACGAAGGCCGACGGCACCTCCATGTCGACCAGGAAGTAGGAGCGCGCCAGCGAGAAGAGGGTGCCCAGCTCCGCGCGCTCCAGCAGCACGGTGTCGAGGTAGAGCTCGTTCTTCGAGTTCTTCCGAATCGGCACCGCGAAGGGAATCTGGTCTGGCCCGTTGAGCACCTGGCCGACGAGGGTGGCGCTGCGGTTTCGGAAGAAGAGCGACGAGAGCACCTGCACCTGCAGGCCCTGCTGCACCTCGAGCGGGTGCGGCAGCACCGTGAGGAAGGCGCGCACCACCGCGGCGAGGTCTCGCTCCAGGTCCTCCCAGTCGGAGACCAGCTGCAGGTCGACCACCATCTGCTTCAGGCACGCGCGCAGGCCGTGCGTCGCCGGAAGGTAGGTGCGCCAGGTGGGCTGGAGCCCCTCGATGTTCTCGGTGGAGACGGCCGGGCGCCAGAACAGGTACTCGTTGTGGAAGTAGCGGCGGTCGAGCAGCCGGGCGGTGACGGAGTTGAAGAAGGTCTCCGCCAGCTCCGGCTGCTGGTGGTTCATCAACAGCGCGATGGTGGCCACCTTGATGGCCGGCCAGTCGGCCTCGGCGTGCACGCCGGGCCAGCGCTCCCGAATCTCCTCCACAGTCTGCCGCACCTGCCGGTCGTAGGCGTCGGTGCTCTGCCGCGAGACCTCGCGCAGGCCCGCCCAGTCACCTTGCTCGAAGGACAGCCGGGCGTGGGCGCTGGCGGCGCGGAAGGCGCGGTAGCGGCGGTCGAAGCCCGCGATGATGGCCCGCGCCACGTCCTGCGAGGCCTGCGACCGGTCGTCGGGCGGCGGCATGGGTCCGAGGCTCTCCCCGGCCGGCATGCTCGCCCACCCAAGAGAGGGGACGCAAGCGCGCTCAAGCCACCACAAAGCGGTAGCGCACCTCGGCGTCGCCCTTGGAGAAGCCCGCGACGCAGGTGGGCGTCACCGGTGTCCCCAGCACCTTCAGGCCGCCGGCCGCGAAGCCGATGATGGAGTATTCGAAGTAGACATGCCGGGGCTCCACGCCGCGGATGATCAGCTCGACGTGCGCGGGCGTCACCTCCGTCACCAGCTCGCCGCCGTCGAAGTAGCCCTTGTAGATGGTGGGGCTGAACTGGAGGAAGCGCCGCGCCTCCTTGGCCTGGAAGAGCCCCCGGAGTTGGTGCGCCAGCGCCCACTCCGCCGAGCTCTCTCCAAAGCGCCAGTAGGCCTTGCCGTCGCCCTGGAAGAACTCGCCGATCAAGGCGTCGTGCACCGCCAGGAAGTCCTTCACCGGCAGCTTGGAGATGGGCAACACCTGCGACGAGAGGAAGGGCACCGCCGGGGCCTGTTTCTTCAGGAACGCCCCCCAGCGCTCCGCCCCCACCGTCTTCTCCATCGCCTCGTGCCGCGCCAGCCAGGCATTGCCTTTGACGTGCATCCGGCCATCAGCGCACGACTGGTCGAGCAGGGGAACGGAAAACGCGTCACGTCTGCCCTGCTATGACCTCAGCGCGACCACCGAAGCGCTCTCCCAGCTCTGCGTCGCCTGGGGCTTCGACCAGCCGTCGCGCTCAAGCCACCGCGAAGCGGTAGCGCACCTCGGCGTCGCCCTTGGAGAAGCCCGCGAGGCAGGTGGGCGTCACCGGCGCCTCCAGCACCTTCAGGCCGCCGGCCGCGAAGCCGATGACGGAGTACTCGAAGAACACGTGTCGGGGCTCCACGCCGCGGATGATCAGGTCGACGTGCTCGGGCGTCACGTCCGTCACCAGCTCGCCGCCGTCGTAGTAGCCCTTGTAGAGGGAGGGGCTGAAGAGGAGGAAGCGCCGCCCCTCCTTGGGCTGGAAGAGCCCCCGGAGCTGATGCACCAGCGCCCACTCCGCCGAGATCTCCCCGAAGCGCCAGTAGGCCTTGTCGTCGCCCTGGAAGAACTCGCGCACCAGCGCGTCGTGCACCGTGAGGAAGTCCGTCACCGGCAGCTTGGAGATGGGCAACACCGGCGTCGACAGGAAGGGCACCGCCGGCGCCTGCGCCTTCAGGAAGGCCCCCCACCGCTCGGCGCCCACCGCCTTCTCCATCGCCTCGTGCCGCGCGAGCCAGGCGTTGCCCTTGACGTGCATCGGACCATCAGCGCACGACTTTCGGAGAGGTGAAACGGGAAACGGTTGTCACCTGTTAAGAGGCGCTCGTGACCACGAGTCCACACGCCCGGGAGGAACAGCTCTGCGTCGCCTGCGGCTTCTGCTGCGACGGCACGCTCTTCTCGGTGGTGACGGTGTCGCCCGGCGAGACCGCGGCCGTCTCCGCGCTCGCCCCCACGCCGCGGCGCGACGGCACCCTGGCCTCGCCCATGCCCTGCGCGCAGCTCGAGGCCCACGGCTGCCGCCTCTACGCCGAAAGGCCCCGCACTTGCCGCGCCTACGAGTGCCTGCTCTTCCGCGCGCTCACCGAGGGCGAGGTGCCTCTTCCGGGCGCGCTCGCCACCGTGCAGCGGGCGCGGGCGCTCGTCTTCGAGGTGGAGCGGCTCGCGGGCGGGAAGGGCGCGATGGTGCGGCTGCGGCGCGCGCCGCCCCAGGAGCCCGGAGCGCTCAAGGACGCCTTCCTCGCCGCCGAGTCGTTCCTGCGCTTCCACTTCCTCGGCCAGCAGCGGCGCTGACGCTCGCTCGGCGCCGAGACGGCGCTTGCCCCGCCGCACCCGGCGTGGTTCCGTTCGGTCCCCATGCTCGCTCTGCTCGTGGCGCTGGCCCTCTCCGCGGAGCCCTCGGGCAAGGTGCCCCAGACCCTCGCGGTGCCGGGCTTCAGCTACGCCAACCTCGACGCCAAGAGCGCCGACGTCTTCGTCGACTACTTCACCCAACAGCTCGCGCTGAAGGCGAAGGTGCGCGTCACCTCGAGGGCGGAGGTGATGGCGATTCTGGGCAACGAGCGCCAGCGCGAGCTGCTCACCTGCCAGGAGGGCTCGGAGTGCTTCGCCGAGCTCTCCAACGCCCTCGGCACCGAGGGCCTCATCACCGGGAGCCTGGCCAAGCTGGGCTCGAGCTTCGTGGTGAACGTGAAGATCATGTGGACGCGCTCGGCGGCGCCGGTGGCCATCTACAGCAAGCGCGTCCCGAGCGAAGACGCGCTGCTCGCCTTCCTCGACGAGTCGGCGGCCGACTTCGCGCGGCTGGCGGCCAGTGAGCCGGCGCCTCCCGGAGCGACCGCCTCGAGCGGCGTGGTGGCGTCGCCGGAGCCCGCGCCTTCGACCTCCGGCGGAGCCTGGCGCGCCCCGCTCTTCGCCGGCGCGGGCCTGGCGGTGGCGAGCGC
>JBBIOE010000349.1:0-5143 GCA_037443525.1 Archangiaceae bacterium | reverse complement strand
GATGCGCGGCTGGCTCACCCAGTACCAGCTCCGCGGGCCCGAGCAGAAGCGGCACTCCACCGACATGCTCTTCGGGGTCGAGAACGGGCTCAAGGCGCTGAAGGGCCGCCACGCCGCGCTCGCCGACAAGGAGTTCTTCGCCAGGCAGGTGCAGGCCGAGGAGACCTTGAGGAAGAAGATCGACGCCAACCCCGAGTGGAAGAAGCAGTACGGCGGCGCCTTCGACGCCATCGCCAAGACGGTGAAGCGGCTCCAGGCGCTGCGCAAGGAGTACGGCGCGCTCGAGGGCGGCCCCCGGTCCGACCTGGCGATGTTCGGACGGCTGCTGGTGCGCGCCGCCGAGGAGCTGCCCAAGCCCAACGCCGATCGCCTGCGCGAGTACGCCGACGCCAGGCTCCCGCAGATCAGGCAGGGCCTCGCCTCGAAGAACCCCATCTACGCCGAGCTGGAGACCGAGCGGCTGGCGTTCTGGTTCGTGAAGCTGCGCGAGGACCTGGGGGTCGATCACCCGGTGGTGAGGCGCGTCCTCGGCGGGCGCGAGCCCCGCGAGCTGGCGAAGGAGTTGGTCAAGGGCACCAGGCTCTTCGAGCCCGCGGCGCGCGAGGCGCTCTTCAAGGGCGGCGCCGCGGCGGTCGACGCGTCCAAGGACTCGATGATCATCTTCGCCAGGTCCTTCGACGCCGAGGCCCGCGCCATCCGCAAGCGCCTCGAAGACGAGGTCGAGGGCCCCCTGAAGAAGAACGGCGAGCTCATCGCCAAGGCCCGCTTCGCCGCCTACGGCACCAGCACCTACCCCGACGCGACCTTCACCCTGCGCCTCTCCTACGGCCAGGTGAAGGGCTACGAGGAGGACGGGAAGAAGGTGGTGCCGCTCACCACCCTCGCCGGCGCCTTCGCGCGGCACACCGGCACCGAGCCCTTCGCCCTGCCCAAGACCTGGCTCGCCGCCAAGTCGAAGCTCGCGCTCGACACCCAGTTCGACGTGGCCACCACCAACGACATCATCGGCGGCAACTCCGGCTCACCGCTCATCAACCAGAAGGGCGAGGTCGTGGGTCTGATCTTCGACGGCAACCTTCAGTCGCTGGGCGGGGACTACGGCTTCGACGAGTCGGTGAACCGCGCCGTGTCCGTCACCACCCAGGCGCTCACCGAGGCGATGACGAAGATCTACGGCGCGAACCGGCTGGTGGAGGAGCTCGAGCCGAAGAAGTGACGCCGCCTACTCGCACTCGCCGTTGTCGAGGCAGGTCAGGCCGGCGAGGCAGCCGGTGACGGCGCACCCTTCCAGGCCCTCGGTGCCGTTCGGATCCGGCAGCGCGTAGTCGACCAGCAGGTGCTCGCCCTCGGTCATGCAGGTCCGGCGCTCCTGCCGCGCGCCCATGCCAGGGACGGTCGCGGCCAGGTCGTAGCAGCCGATCGGCACGGCGCCGATGTCGAGGTCGCCATCTTCGTCCACCGCCAGGTTCACCAGCGGCGTCCCGGCGAGGTCCACGCGGCCGCCGGAGAGCTTCTGCCCGCCCCGCGCCATGACGCGCACCTCGAGCTCTGCCGCCCGTTGAGGGAGGACCGGGCCCAGCTCGGTCAGCGAGCCGCCCGTCACCGCCACCGAGGTCCGCAAGGTGGTGCTCGGGGACACGATGCCGATCAGCTCGGCGGTGCCTACGGGAACGTTGGGAATGCGGAAGCTGCCGTCGCCGGAGACCAGCGAGATCAGCTCGGGGTGACCGAAGACCGCCACCCAGGCCCGCTTGGTGTCGACGGCGCCGTTGAGCTTGCCCGTCACCACGCCCACCTTGAAGGGCTGGTCGTCGAAGCCGCCGCAGGCGGAGGCGAGCACCAGCACGGCGATGGCGATCAGTCGTCGCATCAGAATCGGTACCCCACGGCCAACCACCCACCGGCGAACCCCAGCACCCGCGTCTGCCCATCGACCGCCAACACCGTGAGCATCGCTTGCCCGTTCAGGCTCGCTTCCCACGCGCGGCTGAGATGTAGCGCGATGCCCACGTGTGCTCCCGGGGTGATGGTGAAGGCCGTCTGATCCTTCGAGTAGGCGCTCAAGGAGAAAGACCGCTGGACCCACAGCGCGGCCACCCGAGGGCCGATGAGGAAGGACAGGTCGCGCCAGTCGATGGTGTAGAGGGCCGACGCCCCGAGGAGCAGGCTGGTGGCGGTGAAGGGAATCGTCCCACCCGTAAGCTGGAGCTGCTGGGGACCGGAGTAGCCGGACAGGTCCACCCCCACCGACACGCGATCGAGCAGCGCCCGGTCGGCCCGGAAGGCCACGCCCACGTTCGGCGCCGCGGGGAAGAGTTGGTCGCGGCTCTGTTGATCGACGAAGCCGAGCAGGCCGCCGGCCAGGCTCAGCGAGCGGCTGGGCTCCGTGTGCGCCACCAGGCGCTCGAGGTCCACCCGCTCCCCCAGGCCCACGTTGAGGCCGTCGGAGTAGAGGACGTCCGAGCCCTTGGTGAGCTCGATCTGATGCAGCCCAGGGCGGAGCGCGATGCCGCCGGGCAGTTCGCCGCGCTGCTCGCCGTCGATGCGCACGGTGAAGCCGTCGAGCCTCGGCGCGTACGAGTAGAGCTCCGGCTGGCCGGTGCGGCGAATGGAGCCCGACAGGAGCACCGGGTCGGCCCCCACCTCGAGCAGCTCGGCCGACGGCCGCTGGCGTCCCGAGGAGAAGGTCCAGGTGTGGCGCCGTGCGTAGTCGTGCGCCTCGGTGGCGCTCACGGCTCCGTCGCCGTTGCGATCGGCCCCGCCAATGAGGCCCTCGACGAGGAAGTGCGTGTACACGTCGTTCTGGAGGGTCTCGTCCTCGCGCGCCGTCTCACCCCAGTCGGAGGCCGAGAGCACGATGTTCGCCTTCGACGCCTCCTCCAGGGGGCGCTCGAAGGTGGCGCCTTTGAGCGACGCGAGCTCGCCCTGGAGCGCGCTCGGCAGGAGCGACTTGCCGGCGCCGGAGTGGCAGGTGGCGAGAACCAGCACCCGCCGCCTCGAGCCCGCGGCGTCGATGGCGCTCTCCAGCTCCTCCACCGAGAGCGCGGTCTGCGAGGCCTTCCGCATCTGGGCGTCGCTGGAGACGAGGTAGCGCCTGAGGCTCCCCTGCCCGTCCCTGGCGAGCGTGCCGTGGGCCGACACGTAGACGAGGATGATGTCGTCGGGGCGATCGGCCTTGGCGGCCAGCGCGCGCGCCGCGGAGAGGATGCCCCCGCGCGTGGTGCTCGCCCGGTCGGTGAGCACGGTCACGTCGCCGAAGTGCCCGAGGCCGGGGTCGCGGAGCGCGCTGGCGAAGTCGTGTGCGTCCTTCTTCGCGAAGCGCAGCGGCCGCCAGGCGTCGTCGTCGAGCTCCGTCACGCCGATGAGCAAGGCGAAGCGCCGCGACTCGAAGCCCCGCTGCAGCTCCTCGGGGGTCGCGGACACGGACACCAACCCGCCCTTTTCGCCGGACGAGTGCGAACACCCCCAAAGGAGCGCGCACGCCATCGCGACGAGTCGGACTCGCTTCGGCAAAGGCCCTCCGGACTTCAGGGTTGCACGTGCACCGTCACGCGGCCGACGGCGCTTGGAGCTTCGGAGTCTATACGTCCCAGGGCGCGAGGGGCCTCTTCCGGGCCTTGGGCCTCGCCGGGAACGACCACCACCGACACCTGTCCCACCTCTCCCTGCATCGACACACCGACCAGGGCGCCCTCGGCGGAGGTGAGCTCGTGGGTGCCCGGCTCGAGCCGCACGGTGCCCAGGCGCTGGGGGGCCTGGTGCTCGCGCACCAGCCACAGGGTGGCCTGCGCCGCCTCGTTGATGGTGTAGCGGAAGACGAGGGTGGAGCTGCCCGGCACCGTAGCGCCGTCGCTGACGCGGTAGAACGAGCCGTCGGCGGCCTTGGCCGCGGCCATGAGCTCCAGGTGCAGCGGCGACGCCGGGCCCTTCATCCCCTGCTCCATCGGCGCCACCCGCGGGAAAGCGAGGGTCAGGCCCAATGCCACGGCGAGCCCGGCGGCCAGGGCAAGCGCCGCGCCGAGGCGCAGGGGGCTCTTCCGCTTCATGCCCTTCTTGAGCCGCTGCCAGCCCAGCTCGTCGAGGGTCGCCGGCGCGTCGAGGTGCGGCTTGAGCGCGGCGAGATCGACGTGCCCCTCGAGTCCGTCCACCTCGTGGCTGGCCAGGAAGGTCTCGCAGACCTCGCACGGCGCCTTCAGGTGCTCGCGCAGGGCGGCGTGGCTCGAGGGATCCGCGAGCAGGGCCTTCAGGCGCTCTTCCGTCAGGTGCTCCATCGTCCTTCTCCTTCTCTAATCCCAGCGGGCCCGCACCAGCCGGGCCAAGAGCTCTCTTTTGATGCGCGCCCTGAACCGCTCGAGCCGCATGGTGATCGCGCTCTTCCCGACGCCCTGCCGCTCGGCGATCTCTCGCGCCGACAGCTCTCCTTCCACGTAGAAGAGCACCACCGTTTCCTTCTCCGAGCCCTCGGGCATCTGCTCGATCAGCTCTCGGACGACCGCGACGTCGACCTCTTGATGGAATGACTCCGGGTGCATCGCGGCGGACACTGGCGCTTCGTGCTCCAGCTCGGTCTTGAACTTCTCCCCTACGGACTTCCGGGACATGGCCGTCAACGCCCGATTGCGGGCGATGGTGAGGAGCCAGGGAGCGAACGCGGCCGAGGCCTTCAGGCGGGGCAGCCCACGGAAGGCGCGGGCGAAGCTCTCCTGCACCAGATCTTCAATCTCGTCGGGATCGAGGGGGAAGCCGCGCAGCAGCCTCACCACCGCAGGCCGGCACGCCCGGAAGAGCTCCCGGTAGGCCGCCTCGTCTCCACCCTGGGCCTTCGAGACCCAACCGCTCAGGTCCTCCATGAAGCTCTCCTGGAAGACCCTGTCGCATGTGGAACGGCCACCGTGCCTGTAGGGGAAAGTCGCTGTGGTCGACCGAATGCCATGAGAGTCTCCGTCGAAGGCCGATTCACTCCGGAGAGGGTTCATGCGCAAGCTGATTGGTGTCGTTCTCACGCTGACCGTGATGTCAGGGTGTAACTGCAATAACGCCGCTGCCAATGGGACCGGTGGCGGAACGGGTGGAGACACGGGGACAGGAGGTACCGCCGCCACGGGTGGCGGCACCGGCGGAGGCGCGACCGGCGGCGGCACCG
>JBBIOE010000348.1:0-5245 GCA_037443525.1 Archangiaceae bacterium | reverse complement strand
CGAAACCGCGAGCAGGAGTTGGCGGAGCATGGAGAGCGTCACTGGACCTTGTAGGTCTTTCGAACCGTGGAGCCGTTGCGCTCGACCTCGATGTCGATGCGCGAGGACTCCTTGAGCTTGGAGTAGATCTCGAGAGCCTTCTCGGGGCTGTTCAAGTCGTAGCCGTTGATGCGGCGGATCACGTCGCCGTTTTGAATGCCGATCTTCGAGTAGATGGAGTCGGGGCGAATCGAGAAGAGCTTGAAGCCGGTGGCGGCGCCGTCCTTGAACGCGGGCACGATGCGCGCCTGCATGGCGACGTCGTTCAGGTTCGCGAGCGTCTTGTCGATCTCCGCGCGGGGGATCTCGTAGTCGTTCTCGCCGACGGCCTTGATGCCCGCGCCCAGCGCGACCGAGGGCGGCGGCGCGTCGTTGACCGGCCTCGCCTGCACCACTGGCGCGGGCGCCGGCGCGGCCGAGCCGTCACCGGCGGTGCCGTCGATGTACTCCTTGCGGCCGTTGTAGAGCACGATGACCCGGGCGCGCTCGATCTCCAGCACCTCGGCGCCCTGCACCAGGTCGTGGATCATGTAGGTCTGGGTCTTCAAGGTGACGACGTCCTGAATCGACGCCACGCTCCACTCCGGCGCCCACTCCGACACGAGCGTCCCGAGCAGCCGCACGCGCAGGGAGCACTTCACCGGCGGGGCGTTCAAGTCCACCACCGGCGCCTTGGTGTCGGGCTCCTTCACCTCGGCTTCGGGCTTGGGCACCGGCAGGCCGGTGATCTTGGCGATGCGCTCGAGGTTGAGCGAGGCGACGGTCTCCTTCTGCACCGGCTTGGGGGCCACCCGCGCGGTGCCCAAGGGCAGGGGCATCAGCGCGCTCTCGACGAACGCGTTTCCGGTCTTCGTCACGAGCCAGGCCACGCCCAAGATGAAGAGCAGGTGCACGAGCCAGAAATGTCGCTTGAAGAGGAACTCCACGGTTGAGCGCACGGAGCAATCCAAGTGCCACCGAGAGCCGCGGAACGCTTGGGTTTTTTCCCGTCCGCTCGGGCAGCGACTGACAAATTGTCAGCGGGGAAGGGGGGCCGGTGACGCCCTGACAGGCGAGGGGAGCCCGCGACGTTCGGGCTGGGGCTTGGGAGACTGGCGCGATGAGCGTACGCATCGAGCGGCAGGGGCCGGTTTCGACGGTGGTGCTCTCGCGGCCCGAGGCGCGCAACGCGGTGGATCGGCCCACAGCCGAGGCGCTGGTGGCGGCCTTTCGCGACTTCGAGGCCTCGGACGCGAAGGTAGGGGTGTTGTGGGGCGAGGGCGGGACCTTCTGCGCGGGCGCCGACCTGAAGGCCATCGGCACCGAGCGGCAGAGCCACGTCGCGGCGACCGGCCCGGGGCCGATGGGGCCGAGCCGCATGCTGTTGACCAAGCCGGTGGTGGCGGCGATCGCCGGGCACGCGGTGGCGGGCGGGCTCGAGCTCGCGCTGTGGTGCGACCTGCGCGTGGCCGAGGAGGACGCGGTGTTGGGCGTCTTCTGCCGGCGCTTCGGCGTGCCGCTCATCGACGGCGGCACGGTGCGGCTGCCGCGCCTCATCGGGCTGTCGCGCGCGATGGACCTCATCCTCACCGGGCGCCCGGTTCACGCGAAGGAGGCGCTCGACTTCGGGCTGGTGAACCGCGTGGTGCAGAAGGGCGAGGCGCGGCGCGCGGCGGAGGCCCTGGCCCTCGAGATCGCCGCCTTCCCTCAAGGGTGCATGAACGCCGATCGCCGCTCGGCCTACGGGCAGTTCGATCTCCCGCTCCCCCAGGCGCTGCTGGCCGAGTTCCACGGCGGCGTCGGCGCCTTGGAGCGGGAGGGCGTGGAGGGCGCGGCTCGCTTCGCCAAGGGCGCGGGGCGGCACGGGGACTTCGGCGGCTGAGGCGGGGCCCGGTTCAGCGTCGGCGTGCCCGGGCGCGACGGCGGATCGCGCCGGACTTCGAAACGGACCCGTGGCAGGGTGCCGCGCCATGGGCGAAGCGCGCGTGGACAAGGGCTGGCAGGCGAAGGGCATCGACACGTTCTCCACCGAGGCCATCCTCGGCACGTTGCGGCACTACGGCGTCGACATCGACGAGGCCAGGTACGTCGCGCTGGCGGACAAGGAGTTCCCGTTCGGTATCGCGGCGGAGTGGCACCAGGTGTGGAAGGGCACGGGGCAGTTCTCGCACTTCCCCGCGGTGGCTTCCGAGGAGCTGTGGCGGCGCCTGCGCAAGGGCGAGATCGCGCCGACCGATCTCACGCTGGCGCTGGTGAAGCTGCTCGGCGAGCTCGATCGCGCGCTCGACGGCAAGCCCGACGACGGCACGCGCGAGACGCGCTGGGTGGTGGTCGAGAATTACTTGAAGAGCCTGCCCACCAACGAGGCGCGGCTGCTCAAGTTCATCAACGAGCTCATCGGCACCATGGACGAGTGGCTGGAGCCGTTCGACGGCATGGCCGAGGCGCTGGCGAAGCGCGGGCACGCCGAGCTGGCGGATCGCTTCGTGGCCATCGAGGAGAAGCTCTTCCCGGTGCGCAAGGGCGTGGCGGCGGCGCGGGTGCGGGCCGCCAAGGGCGACCTCTTGGGCGCGAAGCACGAGCTCGAGGCGCTGGCCGGCGACGCGGCGAAGGACGATCACGTGCGGCTCGGCGCCATCGACGCGCTCATCGACCTGAAGGAGCTCGCGCTCGCCAAGCGCCACCTGCTCTCGCTGGCGGACAAGGCGCAGGAGGGCCGCGACGTGGACCTCGCCGCCGACGTGGTGGAGCTGCTCACGAGCGTGCTGGAGGCCGACCCGGACACCGAGGACAAGGACGCGCTGCGCGACCGGGTGCAGGCCCTGGCGCGGGCGCTGGCGCCGAGAGCGGACGAGTAGGGAGGACGCGGTCGCCGGTCAGGCCTTCGGCGGCTCTGCCGGGCCCGGCTCGGGCGCGGTGGGGCCGCTCTTCTCTTCCTCGGCGGCGAGCTTCCGGTAGATGGTGCGCGCGGCGATGCCGAGCATGCGGGCGGCGAGGTTCTTGTCACCCTTGGTCTGCCGCAGCGTCTCGTGGATGACGCGGCGCTCGATCTCGTCCATCGGGGTGCCGACGGGGATGACGATCTGCGACGCCGAGCCCATGGGCCCCTTGCGCACCGCCTCGGGCAGATCGTGCACCTCGATGACGTCGCCCCGGCAGAGCACCACC
Source organism: Archangiaceae bacterium (assembly GCA_037443525.1). GTDB lineage: Bacteria > Myxococcota > Myxococcia > Myxococcales > Myxococcaceae > JBBIOE01. Next base: position 2,059 of record JBBIOE010000348.1, on the reverse strand, counting down.
GCGCGCTCGACGGCGTGCTCCAGCTCGCGAATGTTGCCGGGCCAGGCATAGTTCTCGAGCACCCGCACCGCGTCGTCGGAGAAGCCGCGCACCTGCTTCGAGTTCTTCGCGGCGTAGCGCTTGAGGAAGTGCTCGGCGAGCAGGGGAATGTCCTCGCGCCGCGACGCCAGCGAGGGGATGCGCACCTCGACCACGTTGAGCCGGTAGTAGAGGTCTTCGCGGAAGCGGCCCTCGGCCACCTCGCGGGGCAGGTCCTTGTTGGTGGCGGCGACGAGCCGCACGTCGACCTTGATGGTCTGGGTGCCGCCGAGGCGCTCCACCTCACCCTCCTGGAGGACGCGCAACAGCTTCACCTGCGCCGAGGGCGCCAGCTCGCCGACCTCGTCGAGGAAGAGGGTGCCGCCGTTGGCGCGCTCGAAGCGCCCCTCCTTGCGGGCCACCGCGCCGGTGAAGGCGCCCTTCTCCACGCCGAAGAGCTCCGCCTCGAGGATGGTCTCGGGCAGCGCGGCGCAGTTGACCGCGACGTAGGCCCCCTTCGCCCGCGGCGACATCTCGTGAACGAAGCGCGCGGCGAGCTCCTTGCCGGTGCCCGACTCGCCGATGAGCAGCACGGTCGCGGTGGACGGCGCGGCCTGCAGCAGCACGTCCATGAAGGCGCGGAAGGCGGGCGACTGGCCGACGACCTGCTTCTGGCCGACGGCGGCGAGCTGGGCCTTCAGGTCGCGGTTCTCGGCGACGAGCTGCTGCTTCTCCATCGCCTTCTGCACCGCCTTCACCAGGCTGTGGCGCTTGAGCGGCTTGGTGATGAAGTCGTACGCGCCGTCGCGCATGGCGGCCACCGCGGTCTCCACGGTGCCGTACGCGGTCATCAGCACCACCTCGACGTCGGGGCGCATGGTGCGCGCGGCCTTGAGCAGGCCCTGGCCGTCGAGGCCCGGCATCATCAGATCGGTGACGACGACGCCCACCTCGGGCTTGCGCAAGAGCTCGAGCGCCTCGGTGCCGTTGGAGGCGGCGAGGGTGGCCACGCCCTCCTTCTGGAAGATGCGGCAGACCGACTCGAGGTTGGCGTGATCGTCGTCGACGACGAGGACGGTGGAGCTCACGGGGTCAGTTGCAGGTGTACGTCGGGAAGAACCAGCCGTTGTCGCAAGAGCCCCCACAGCAGTCGGTGTCGAGCTGGCAAGTCTCGCCGGTGGCGCGGCAGAGGCAGACGTAGTTGGTGCTGCCCGCCGGATACTTCCAGCAGTTGTAGTTGCTCGACTGCCGGCACTGAGAGCTGGTGGTGCAGGCCTCGACGCAGGAGCCCCAGTTGTCTCCGTAGCTGGCCTTGAAGTCGCAGTAGCCGCCGGCGGCGCAGTTGTTGAGATCTCCACGGCAATACCCCGCGCAATAGCCCCCCGGCCAGTCGACGCCGGTGAGGCAGCTCCCCGTCTCGCACTGAGCGCCCGAGGTGCAGGCCGCGCCGTACCGGCCGAGTCCACGGTCCTTGTTTTCGCAGCGCTTGCTGAACGGGTTGCACCCGTAACCGACGCCGGAGCCGGAGCATTCCGCGTCGCTGATGCACATCGGGTAACAGACGTTGTTGCCGTTGGTCGCCGTGGTGTCGGAGTCCGCGCAGAAGAACCCCTCGCGGCAGCGGCCGGTGGCGCCGAGGCCCGTGCCGGTGCACTTCATGCGACACACGGTCGAGGTCCCGGCCTTGACGCAGTACCCTCCGTTGCAGCCCGTGGTCGAGCCGATGGTGCAGGGCGCGGCGTTCGAGCACATGCCGTTCGGGTTCCCGGAGCTCGCCTCGGAGTAGCACTTGCCTCCGGCGCACTGACCGTCGGCGAGGCAGGCGGAGCCGTCCTGGAGGTTGGTGCACGCGGCGTCGCCGGTGCACTTCGCGTCGCCGCAGTCGATGGCCCGATCGCCGTCGTTGTCGATGCCGTCGGAGCAGTTCTCCGTCGAGCCGCCGCCGGTGCCGCCGGTGCCGCCGGTGCCGCCGGTGCCACCCGTGCCACCGGTGCCGCCCGTGCCGCCCGTGCCGCCGGTGCCGCCGGTGCCGCCGGTGCCA
>JBBIOE010000347.1:0-5303 GCA_037443525.1 Archangiaceae bacterium | reverse complement strand
GAGCGCCTGGCGCAGCTCCTCGGCGCTCCGCTGCCGCCGCAAGGCGAGGTCGAGGCTGGTGCGCATCAGCGTCAGCGGCGTCCGCAGCTCGTGGGCCGCGTCGGCCAGCAGCCGCTCCTGCTGGGCCCGCGCCGCCTCCAGGGTCTCGGTGGTCGCCGCCAGCACGTGCCGCAGGTCCGCCACCTCGTCGCGCTCCGGGTCCGGCGGCAACGTCCGCGCGAGGTGCCCCGCCTGCACCGCCTCGAGGTGCTGGTGGAGCTCCTCCAGCCGCCGCCTGAGCTTCCGACCCTGCACCGTCTGCAAGGTCACCAGCACCAGCGCCGCCGCCCCCACCGAGATGAGGGCCACCTGGTGCACCGCCAGCGCGGCGTGGTCGAGCTGCGCCATCGAGGCGATGAGGCGCAGGGTAAAGGGCTTCCCCAGCGGCGAGAGCACCGTCACCGTGAGCCGCCGGAGCCGCTCCTCGCCCGCCTGCACCGTGTCCAGCACCGGCACGTCTCGCGGAGAGAGCGGCGCAAGGCGCTCCCTTGGCGTGTCCACCTTGGGCGGCGGGTAGCGCGTCTCCTCCTCGCCCTCGGGGCCGAAGAGCACGCCCTCCGGCGCGAAGGGGCGCACGCTCTCCACCAGAGGCGAGGTGGCCATGTGCAGCTGCACCTCGTGGCCTGGGCTGTCGAAGAGGCTCACGCTCTCCACCGCGGCCTGGGCGAGGAGCGCGCGGTCGAGGCTGCGCTCCTGGGCCAGGTGGAAGAGGCGATCGGTCGCCACCAGCGCCAGGGCGAGCACGACGACGGGCACCGCCGCGCCGTACAGCCACAGGCGCGCGGAGAGCGTCACCGAGCGGCCTCCTTGGCGGCGAGCCGGTAGCCCACCCCGCGCACCGCCGAGAGCTCCACGTCCTTGGCCCCCACGCCCTCCAGCTTGGCGCGCAGGTAGCCGACGTACACGTCCACCACGTTGGGGCTGCCGTCGAAGCTCGTGCCCCACACCGCCGAGAGGAGCCGCGAGCGCGACAGCACCTCGTTGGGGTGGGTGAAGAGCTCCTGCGCCAGCGCGAACTCACGGCCGGTGAGCTCGGCCTCGCGCCCCTCGCAGCGCAGCACGCGCTTCTTCGCGTCCAGCGAGACGCTCTTGAGGTGCGGCGTGCCCGCCCCTCCCAGCGCGCGCCGCGACAGCGCCAACAGCCGCGCCAACAGCTCCTCGAAGTCGAAGGGCTTCACCAGGTAGTCGTCGGCGCCGGCCTTGAGGCCCGTGACCTTCTCGCCCACCGAGCCACGCGCGGTGAGCATCAAGACCGGCGTGGACACCCCCGACTCGCGCCAGCGCCTCAAGATGGAGACGCCGTCGGTGTCGGGCAGGCTCCAGTCGAGGACGATGACGTCGTAGGTGACCTCGGTGCCCTGGGTGAACGCCTCCTCGCCCTTCTCGCACACGTCGACCTGGTGGCCCTCCTCGCCCAGGCCGCGCTGGAGCATGCGCGCCATCTTGGGCTCGTCCTCCACGAGCAAGAGCTTCACGCCTCACCTCCGGAGAGCCGCTTCCGCCTCGGCATCAGCCACGGGTACATGGCCGGCAGCAGGATGAGCGCGGCGAAGACCGCGGTGCCCAGCCCGCCCACCACCACCGTCGCCAGCGGCCGCTGCACCTCGGCGCCAACGCCCTTCGCCAGCACCATGGGCACGAAGCCCAGCGCCGCCACCAGGCCCATCACCACCACCGGGCGCACCCGGGACAACGTGGCCTCGCGCGCCGCCGCCACCGTGTCGTGCCCTTCCGCCTCCAGCTCCAAGGCCCGGGTCACCCACACCACGCCGCACATCACCGCCAGCCCGGAGAGCGCGATGAAGCCGATGGCCGAGGGCAGGGAGATGGGCAGCTCGCTCACCCACAAGGCCGCCACGCCGCCCACCGCCGCGAAGGGGATGAGGGAGAGCACCACCAGCGCGGGCCGCAGCCGTTGGAAGGTCATCGCGAGCACCACCAGGATGAGTATCAGCACGCCGGGGATGACCAGCGACAGCCGGCGCGAGGCGTTGGTGAGGTTCTCGTATTGGCCGCCCCACTCGAGCCGATAACCGCGCGGCAGCTTGACCTCGTCCGACACCCGGGCCTGGGCCTCCTTCACCACCGTCCCCAGATCGCGCCCGCGCACGTTGAAGCCCACCTGCAGGCGGCGCTCTCCGTTGCGGCGGTTCACCAGGCTCGGGGCCTCGACGGTGTCCACCTCGGCCACGCGCGAGAGGGGAATCACGCCGCCGGTGGTGGAGGGCAGGGGCAAGACCGGCAGGGTCCGCGCGTCGGCGACGCCGTCGAGCACCAGCCGCATCGGCACCCGCACCGGGCCGTCCCAGGTGGTGCCGACCTCCAGGCCCACCCGCGCCGCCTGCACCGCCTCCAGCACCTCCTGGGCGGTGAAGCCCACCTGCGCCGCGTCGATGGGGCGCGGGCGCACCGTGGCCAGGGGCACCGGCGGCGGGGCGAGCACGCGCACGTCCTCCGCGCCCATGACCTTCGAGACCGCGGCCGCCACCGCCTGCGACTTGGCGCCGAGCTCCATCAGGTCCTCGCCGTAGACGCTGATGGCCACGTCGGTGACCGCGCCGCCGAGCAGCTCGTTGAAGCGCATCTGAATCGGCTGGGTGAAAGCGGGCGCGCCGCCGGGCGCCTCCTTGCCCAGGGTCTCGTCGAGCTCCTTCACCAGGCGCGCGGTGTCCCAGCCCGGCCGCCACTGCGCGCGCGGCGCGAGCTGCACGAAGACGTCGGCCTGCTCGAGGCCCATGATGTCGGTGGCCACCGCCGGGCTGCCGATGCGCGAGACGATGCTCCTCACCTCGGGGAACTTCTCCCGCACCACCTTCTCCAGCCGGCCGGCCTCGGCGATGGCCGCCTCCAGCGAGATGTCGGGGGCGCGGGTGGTCTGAATGACGAGCGAGCCCTCGTCGAGCTGGGGGGTGAACTCCACCCCGCGCTTGGCCGCGAGGACGATGCCCACCGTGAGCATCGCCAGCGCCCCCACCGCCACCCCGGGCCGGTTGGCGAGCGTGGGCTTGAGCAGCCTGGGGGTGAACCAGTCGAGGGCGCGCACCGGCAGCGGGTCCCTCACCGGAATGTCCTTGGGCCTGATGACCAGGCTGGCCATGGCCGGAATCCAGGTCACCGAGAGGATGAGCGCCGCGAGCAGCGCGAACACCACCATCAGCACCATCGGGCGGAAGAGCTTGCCGTCGACGCCGGTGAGCGAGAGCACCGGCACGTAGACGAGGAGGATGACCAAGACCGAGAAGAACACCGGGCGCGCGGTGCGGCCGGAGATGGTGCGGGTCTCGGTGCGCATGTCGTCCTTGGACAGGCCGTGCATGCCGTGGAGGTGATGGAAGAGCGCCTCCACCAACACGATGGCGCCGTCGACCAACAGGCCGAAGTCGAGCGCGCCCAGGCTCATCAGGTTGCCGGGCATGTTGAAGAGCGTCATCAGCGCGGTGGCGAAGGCCATGGAGAGCGGAATCACGCTCGCCACCAACAGGCCCGCGCGCCAGCTGCCGAGGAAGAGGAGGAGCACGCCGATGACCAGGAGCGCACCCTCGACCAGGTTCTTGCCCACCGTCTTGAGCGTGCCGTACACCAGCTCGCTGCGGTCGTAGACCACGTCCACGCGCACGTCCTCCGGCAGCGCGGCGCGCACCTGCGGCAGCGCCTCGTGGAGGCGGGCCGTCACGTCGAGGGCGTTGGCGTCGCGGAGCATCTGCACCATCAGGTAGAGGGTCTCGCCGCGGCCGTTGGCGGTGGAGGCGCCCAGGCGCAGCTGGGTGCCGTCGCGCACCTCGCCCACGTCGGCCGCGCGCACCGAGTGCTCGGAGACCACGGCGGCGCCGAGCTCTCCCGGCGTCACCGGCCGCGCCAGCGCGCGCACCAGCACCTGCCCCTCGCCCCGGGGCAAGGAGCCGGCCGCGAGCGAGCCGCTGGAGCGCCCGAGGGCCTCCTTCAAGGAGTCGAGGGTCATGCCGCGCGCGGCCAGCTTGGACGCGTCGGCGGCGACGTCGAGGGTGCGCTGCGCGCCGCCCCAGGAGTTCACCTCCACCACGCCCGGCACCGCCTTGAAGGTGGGCGCGACCCGGAAGGTGGCGAGCTCGAGCAGCTCCGCCGGCGTGCGCCGGGGCGAGGACAGGGTGACGTGGAAGATCTCTCCCAGGCCACCGCTCAAGGGCCCGAGCTCCGGCGACCCGACGCTTTGGGGGAGCTCGACGCCGAGCAGGCGCTCCGAGACCATCTGCCGCGCGAGCCAGGGTGAGACCTCGTCCTCGAAGACCACCGTCACCGAGGAGATGCCGTACCGCGAGAGGCTGCGGTGCTCGATGATGCCGGGCACGCCGCCCAGCGCCACCTCGATGGGCCGGGTGACGATGCGCTCCACCTCCTCGGGGGTGAGGCCGGGCGCGCGGGTGAGCACCAGCACCTGGTTGTTGGTGAGATCGGGCAGGGCGTCGAGGCGGAGCTTCGCGCCGATGGCCACCGCGATGGTCGCCAGCGCCAGCACCGCGGCCACCACCGCGCCGCGATGATCGACGGACAGCTCGGCGATTCGTCGAATCATTTGCCCGCCTCGTCGGCGTCGGCGGCCACCTCGGCGCCCTCGGGGAGCCCGTCCACCACCGCCTCGGCGCCGCTCTTGGCCATCAGGCGCACGGGCTGGGCCTTCACGCCGTCGGCCGCGCGGACGAAGACCTGGGCCGCTTCACCCTCGCCGCGCACCGCCTTCACCGGCACCGCGCGCCAGGAGTCGGGGACCACCAGCTTGACGCGCCCCGCCGCGCCCACCGGCAGGCCGGCGTCGGTGGCCTCGAGCCACAGCAGCCGCGCGCCGTCCTTCGCCTCCAGGCGCGGCGACTGGCTCACCACCCGCAGCGGCGTCTCGACCCCGGTGGAGCCCACGAAGACCAGCGCCGCGCCGCCCGGCACGTCGACCGGCAAGCGCGCCTCGACCAGGCCGAAGCCCTCGCCGGCGATCTCCACCAGCGGCTCGCCGGCGGGCTCGCGCACCTCGCCCAAGAGCGCCTTCACCGAGATGACCACGCCGGCGAGCGGCGCGCGCAAGGGCACCGTGCCGTCACCCTTGAGCAGCGCCTCCGCGCTCGCGTCCCCGAGGCCGGCGGCGCGCAGCGTGGCCCGGGCGGCCTGCTGGTCGGCCAGGGCAGTGGCCACCAGCGCCTCGACCTCCGCCAGCTCGCTGGCCCGGGCCAGCCCCTCGGCGCGCAGGGTCTGGAGCTGGGTCAGGCGCTTCTGCCACGCCTCGGCCTTGAGCGTAGCGG
>JBBIOE010000346.1:0-5307 GCA_037443525.1 Archangiaceae bacterium | reverse complement strand
TGGCCGAGCGCATGTACCTGACGCTGGCGCGCGTCTACGACCAGAAGCTCGACGACTCCGAGGCGGCGGAGAAGGAGCTGCGCAAGATCCTCGAGTTCGACCCCACCAACGAGACCGCGCTGGAGCGGCTGGCGAAGATGTTCGCCCGCCGCGGCCAGAACAAGGAGTACGTCGTCTCGCTGGAGCAGAAGCTCGAGGCCACGCCCTCCCTCGAGAAGCGCAAGGAGATCCTGCGCGAGATCGCCCGCGTCTGGAGCGACACGCTGGGCGATCCCCGCGAGGCCGAGAGCGCCCTCATGCGCGCGCTCGATCTCGAGCCCGATCTCGACACCCTGTCAGTGTTGGCCGCGCTGCAGAAGAAGGCCGGCAACTTCACCGCGGTGGCTTCCACGCTGTTGCGCATGCGCGACGTGGCGCCCACGCCCGAGGAGCGCGCGCGCCTGCAGGTCGAGGTGGCGGTCGTCTACGAGCGCGAGCTGCTCGACGACGAAGCGGCCATCGAGGGCTACCGCCAGGCGCTGGAGTTCGACCCGGCCAACGTGGCGGCGCTGGAGTCGCTCGAGCGGCTCTACTCGAAGCTCGATCGGCCGGCCGAGCTGCTCTCGGTCTACGAGCGGCAGCTCGAGCTCGCCAGCGACTACCGCGAGCGGGTGCGCATTCTCTTCAAGAGCGCGTCCATCTGGGAGGAGCGCTTCCAGAACCTCACCAACGCCGACGCCTGCATCAGCGCCGCGCTTGAGGTCGACCCGCAGAACCTTCAGGCCATCAAGTCCCTGGAGCGGCTGCGCAAGACCCAGGGAAGGTGGGACGAGCTCATCGGGGTGGTCGATCGCCACATCCAGCTGCTCACCAACCCCGAGGAGAAGGCCGAGCTCTGTGTCGAGCTCGGCGACATCTTCCACCAGCAGCTCAAGGCGGTGGACCGCGCGGTCTCCACCTACCATCAGGCGTTGGAGATGAACCCCAAGTGCCGGCCGGCGATGCACGCCCTCGGCATGCTCTACGAGCGCAGCGGCAACTGGCCCTTCGCCCTCGACATGCTGGAGCGCGAGGCGCAGGTCTCGGGCTCGACGCCCGAGGCGGTCGAGCTGTGGTTCCGCATGGGCAAGATCAACGAAGACATGTTGATCGACCCGTCGAGCGCCAAGCGCGGGTACCACGAGGCCCTGCGCATCGACCCGGGCTATCTGCCGGCGATCCGCGCGCTCAAGGGGCTCTACGAGATCGAGCGCGACTTCGACTCCTACGAGAAGGCGCTCATCGAGGAGGCGAAGCAGACCGAGGACCCGACGGAGAAAGCCAGAGCCTTCCTCGAGGTCGCCCGCTACTACGAGGGCCGCGAGAACCGGGACGAGGCCGCGAAGCACTACGAGGAGGCGATTCGGCTCGTCCCCGACAGCCTCGAGGCCGCGAGGCCGTTGGCCGACATCTACCTCTCGCGGGAGAACTGGGCTGGCTGCGAGCAGATGCTCGACATCGTCACCGCCCAGATGTCGAAGCAGTACGCCGAGAAGCCCGACGAGCCCGAGTTGGCCAAGGAGCTCTGCCGCCGCTTCTACCGGCTCGGCTACGTCTGCGAGAAGGTCCAGAAGCGCGACAAGGCCATCAACGCCTACGAGAAGGCCTACCAGCTCGACTCGACCTACCTCGCGGTGCTGGAGGGCTACGGTCACCTGCTGGTCGAGGTGAACCGCTGGGAGGAGGCGCAGCGCGTGTACCAGAGCATCCTGGTGCACCACCGCGGCGATCTCACCGACCTCGAGGTCGCGGAGATCTACTGGACGCTCGGCGATCTGCACTCCCAGCAGAAGCAGCTCGACAAGGCCGAGAACCACTTCGAGAAGGCGCTCGGCATCGACCCGCAGCACGAGGCGTCGCTGCGCTCGATGGTGGCCCTGTGTGAGCAGAACCAGGCTTGGGACAAGGCTGCCGACTACCGGCAGAAGCTCTTGCAGGTCGCCACCGGCGACGAGCGCTTCGAGTGCGGCGTGGCGCTGGGCAAGCTCGCGCGCGAGAAGCTCAACGACCCGTACGTCGCCATCGAGGCCTACCTCACCGCGCTCAAGGAGCGGCCGGAAACCATCGAGGCGCTCGACGCGCTCTACGTGCTCTACCGCGAGACCAAGCAGGGCGCGAAGGCAGCGGAGACCCTGGAGAAGATGCTCGCCACGCCGGCCCTGACCGGCGACCCGCAGAAGGCCAAGCGGGTGTGGTTCGCGCTCGGCGAGATCGCCCGCGACGAGCTGATGGACCTCGACAAGGCGGCGGGCGCCTTCAACGCCGCGCTCGATCTCGACTGGCACTTCATCGAGGCCTTCTCGGCGCTGGAGTCGCTGCTCGGCCGCAACAAGAAGTGGAAGACGCTCGACGAGAACTACAAGCGCATGATCGGCCGCCTCCCGAAGTCCGAGGAGACACACACCGCGCGCATGACCTTGTGGAAGGCGCTCGGCGACCTGTACCTCAACGTGATGAAGGCGCCCGACGCGGCCGTCGAGGTCTACAAGGTGGTTGCACAGGGTCTGCCCGACTCGGTCGAGGTGCAGGAGCAGTTCGCCGCCCTGGCCCAGACGCAAGCCGGCTACGAGCAGCAGGCCATCGACGCCTGGCGGCGCGCGCTGCCGATGACGACCTCGCCGGGCAAGGTGGCCTCGGCGCTGGCGGAGCTCGCGGCCAAGAGGAAGGACTACGACTCGGCGTGGCTGGCGGCGCAGGTGGCGAGTGGGCTCATCGGCGAGGTGGGGCAGGGGGAGAAGGAGATCCTCACCAAGCTGTCGCCCTACGCGAAGAAGCGCGAGGTGGCGCAGCGGCAGCTCACCGACCGCCTCTGGCAGCAGCACCTCTTCCACCCCAAGGTGCGCGGGCCGCTCGGTGAGCTGCTCGCGATCCTCTTCGAGCAGGCCGGCGGGCTCTACAAGGAAGACCCGGCGCGCTACGGCGTGAACCCGAAGAAGCACCTCATCGACGTGGCCACGGCGCAGGAGTACCAGATTCACCACTTCCGCTACGTGACGCGGCTGTTCGGCATGGAGCAGGTGGCGCTGTTCTCGCCCTTCTTGGCCACCAAGCGCGAGCTCGCGGCCAAGCGCACCACCGAGCAGGCTCCCGACCCGATGGTGGGCGTGGAGATTCTCCACACCGACCCGGTGGCGCTGAAGGTCGGCGGCCGCTTCTTCGGCGAGGCCGGGCAGAAAGAGGTCTACTACCTGTTGGGCCGCACGCTGGCGCTGCTCCGGCCCGAGCTGATCCTCACCGCGCGGCTGTCGGCGGAGCGGCTCGAGGCAGTGCTCCAGGCGGCGATCAGCTTCGCGGTCGAGCGCTTCCGCTTCACCGCCGACCTGCGCGCCATCGACACCGAGCGCAAGCTGCTCGAGCGCTCGCTCACCGAGCAGGCGCGCGGGGCCCTGGTCCGCGTCGCGCGAGAGTACGTGAAGGTCGCGACGCCCAACGACCTACGCAACTACATCGAGGGCGCAGAGTTGTCGGCCACGCGCGCCGGAGCGTTCGTCGCCGGCGACATCGAGCCGGTGAAGAAGATGGTCATGGCCGAGACTGGGAGCGTCTTCCGAGTGCAGCCGCGCTCCAAGATTCGGGACCTGATGGGCTTCGCCTTGGGCGAGGACTTGCACGCCCTCCGCGTCGCGGTAGGCACGAACGTCGAGGTCGCCGTCCGCAAGTAGCCTGAAGCACTGATCGAATTTTCCAAACGTCTGAGGGCGGGGAACTTCCGCTGCCCGACTGGCGTCCGTTCTCTTGACCCCAATGGAACGGAAACCTAGAGTTTTTCATATTTTACACGGGTCCTGAATGCGCTTCGTCTGTGAAAGCTGCCGCGCGCAGTACATGATCAACGACGAGAAGGTCGGGCCGAAGGGCGTCAAGGTCCGATGCCGCAAGTGCGGCTACGTCATTCTGGTCAAGAAGGACGGAGCCCCGAAGGAGGCGGCCGGAGGCCCCGTCGCGCAATCGAACGATCCCGATGACGCGCTGGCCACCCAGGTGCTCCAGACCCCGCTGAAGGACGGCGAGGGCGCTGGCGCCGAGATGACGAACCCGGGCGACGACGTGCAGCCGACCGCCTCCGCCTCCGCCGCCAAGGGCAACGGCGCGCCGACGCAGATGGAGCTGCCCGCCTCGACGCCGGCGGAGAAGGAAGCGCTGGCGAAGAAGAACGAGGCCAAGCGCGCCGCCCAGAAGGAAGAGAAGATGGAGAACAGTCTCCTCGGCGCCGACGAGGACGAGATCGGAGCGGTCTTCGATCAGGTGCTGTCGGGCGCGGGCCAGGGGAACAAGGCGAACGCGCTCAACGGCGAGGACGATCGCCAGAGCACCCGAGTCATCGACGCGAGCGTGGTGAAGCAGCTCGCCGAGCAGAGCGCCGACGCCGAGAAGGCGAAGGAGGCCGTGAAGGTCGAGGACGTACCGACGACCGACTGGTACGTCGCCATCAACGAGAAGCAGACCGGGCCGCTCACCCTCGAGCAGGTGAAGAAGCACTGGGACGCGGGCGAGATCGGCCCCGACTCGTTGTGCTGGCGCGGCGGCATGGGCGACTGGGTGCCTCTGTCCGACGTGAGGGCCTTGGCCAGCGTGCTGGCGCCCAAGCCGCCCAAGCCCATCGTGGTGGCGGCGCCGGTGGTCTCGAGCTCTCCGGCGGTGATGAGCGTGCCGGTGCAGTCGGCGTTCTCGTCGGGCGGCATGGTGCAGACGATGCAGTCGGAGATGCAGGTGCCGATCTCCGCCGCGCCGTCTTCCAACGTCGCCGAGGCCGAGAGCACCGGCACCTGGCGCCCCTCGGCCGCTTCGGCCCTGGCCTCGCTGGTGAAGGACGAGATGGAGGCCTTGTCCAAGCCTCCGCCGAAGAAGGCCGAGCCGCCGCCACCCGCCGAGGAGCCGTCTCCCATGCGCGGGCTGCTCGATCTGCCCTCGCAGGACCCGGCGCCCGGTGAGCACTCCCGCGCGCCCGTCGCCCCGGCGGCGCCGGTGGTGCGCGAGCGCGAGCCCTCGCTGCCGCACGCGCAGCCGCTCCAGCGCCCCGCGCCGGTGAACCCTTACATGGCGAACCCAGGCGCGACCTTCAGCGCGCCGGCCGTCTCCTCGTACCGGCCGCAGTCGAACCGGAACCTGGTCATCGGCCTGTCGGTGGGCGGCGGAATCGTGGTGCTCCTGCTCCTCCTGGCCGTGGTCTACCTGGTGGGGAAGCAGGGCCAGACTCCGCCGGTGGTGGTGCAGCCGCCGGTGGCCGTGGCGCAGCCGCCTGCCGCCGCCGTGCAGCCGCCGGTGGCCGCGGCCCAGCCCCCTGCCGCC
>JBBIOE010000345.1:0-5317 GCA_037443525.1 Archangiaceae bacterium | reverse complement strand
CCCTGCACCGGCAAGGGCAGCTCGCCCAGCTCGTCGATGAAGACGGTGCCGCCGTCGGCGACCTCGAACTTGCCCGGGTGCCGCGCCTCGGCGCCGGTGAAGGCGCCCTTCTCGTGGCCGAACAGCTCGTTCTCGATCAGGGTGCCGGGCAGCGCCGCGCAGTCGACCTTCACGAAGGGCCGCTCGCGCCGCTTGGAGTTCACGTGCACGGCGCGGGCGAAGAGCTCCTTGCCGGTGCCCGACTCGCCGCGGAGCAGCACGGTGGCGTCGGTCTGCGCCGCCTTCTGCACCACCTTGTAGAGCGCGCGCATCGGCGCCGACTCGCCGATCACCCGGTTGAAGAAGTAGCCCACGGGCTGGGTGGGCACGGCGCGGGCGCGCTGGAGCTCGGTGTAGAGCGAGGTCGCCTCCAGCGCCTGGCTCACCTGCGCCGCCATGGCGCCGAGCCTCTGGGCGTCCTCCTCGCTGAACTGCCCGCCGCCCAGGCGGTTCAGCACCTGGAGCACCCCGAAGATCTCGCCGCCCGAGTCGCGCAGGGGCACCGCCAGCAGGGAGGTCGTCTTGTAGCCGGTGATGCGATCGATGTCGGGGTGGAAGCGCTCCTCGGCCTGCGCGGTGGGGATGTTCACCACGCCGCCGTGCACCGCCACGTGACCGGCCACGCCTTGGCCGAGCTTCACCCGTATCTGCTTGAGCTCGGGGAGGTGCGCTGCCCGGCTGAAGAGCTCGCCGCGCGAGAAGTCGACCAGCCACAGCGTGCCGCGATCGGCCTGCATGGTGACGGCGATGCGATCGACGAGCTGATTGAGCAGCTCGTCGAGGTTGACCTCGCGCCCGACGAGCCCGCCGACCGAGAGCAGCACCTGCGAGGGATCTTCGGTGGCGCGCGGCATTCGAGCGAGGCCCAGCAGCACCGACTCCACCCCGCGAGCGCCCGGGGCGCAAGGCTCGCGTTCGGAGCGCATGGCGCTCACCCCAGCCGCACCCAGGCGCCCTCGCGCGCGGGCTCGGCGAGGGGGAAGACGCGCTTGGCGTCCTCGGCCATGGCGAACACGGTGGCGTCGTCGTGGGCGGGGTCGTGGTGGAAGAGGAAGAGGCGGCCGGCGGCGGTGGCCCAGGCGAGCTCCGCGGCGTCGAGGTTGGTGGAGTGACCCCAGCCCTTCTTCGGCGGGCCGACCTTCCCCGCGTACTCGTCGCTCGTGTACTGCGCGTCGAGGACCAGCGCGTCGACGCCCTCGATGAGCCTCGCCACGCCCGCGTCGAGGGTCGCGAGCGTCATCTCCACGTCGGTGCAGTAGGCGAAGCGCCGGCCCTCGGCCTCGAGGTGGTAGCCGAGGCAGCCCTGCGGGTGGGGCAGCTCGATGGGCGTCACGCGGAAGGGGCCCACCTCGAAGGTCTTCCCCGGCAGGGCGGAGCGGAAGTCCATCTTCGCGCGCATCGCGGAGAGGGGGACCGGGAAGTTCGGCGGCTCCATCTGCCGGGAGAGCACCGTGCGCAGCGTCCGTTCGCCATCGACGCCCGGGCCGTAGAGCGTGAGCGAGGAGGTCTCGAGGTAGGCGGGGGAGAAGAAGGGGAAGCCCTGCACGTGATCCCAGTGGAGGTGGGAGAAGAGCAGGGTGGCGTTCACCGGCTGCGCCTGCAGCAGCGACTGACCGAGCGAGCGCAGGCCGGTGCCGGCGTCGAGGATGAGGCGGTGCCCCTGGCTCTCGACCTCGACGCAGGAGGTGTTGCCGCCGATCTTGGCGACGTCCGAGCCCGACGAAGCGACGCTGCCACGAACACCCCAGAAGCGGACTTGCATGACGACCTCCGAGAAGACCTCTGGCGCCAGCGCCGCGGTCGCCCAGGGGGTGAGCAGGCGGCGGGCCACCGTCGAAGGTGCCGGAATCGCGGCCGGTGGAGGCCGCGGTGCGCCAACCTGGAGCGCCCGGCCGCTCCATTCCGACGCGGGCCTCGAGGCGAGGCGCGCTCATTAGTGGACACAGGTGTCCGGCAAGCGGCACGCCGGGTGCACGGGCGCGGCGCCATGGTCGACCGGCTGTCGAGCCCCTTTCGCGAGGAGCACCTGGCGCTGGCGGCCCAGCTGCGCGCGGCCACGGGCGCGGGCGGCGAGGTCGACCTCGAGGCGTGGACCTCGTTCCGGAAGGCGCTGGTCAGGCACCTGGCGATCGAGGAGCGGATCATCGTGCCGATGCTCGAGGCGCGGCGCGCGCCGGAGCTGCTCGCCACGCGCAGCGAGCTCGCGCACGATCACGCGGCGCTGATGACGCTGTTGGTTCCGGCGCCCAACCCGATTTGGCTCACCGATCTCGCGGAGCGGCTCGCCCACCACGTCGCCGCCGAGGAGGGACCGGGCGGGCTGTACGAGCTGCTCGACCGGCACCTCGCCTCCAGCGCCCGCGAGCTCCTGGAGGCGGCGCGGTCGCTGCGCACCATCGAGCTCGGCCCACCCGCCGAAGGGGCCGCCACCGGGGTCGCGGTCTCTCTGGCGCTCGCCGCCGTCGGCCTGCGCCGCAAGTGAGCGACGCTCGTTTCCGTTTCACCCGTCGTTCTGTGTCGTTTCACAACGAAACCCATACGCCTGCGGCGCCAAGGCCCCGCACTTCACCGCCGAGGAGGAGGCGACGGTGCGCGCCGAGGTGAGGAAGGACACGGCCCCCTCGGCCGCGGCGGCGCACCCCTGACGCGACGCTCAGCGCCGGGCGCGGGCGGCCTTGGGCGCCTTGGCATGCGTGCCCGCCTTGGCGCCGCGGCGCTCAGCGAGGAGATCGCCGAGCGTCGTGGAGTCGGCCCAGTCGCACACCGAGGTGTTCAGCTTGGAGAACGCGGGGTGGAGCAGGCAGGGGTTCTGGGCGTTGCACTTGCCCCAGCCGAAGGCGCAGCGGTTGGGGTCGCAATCGGCGTCCAGCGCCGAGAGGATCGCCTGGAACGAGATGGCCTCCGGCGGCCGGGAGAGGCGGAAGCCGCCGTGGTGGCCCTTGCCCGACTCGAGCAGGCCCGCCGCCACCAGCCTCCGCAGGATCTTGGAGAGGTAGTGGCTCGGGATGCCGGTCTCCACGGAGAGATCCTTGGAGGTGGCGGCTTCGTCGGCGGACATCGCGGCGAGCTGCGCCATGGCCCGGAGTGCGTACTCGATGGTCTGGGAGAAGATCATGACTCCACCTCCCTATATCGAACCGAAAGCGCCCGGTGGAAACGACGTGCGCGTGATTAATGGACTTGCAAATCCATTGAAAATGAAGTGAATGGACAAATTACTCCATTGAGTGGACGGGAGCGGGCATGGACGTGCGCAAAGAGAACGCGACGGCGGGCCGGTGGGTGGCGGTGGCCGTCGGCAGCCTGCTCCTCGCCGGCGGCATGGCCCTGGCCCTGGTGGTGGCGCGGGTGCCGCCCTTCGCTCAGTGGGTGACCAGCCCCGAGGTCTTCAAGCGGGCGCTGGTGGTGCACGTCGATCTGTCGATCGTGGTGTGGTTCTACGCCTTCACGGCGGGGCTGTTCTCGCTCCTGCCCGTGCGAAAGGGCGGGGGACGGGTGGCGGCGGTGGGCCCCTTCGTGGCGCTGGGCGGCATCGCGCTGATGGTGGCCACGCTCTTCGTGCCGGGCGTGCAGCCGGTGCTCTCCAACTACGTCCCGGCGCTCGATCACCCGGCCTTCCTCGCCGGCGTGGGGGCGTTCTTCCTGGGCGTGGCGCTCACCTTCGCCGACCCGCGGCTGTTGCCGTGGCACGAGCCGGTGGTGTCGACGAGCGTGGTGCCCGACGCGGCGCGGCCCGGTCTCCGGGCGGCGGCGCTCGCCTACCTGCTCGCGCTGCTCACCATCGCCGGCAGCGCCGTCTCCATGCCCGCGGGGCTGCCCGCGCAGGGGCGCTACGAGCTGCTCTTCTGGGGCGGGGGCCACGTGCTCCAGGTGGCCAGCGAGGCCGCGATGCTCTCGGTGTGGCTGATGCTGCTCACCCCGGCGCTGGGGCGCTCGCCGCTGCAGAGGCCCTTCGCGGCGGCGCTGTTCGGCGTCCTCCTGTTGCCCGCGATGGCCGCGCCGGTGCTGGCGCTCGAGGGCGTGGGCGATGGCGCGGTGCACGGCGCGTTCACCCGCCTGATGGAGTGGGGCATCTTCCCGGTGGTCCTGGTCTTCCTGGTCGCCTGCCTTCGGGCGCTGCGGAAGGAGGTGCGCGCGGGGCGGGCGCGCCTGGGCGACCCGAGGGTGCTGGGCTTCCTCACCAGCGCCGCGCTGACCCTGGTGGGCTTCGTGCTCGGCTCGCTGATTCGCGGCTCGAACACCATGGTGCCGGCGCACTACCACGCCAACATCGGCGCGGTGACGGCGAGCTTCATGGCCGCCGCGTGGCCCTTGCTCGCCGCGCTGGGTGCCCCGCGGCCCGCCGAGCGCCTGGAGAAGTGGAGCCGCTTCCAGCCGGTGCTCTTCGGTGGGGGCCAGCTGGTGTTCGCCCTCGGGTTCGCGCTCGCCGGCGCGGAGGGCATGGCGCGCAAGGCCTATGGCGCCGAGCAGCACGTGAGGACGCCCCTGGAGTGGACCGGCCTCGTGGTGATGGGGACCGGCGGCCTGGTGGCCATCGCGGGCGGCGTCCTCTTCCTCACCATCGTCATCGGCACCGTCTTTCGCCGCGTTCAGTCCCCCGTCGACCCAAGGAGCACCGCATGGCCCGTCGCAAACATCCCATCCAGTCGCTGATGGACAACCCGTGGCTGCTGCTCGCGCTGGGCATCGGGATCACCGCGATCTCCTACACCGCCTGGGGCTGGGTCGAGCTGTACCGGCTGCCGCTGGCCACGCTTCCCTGAAGGGACACCCATGAGCCACCAGATTCCTGCCGAGGATTGGTTCAAGGCGCCGAGCGGCGGCGAGCGGCTGTGGATCGGCCTCGCGCTGGCGTGGTGCCTGGTGCTGACGCTGATGATGCCGTACTGGCACTTCAAGGGAAAACAGAACTCCACCGGCGAGGCCTATCGCGTCGCGCCGCAGGACTTCGCGGAGCGGGTGACGCGCTTCGTGGAGGCCAACACCGTCGGCCAGGATCACGGCATGGCGGTGGTGGCTCCGCCGCCGGGCACCGACGTGTACCTGCAGGCCCAGATGTGGCGCTGGTACCCGGTGCTCAAGCTCAAGCGCGATCAGACCTACCGGGTGCACCTGAGCTCGCTCGATCTGAACCACGGCTTCTCGCTGCAGCCGTTGAACATGAACTTCCAGGTGGTCCCCGGCTACGACCACGTGCTCACCCTGACCCCGACCTCGTCGGGTGACTACAGCATCATCTGCAACGAGTTCTGCGGCATCGGGCACCACCTGATGGCCG
>JBBIOE010000344.1:0-5406 GCA_037443525.1 Archangiaceae bacterium | reverse complement strand
TGCATCCCCCGCAAGGTGTGGATCAGCGACTTCACCGAGATCAACGCCGCGGTGAGGATCGCCGGTGCCGGCGAGAGCCACGAAGACGTCTCCGAGTTCATGCGCGGGTTGGAGTCGATCGTGTGGACGCCGAAGGGCATCGCCCGCATCGTCGAGCACAAGCGCGAGGCGCCCACGGCGCGGGTCGAATTGTTGACCGGCGACGGCACGATGGAAGACTTCCCGCTCACCGAGATCTCGAACTTCTTCAACAACGTCGAGCTCAAGGGCAGCGAAGCGACCGCAGGCGGCAAGCAGGTCAAGTTCGAAATCAACATGTCGGCGAACTACGCGATCTAGGTGACTCATGGAGAAGGTCCTCGAACGCATCAACAAGCTGACCATCGCCGCGCGAGCAGGAATTCTCGCGGGACTGGTCGTCGCGATCACCGCGGGCGTGTACTTCGGCCTCATCGAGCCCATGGAGGCCGAGATCGATCAGCTCGTGGCGTCGCAGGCGGGCCTCGACCGGACGCTGGCCGAGAAGAAGGAGATCGCGGACAACCTCAACGATCGCCGAAGGGAAATGGACCAGCTCGAGCAGAAGCTGCAGGACGCGCTCACCGAGCTTCCGGAGAAGAAGGATCTCGACGAGCTGCTCGCGCAGCTCAACGACGTCGCCAAGAAGGCGGGCCTGGAGATCACCAGGGTCACGCCGGGCACCGAGTCGAATGAGGCCTTCTTCGCCAAGATCCCCGTGGCGATGGCCGTGACGGGCAACTATCACGAGATCGCGCTCTTCCTTCAGGAGATCGCGGGCATGCGCCGCATCGTCAACGTGACCAACATCAGGCTCGCGGTGAAGGGACAGCGCAACGAGAAGGTGATCCTGAGCTCGGACTTCCTCGCCACCACCTTCCGGTTCGCGGGCACGGCGGCTGCCGTCCCCAGGAAGTGATCGGGAGCACGACATGAGACGTTTGATCTTCCTCGCCGTTCCGATCGTCGCTGCCTCGCTCCAAGCGTGCGGCGAAGACGTGGCCGCGCCCGTTGCCGCGGCACCGGTGACCACTTCTCGCCCACGGGCCGTCGCCGACGCCGGCGTCGTCGAGGCCCGAGCGCAGTACGTCTACTCGTACAACGCGCTCGGCAAGCGCGACCCGTTTCGCAACATGACCGTCGACACGCCGAGGGAAGGCGACAACAAGCAGCCCGACATCGACTGCAACGAGCCGCTCTGCCGCTTCGACGTCGACGACCTCAAGGTCGTGGCGGTGATCAGCGGCGACGCCAACCCCCTCGCCATGCTCGAGGACCCGGGCCAGGTCGGCCACATCGTGCACCGCAACACCAAGGTCGGGAAGCAGGGCGGCAAGGTGACGGCCATCGAGCGCGATTGCCTCGTGGTGACGAGCTACATCGCCGGCGCCGACGGGAAGGCGCAGGCCAACAAAGTGAAGATGTGCATCAAGCCAGACGAGAAGCTGCAGGAGCCCGTGGATCTGCTCCTCGGGAAGTGAGCGACTCATGGGCGAGACTGTGAACCAGGCGAGGGGTTTTCCGGTGACGAATCTATACCTGCTGACGGCAGTGGTGGTGACGGCGAGCCTCGCGGCTCACGCGGACACCAAGGGGCTCAACGCGCTCAAGTCGTTGAGCGTGCAGAGGGGCGCCGGCGGCGCGCAGGTGCTCGTCGAAGCGAGCACCGCGCCTGTCTACACGGTGTTCCGGCTCAACGACCCCGATCGACTGGTGGTCGACGTCGCGAACGCCAACACGGCGGCCATCAAGGGGCACCACGACGGCGTCGGCCCGGTCTCGGGCGTCGTGGCCTCGCAGTTCTCGGGCCCCTCGGCGGAGGTCGGCCGCATCTTGGTGGGCCTCGAGGGGGCCTCCAAGTACGACGTGCGCGCCGAGAAGAGCACGCTCGTCATCAGCATCGAAGGCGAGGGCAGGAAGGCCGAGCCTCGCGCCGCGGCCGAGCCCGCGCCGGCCGCCGCGGCCGTCGCCCAGGCCGAGGCCGCCAGGGAGGCGCCGGCGGCCTCCGCGCCCGAGAAGGTCGCTCACCCCGACGGCATCGTCGCGAGCCACCTCGATGAGAAGCCCGTCACCCGCCCGGCGACGCGGCTCAAGTCCATCGGCTACTCCAACCACACGCTCCGGCTCACCACCGACGCCGAGGTGGCGAAGTTCGAGCTCATCCAACTCGAGAACCCGAACCGGCTGGCGGTCGACGTGTACGGAGTGAAGTCGTCGGCCAAGGCCCCCAGGGTGAGCGATGCCCTGGTGCGCGAGGTGCGGGTCGGCCCGTCCGCCGAGAAGGTGCGCGTGGTGATCGAGGCCTCGGGCGAGATGCCGGAGTACAAGGCCGCCCGCCGCCCCGACGGTCTCAGCGTCGCCCTCTCGCCGCCGGCCACCATTCGTGACGCCACCCCCGGCGAGGCCGCCGTGCTGGAGATCGACGGCAAGCCCATCGCGGTGGAGACCAAGGCTCAGCCCATCGTCGAGGGGAACGCGGTGGTGAAGGGCGTGGAGTTCGCCGAGGCCCAGAACGGCGGGCGCGTCGAGGTGAAGCTCCAGGGGCACACGCGCTGGAAGGTTGAGCGTCCCGACGGGAAGAGCGCGGTGTTGACGCTCGAGTCGGCGACCATCGCCAAGGCCCAGGAGCGCACGCTCGACACCGGCGAGCTCTCGACCCCGGTGAAGATGGTGAGCGCCTTCGGGGTGCCCGGGAAGAACGCGGTGCGCGTGGTGGTCTCCTCGGCCGCGGGTCTGAGCGAGAAGGTGCGGGAGACGCCCCAGGGGCTGACCTGGCAGCTCGGCTCGAAGGATGAAGGCGCCGAGACGGCCGTCTCCGAGTCGCAGACCGCCGGCTTCGCCACCGAGTCCTCCGACTTCGCCTCGTCGAGCGCGCCCCAGCGTCCGCGCTACGTGGGCAAGAAGGTCTCCTTCGAGTTCAAGGACATCGACATTCACAATCTCTTGCGCATCATCGCGGAGATCTCCAAGAAGAACCTGGTGGTCGCGGACGACGTCGCGGGCCGCATCACCATTCGTCTGCGCAACGTGCCGTGGGATCAGGCGCTGGATCTCATCCTGCGCACCAAGGGGCTCGGCATGGAGGACCTGGGCAACATCATCCGCGTGGCGCCGCTCGCGACCCTGGAGGCCGAGGCCAAGGCGCGCCTGGAGCGCACCACCGCTGCCCGCAAGAGCGCCGAGCTGACGCTGCAGTTGGTGCCGGTGAACTACGCGTCGGCCACCGAGATGGCGACCCGCGTGAAGGAGGTCTTGTCGGAGCGCGGCTCGGTCAGCATCGACACCCGCACCAACACGCTCATCGTCCGCGACCTGCCGCAGAACATGGGCAAGGTGCGCGGCATGGTGGCGAGCCTCGACACTCAGACCCCGCAGGTGCTCATCGAGGGCCGCATCGTCGAGGCGAACGTCCGGTACGCGCGTGAAATCGGCGTCCAGTGGGGCGGTCAGGCCATGGCCTCGCAGACCACCGGCAACCCCACGGGCCTCGTCTTCCCGTCGTCGATGGCGCTGACTGGTGGCGTCGCCGGCAACACGGCTGGCGTCAGCTCGACCCCGAACTACGCGGTCAGCCTCCCGGTCGGTGCAGGTGACGGTTCCGGCGGCGCGATCGGCATGATCTTCGGGTCTGCGGGCGGTGCCTCGCAGCTCAACCTGCGCCTCTCGGCCCTGGAGGCCCAGGGCATGGTGAAGACGGTGTCGTCGCCCAAGGTGACGACGATGGACAACGAGTCGGCCAAGATCAGCCAAGGCGTGTCGATCCCCTTCAGCCAGGCATCGGCCGGCGGCACCAACACGTCCTTCATCGAGGCTCGCCTCTCCCTCGACGTGACGCCGCACATCACGCAGGACGGCAGCGTGCTGATGCAGGTCACCGCCCAGAACAACCAGCCCGACCCCGCCAACACCGGCGCCAACGGCCAGCCCGCGATTCAGCGCAAGGAAGCGAACACCAAGGTGCTGGTGAAGGACGGCGACACCACGGTCATCGGCGGCATCTACATTCGCATCGGGTCGAACAACTCTTCGGGGCTGCCGGTGCTGTCGAAGATTCCGGTGATCGGCTTCTTCTTCCGCAACTACCGCGAGCTCGAGAGCAAGAGCGAGATGCTCATCTTCATCACTCCGCGAATCCTGAACCGCCAGGCCGTGGCGCAGACCCTCTGAGGAGAAAACCATGACCACGCGCAATCACGCACTGCTGTTCGCCTGCCTCATGGCCGCCGGGTCGGGCTGTGCCCCGAACTCGGGTCCCATCTACATCTCCAGATTCCTTCCGATGCCGGACGACTGCAACTTCGGCACGGCGGCCGTGGCCGGCGTGTTCAAGAGCGGAGGCTCCCTCGACGTGGCTCCCGGCGCGCCCCAGTACTTCGTCGCACTCGAGCTCGCCGGCGGGGCCAACGTTCAAAGCACGGCGGTGACCGGAGGCGGGCAGACCATCGAGCCGGCGAATCGCAATCGAGCCATCATCAACGAGTTCGTGATCACCTACACGTCGACGCCCAAGGTGACGAACCTGCCGACCAAGGAATACCACCTGGCGACCAGCGTGCGCTTCGACAGCACGACGAACATCGCCGACATGGGCATCAACCTGCTCAGCCCCGAGGCCTCACAGGCGTTGGATGGCATCGAGACCGGCAAGTCGTACCGGCTGATCGTGACGATCAACGGCATCGGCTCCATGTCGGGCAGCGGTGGCCGGTTCACCACCGGGGAGACCACGTTCCCGATCACCGTCTACAAGGGCGAGTACCCGAAGTGCAAGACGCTCCAGGTGCTCACCTCGGCCTGTAACTACAACGGGCAGGATCGGGGCGGGGCGCCGCCGGCCTGCTGCGACGGCGTCACTCCGACTCCAATGACCTGCCCGCCGCCTCCCTGAGCGCGATCCCATGTCCTTCACCGATCACTTGAAGGGGGTCGTCGATCAGGTCGACGGCTCGATCGCCTGCAGCGTGATGGGCTTCGACGGCATCGCGGTGGAGACCGTGCAGAACCAAAAGCGCGAGGGGGAGGCCGCGTCGCTCGAGCTCACCTCGGCCTGGGTCGAATACGCGAACCTCCTCTCGCAGCTCAAGCAGACCGCCGAGAACCTGAAGACCGGCGCCGTCGCCGAGCTGTCGGTCAATTCCGAGAAGCTCATCACCCTGATGCGCATGGTGAACAAGGACTACTTCGTGGTGCTGGGGCTGTTGCCCGAGGGCAATTACGGCAAGGGACGCTACGTGTTGCGCATCACGGCGCCCAAGCTGGCGTCCGAGCTCTAAGCGCCGCGGGGCCACGCAAACGAGGGCTGGTGGGCAGGTCGCCCGCCGGCCCTTCGTCGTGTTTGGCGACCTTGCACCAGGGTACGGCTCTAGGTATGAGCGACGCCCACCTCTA
>JBBIOE010000343.1:0-5519 GCA_037443525.1 Archangiaceae bacterium | reverse complement strand
ATCCTCACGACCGCCATCTACACGCACCCCTCGGACGAAGAGCTGCTGCGCTCGGTCCAGTCGCTCATCTGCTGAGCCGCCGAGAGCCACTTGCAGACCGAAACCGAGCAACCTCCCCTGCTCAATTTCTGCGGAGGCGCGTTCCTGAATCCGGGGCTGCTCAATTTCTCGAAGTTGCCCCTGTCGAAAACGGGCCCGGGAACCCTCTCCGGTGGGCGACCGGTCGCCGAAAAACCGACCCGCCCCCCACCCCCTGGCGCGGCCAAGAAGCGTTCCACCGCAGCTCGAGGACCAGGCGGCAGGAAGGCGCGCAGGACAGGGAAAGCGGCCATCCGCGCCGGCCGCCGAGCCCACGATTCGCGCCAGCAAGCCCCCGAAACGAGGAAGCGCGCTCGCCGCCAATGGCCACTTTTCTCGCTTTCCGGCCATGGCGACCGCGGCCACGGGGCCGATCGTCACCAGGTACTGTGAGCTCGAGCTCCTCGAGCACCATGGGCGCTCACCGCCCGCATCCCCGCGTGATTCCGCCCGTCGCCAGGTTCCGGCGTGTGGTTCCTCGGCGCGAGTCTCCTGGAAGTATTGGCCGGTGCGCGTCACGGCTCGCCTCCGTTCGCGCCACCTGGGCCCTCGTCGGTCGCCACGTCCGCAGTGCTGGCGCCCTCGGCCGCTGCCGGTTTCTGAGCGGCGTCCTCGGAACTGAGCGGCAGGGGCTCCGGAATTGAGCGGCCGGCAGGAAACTGAGCGCTCCCTCCCTGCTCAATTTCGACGGGGCGCACGTCGACGGCGCCGCTCAATTCCGGCGTCGCCTCGTTCAGCTCCCGGAGCATCCGGGCGTGGCGCTGCTGCAGGCTCTCCAGCGACAAGGCCGCGTGGAGCTCCTGCCGCGAGTCCGGCCCGCCGAGGACGTACTCCTTGAGCCGAACCATCGTGTTGAAGTCGGTGGGGTTGTCGAAGCGGACGCGCCCCTCGAGGAGCGCCTTCTCGTAGTTCAGGAGGTAGCCATCAATCATCCGGACCGTGTCGTCCTTCGACACCGCGAGAGCGGACGCGCGCGCCTCGATGAGCTTGTCGTCGGCCCGGGCGCTGATGCGGGCCATGGCCTCGTCCCGGCGGCGCGAGCAGTTGTGGCTCTTCGCGTAGCTCGCGATGACGCTCGGCACCACGCCGTACCTCTCGGAGAGGACCCGGTGCGTCGGATACACGGTGGTCGAGGAGCCGTCCTCGAGCTGCTTCACCTCGCCGAAGACGAGCAGGCGGTCGAGCTCCTCGTAGGAGATGAGCGGTGCCTCGGCCTTCCGCGGGCGCCCTGGCTTCCGACGCACTCGCGGCTCGGCAGGAGGCGGCGGCGCAGGAGGAGTTGGTGGCGCAGGCGCCTCGGGGACCGCGGGTGGCGGCTCCACCGGCGCCGGCACCTCCCCACGGGCCTTGAACTCCTCTCGCCGCCGGACGCACTCGTGTTGGCTCGCGAACATCGCCACCAGGCTCGGCGCGACCTCGTACCGTCGCGCGAGCGCTCGCTGGGACGGCCACACCCGGACGCCGTCGACGAGCTCCCCCTCGACAAGGAGCCGGTCGACCTCGTGGTACGGCATCTTCGGGCCATCCTCGCGGCGAGGACGGCCGGCCCGCTTCCCCTCGGCCGGTGGCTCCCGCTTCGCCATGCGTCAGCTCGGGTGGGGAGTCCCGTTCGCGAGCGTCCGCAGCCGCCGCAGAACGCGGGTCCGCTGCCGCTTCAGGCGCTCGTACATGCGCTCGCGCTCCTCCTCGTCAGAAGGACCCACCCGGGTGACGTAATTGCGCAGCAACTCGGAGCGGAGCGCGGTGGCGGCCAGGACCTCCAACGACGCCCGTGGGACGCCGTCTTCCGCCGCGCGCTCGAGCAGGCGCGCGAGATCGACCCGGTCCTCCCAGGCTGCCTTCTCGACGCGGGCGCCGAGGACGTGCTCCAGCTGCTCGCCACGCGACTCGTCGTCGAGGCTCGTGTGCTGCTGCTCCCGTTCTCGCCGCAGGCTCTGGAACACCAGGCGCTGAGTGCGCTGGCGCAGCCGCATCGGGAGTCGGTCACTCCCACGGCCGGACACGGGCAGCTCGGCGAGCGCCGACCAGAAGGACGCCAGCACCAGGGAGTCGAGCTCGTCGCGAGGTACCGCGTCGCCGACGATGCGGTGGCGCAGCCGGCTCAGCATCGGGAAGAAGGCGACGGCCAGCATCGAGGACCAGAGCGGAGACCTCGAGGTCCTGTGCATCGCCAGCAGCGCCCGGGCCAGTGCGTCGCGCGCCGGGTAGGTCGCGTCGCGCTCGTCGCAGAGCGCCACCAGCACTGCCGCGGGGTCGGCATGCTCGGCCAGGGCTTGGTGCTGGCCGCGGCCGACCTCGAAGACCTCGCCCCGCGTGTTCATCACCTGTGCGCGGAGCTGCTCGACGAGCGCCTTGAGGGTGCTCATCGCGGCCGCCTCTCCCACCACTCGCGCACGAGCTCGAGGAAGTCCTCGAGCTGCATGGTGACGAGGGGCGGCTGGTCGTCGTCTTTGCACACCGCGAGCGGCCACCGCCCCGGAGGGCTGCAGCCGATGGCCTGGCGCATCGCCTCTCGGATGTTGGCGCGGTGGTGATGCTTGGCCTCGAGCCAGAAGCACGGCAGCTCGACGTCGGCCGCCTCTTCGCCCGCGCGGTACTGCAGCCCCCGGCGCACGCCGGCGTCCGGCATGGCCTCGCGGAACAGATGGACGAGGGAGCGCTCGAAGTCGGCGCCCTTTCGACGGGAACGTGCGCCGCTCAAGCGAGCACCCTCCCTTCGAAGACGACCGGGATGCCGCAGCGGGAGGCGTGCTGAAGCTCGCGCTCCATGCCGTCCGAGATGCGGCCGCCGAAGACGCGGACCTCGTCGCAGGTGTCGAGCAGCTCGAGGCAGAGGGCCAGCGCCCGCTCGCGCTGCGTCGCCTCGTCGACGAGCTGCGGCAGGTAGAGGTGCGGGGCCAGGGGCAGCACGCCCTCGGAGACGAGACGCCGGCTCACCTTGCGGACGCGCTCGGTGTTGCCCGTCGGGTCGTCGGAGTACGGGTGGCAGACGTAGACGCGCTTCAGCCGGCCGGCAGGGCTGCCCGCCCGCATGCGTCGGGCAAGCCGACGGGCGACCTCCAGCGAGCACCGCGCGTCGGCCATCGCCCGGTGGGGACTGGGCCGCGTGAGGCCGAGGAAGTCCGCGACCGAGTCGAGCGAGAGCGAGTGAAGCTCTCCGGTTGCGACGAGGGGCCAGGCGAGGCTGGCCGTGTCGAGCCGGTGGTAGTCGACGTCGGGGCGGGGGAGCCGCGCCTGCCGGAAGGCCACCTCGAGGAAGGCCCAGTCGAAGCCGACGTTGTGGCCGGCGACGAGGGCCCCTTCGAGGAGCGGGGAGATGCGGGCGAGGGCCGCCGACAGCGGCACGGCGTCGGCCCAGTCGGTCAACCTGAAGCCCGACACCGCGAGGGCCTCCGTCTCGGCCTCCTCGAGGCGCTCCGGCTTGACGCGGACTTCGCACTCGGAGACGACCTCGAGCGTCTTCGCGTCGACGCGGATGACGGCGAGCTCGAGGATCTCGTGCCGCCGAGCGTCGAGCCCCGAGGTTTCCAGGTCGACGAAGGCGATGGCCGACACCGGCGCGCGCTTGATCGGCGCCTGCGGCGTGGGCGGGGGGACCAGCGCGAGGACGGCGCGCCCCAACTCGGACGTGGCCTCCATCACGCCACCTCCTTCGCCCACAGCCGAGGGGAGTGCGTCCGGGCGGCGTGCGCCTCCAGCTGCGCCTTGAGCAGCGCGACGCGCGGTCGCTCGAGGGACTTGCCGAGGCGCTTCAGCTCGGCGTCGAGCGCCTTCTTGTCGATGGTGGCGAGCTGGAGGGTCAGCTCCTCGCGAGCGCGGCCAGTGGCCTCCGCGAGCATCGTCAGCGTCGGCTCGAGCGGGAACTCGAGGCTGGTGGTGCTGAACATCCGGTACTGCACGCCCGCCAGCACCAGCTCAGGCTCGTACTTGAGGTGCGTCTTCAGGACGTCCTCGAGCTCTTGCTTGCGCGCGTAAAGCGCCTTCGAGAGTCGGGCGACCTCCTCGCGCTCCCGGGCGACCGCGGTGAGGTCGTTCAGGTTGTCGCAGATGAAGTCGCGCTTCCCCTTGAGCGCGTCGGCGTAGGCCGGGCAGCGTCGGCGGTGGTCGCAGTGGCTGCAGTTGAGGTTGAGCCGGGCCGGGAAGTCCGACGCCGTCTCCGTCTGGCGGCCGAGGGTCTCGACGTAGGTCAGCGCGTCGGCGAGCTGCTCCTCGGTGCGCGTCGTCTCCTGCCGCAGCCCGTGCCGCAGCATGAGGAACGTCAGCTTCACCTTCTTCGCCCAGGGCCAGAGGCGTCGAGCCGCGGCCGCGTAGAGGCTCAGCTGCAGCGACGTGTCGACCTCGTCGCGGGTGAAGAGCTGGTGGTTGGTCTTGTAGTCGATGACCTCGATGGTCTCGTCGTCGACCCAGTCCACCCGGTCGATGAACCCGAGCACCTCGAAGGGGCCGACTGGCAGCCGGAACTCCTTCTCGACGGCGAGGACGTTGCGGTGGTCGACGGCGCCCTGCGCGCGGATGAAGTCGCGCAGGATGCGGAGGGCCTCCTGAAACGGCTCGACGCCGCTGAGCCCTTCTTCGGCCCAGGCGGCGCGGAGGAACTCCAGCGCGCGCTCCTCGGAGAGGGGGCCGGTCTGCTCGAACTCGAGGACCTCGCGGAAGAGGCGCTCGAGGACGGCGTGAATCGCCTTGCCGAACTTGAGCGGCAGGCCGGGCTCGGCGCGGTGCTTGTCGAGGTAGTGGAACCGGTACGACAGGGGGCAGGTCTCGAAGCGCGACAGCCTGCTGAACGAGAGGTGTGTGTTGCGTGGAACGTCCTGGGTCATGGGCGCCTCGGAGGGCGCTCCGGGCGCTCAGGGTTGAGAGAAGCTGCGGCGCCGGGGCCGTTCACCTTCAGCCACTCGCGGCACATGAACTCGGAGGCGAGGGTGCAGCCGCCGTTCGGCAAGTAGTAGGCGCAGCGGCGCCCCTGCGCGCGGAGGAACTTCTCGCACGTGATGCCCGACGGACGCTCCGCGGCGGGCGTCGCTGGTGGTGGAATCAGATCCTTGATCGCCATGGCTTCCGGGTTGACGCCGTTGCGTCGGTGCCTGGAAACGCGGGGCAGGTCAGCGGACTGGGACAGCCGGGGCGCGGCTACCGACGAAGGCGTAGGCCTTGTCGACCGCCAGGAGCACCGTGCGGCGGCGGTCCTCTTCCGGGCCGAACATCACCCGGTGCGAGCGCGCGGGCACCACGTCGCGGAAGTGGAGCCATGCGAAATGAAGGAGGCGCCTCATCTCTCGGGCGGTGAGCTTGCTGCGCTCGGCGCGGAACATCGCTGGCGCCACCGACTCGAGGTGGAGCGCGATGAAGCCCTTCTCGCTGCGCAGGTAGTGGGTGCGCTCGGCGAGCGTGCCGTCCTCGACGGCGAGCAGGATGGCGAGGATGAGCTGCGGGAGCTGCTG
>JBBIOE010000342.1:0-5536 GCA_037443525.1 Archangiaceae bacterium | reverse complement strand
TGAAGTGCGCATGGACTCGCCGCCGCCCACCCTGCGCCCGGTGAGTGGCCAGTCGGCGCAGGCGCTCTCGGCGGTGCAGGCTCCGGTGGCCGCGCACGCCCCGGTGGCGCACCCTTCGGTTCCGCGTCACGCGCCCGGCCCCAACGGCGCGGCCGCTCAGCTCCCGGCGCCGCCTCCGCAGGCCAAGCCGCGCCCGAAGCCGCAGCCGCGCCGCGTGGAGGCCCACGAGGACTCCTACGACTCGAGCGCGTCGTTCTCGTCGATGCCGTCGAAGAAGAAGAAGCAGGGCTCGAACCAGCGGGCGATCTTCTTCATGATGGTCGTGATGATCCCGGTGCTGGCCGGCGGGTTCTGGGCCTACAAGCAGTACAAGGGCAAGCAAGTCCAGGCCGTGCGCAAGGCGCTCAACGAGGCGGTCACCCAGCTCAAGTACGACACCTTCGATTCGTACAAGAAGGCCTGCGCCAACGCCGAGACGGCGCTGGACGCCGACCCGAACAGCCCGGGGGCCCACGCGGTGCTGGCCTACGCGTACACGGTGCGCTGGGGCGAGCACGAGCACGACGACGCCATGCGCGGGCGGGCCGAGGAGCACATCAAGGCGGCCAACGAGCACAAGGACAAGGACCTCGCCTACCTCTTCGCCGCCGAGGCGCTGTTCAAGTTCTACAGCGGCAAGGGCAACGAGGGCCTCACCACCCTGGAGGAGCGGATCAAGGAGGCGGAGTCGCAGAACAAGCGCGGCTCGCTGCTCTACCTGACCCAGGGCCTCATCAGCATGTCCTTGGGCGACCTCGAGCACGCCAAGGAAGCGCTCGACAAGGCGCAGTCCATCACCTCCGATGACCCGCGCATCTACGTGGCGCTGGGGAACCTCTCGCGCCGCCGCGGCAACGACATGCAGGCCCTCCAGGCCTTCAACGCGTCCTTGCGCTTCTCGCGCAACTCGCACCCCGACGGGCTCCTCGGCACCGCGCTCTTGGTGCTCGATCAGGAGAACCCCGGTGATGGTTACGTCTCGGCCGCGCGCTACCTGAAGACGCTGCTCGAGTCCGAGCCCGCGCCGTCGCCGCGCCAGCTCGCCGCCGCGCACTACGCCCGCGCCTTCCTGGTCAGCCGAGTCTCGGCCGACGTGCCGCTGTACACGAACAAGGAGGTCGCGAAGAAGATCCTCGAGGGCACCACGGTGCCTGCCGAGGCCAGCGCCGCGCGCAGCGAGATTCAGAAGGAAGAGAACTCGGGCGCGAGCCTCGATCGCTCGAACCCCGACCTGAACATCATCAAGGGCAAGCGGCTCTACTGGGAAGGCAAGTACGACGAGGCCGCGGCGGAGATTCAGAAGGCCGTCGACGCCAACGCCACCCTGGCCAACTACCACGTCGAGCTCGCCAAGGTGTTCCTCAAGAAGGAGGGCGGCGAGGCCCAGGCCGAGGCGGCGCTGAAGAAGGCGCTGGAGCTCGTGCCCGGCAGCCCCAAGCTGCTCGCGCTGCAGGGCCAGGCGCAGTACCGGCAGAAGAAGATCGAGGCCGCGCGCCAGACGCTGGAGCAGGCCACCAACGACTCGAAGACGAAGAACCCCGAGGCGCGCTACCTGCTCGGAAAGATCTACCGCGACGACAAGAAGGACTACGACAAGGCGGCGGTGATGCTGGAGAAGGCCGCCCAGGAGTACTTCCACGATCCGACGATGGCGGCCACCGCCTACGACGATCTCGGCCAGGCCCTCGAGGCGAAGAACGACAAGGACAAGGCGCGCGCGGCCTTCGAGAAGGCGCTCAACGCCGACGCGGACTACGACCAGACCTACTGCCACTACGCCCGCTTCCTGGCCAAGGTCGGCGACGCGAAGGACAAAGAGCGAATCAAGGCCGCCGCGACCGAGTACATGAAGCGCAACCCGCAAGGGAAGAGCGACTGCGTGCCCGACATGCAGCGCCTGGCCAGCGGAGGCTAGGCGAGAGCCACTCAGGGCCGGCCGCCTTGCAGATCAAGCCGGGACGCGGCTACAAGCTTTTCGCTGCTTCGCCCTCCGCCCGACGCCTGCCCATGAACGCCACGCTGTCCGCGATCGACCCTGCCGACGTGCCGATTCAGCGGCCGACGAGCCTGGGCGCGCTGGTGGCGGACTACGTCGCCCTGACCAAGCCGCGGCTCTCGTCGCTGGTGTTGTTCACCATGGCGGGGGGCATGTGGTTGTCGGGGAAGAGCCTGCCGTGGACGGCGTGGGTGTTCGGGCTCCTCGGCACCGCGGGCACGGTGGGCGCGGCGAACGCCCTCAACTGCTGGATGGAGCGGGACAGCGACCGGTTCATGCGTCGCACCGCGAAGCGGCCCTTGCCGGGCCGGCGCATGGTGCCCGCGCACGCGATTCTCTTCGCGGTGGCGCTGGCGGCGGTCTCCTTGCCTGTGCTGTGGCTGGGCACCAACGCGCTCACCGGTGGGCTGGGGCTGCTGGCGCTGCTCTCCTACGTGCTGGTGTACACGCCGCTCAAGGCGAGGACGCACTGGGCGATGCAGGCCGGGGCCATTCCGGGGGCGCTGCCGCCCCTGATGGGTTGGACGGCGGCCACGGGGAAGATCGAGCTGCCCGGGCTGGCGCTGTTCGCGATTCTCTTCGTCTGGCAGCTGCCGCACTTCATCGCCATCGCGCTCTTCCGCAAGGAGGAGTACCAGGCCGCGGGGCTGACCAGCCTTCCTTTGCAGAAGGGTGACCGGACCGCCTGGTGGCACGCGGTGGTTTACCTGTTGGTGATGATTCCGGTGAGCACGCTGCCGTTCCTGGTGCACGTGGCGGGGGTGGGCTACCTGGCCGCGGCCCTGGTGCTCTCGGTGTGGTTCAAGTGGGTGGGGGTGAAGGGCTTCCTCTCCGGCGGCGGCGAGGCGGCGGCGCGGAAGCTCTTCGTGACCTCGCTGGTGTACCTGACGGTGCTGTTCGCGGTGCTCGGGCTCGACGGCGGTCTGCGCTGACTCCCCCGGTGCGCGAGGCGCGCCTTCCTCGGCGTTGCTTGTGCCCACGGGCCTGACCGGCTAGACCAGCCCTTCGCGCGCAACCGAGGCCGGCCTGCGCGCGCGACGGGCGAACACACGGAATTCATGGGCGATTCGACGTCTGCACGACCGGTGGTGGTGTCGATGGAGGCGGTGCCCAAGCCGCACCCGGACGCGGCGGTGCAGAAGGTCGCGGGGCGGTGGATGGCGGCGACGGTGGACGACGCGCTGCACACGTTCGAGGAGAAGGACGGCAGCGTCTCCGAGGTGGGGGAGCGCATCGTGGCGTTGGTCGACGGGGCGCGGACGGTGGGGCAGATCGTGGACGTCCTGATGGGGGAGTTCGACGTGGAGCGGGCGGTGTGCGAGGCGGACACGCGGGATTTCATTGGGCTGTTGGTCGCGAAGCACGTGCTCGTTCTGGAGTGAACGCAGGAGCGTTCCAGGAGCACCAAGAGAGGTTCACATGAGCTCGGTTCGAATGCAGACGATGTGGGCCGTGGCGGTGGGCGCGGCGCTGGCGCTCTCCGGCTGCTCGTGCTCGACGCCGGTCGAGGAGTGCGGGACGCCCTCGGTGACGTTCCTGGCCCCGGCCGACGGCGACACGGTGGGCCTGAAGGCCGACGTGTCGGTGCGTGGGCTCGACTCGAACGGCGCCGCGATGGACCTGGACTCGGCGAAGCTCGAGGTGAAGCAGCCGGGCGAGGCGGACTTCGGGCACGTGACGCAGGGAGACCTCTCCGGTGCCCAGGCGAGCTTTCCCCAGGTGGCGCTGGGGGCGGGCGACAACCAGCTCCGCGCGACGGTGGTGAAGAAGGGCGCGTCGAGCTGCACGGCGACGGCGACCATCACCGTGGCGGCGAAGGACACGGTGCCGGCGCCGAAGGTGACGCAGGTGACGTTCCCGCAGGACCAGAACACCGACGGAGTGCTGAACGGGCTCGAGCTGCCGCGCGGGACGAAGCTCTCGGTGAAGGTGAAGGTGAAGGACGGCACGGGGTCGAAGGTGCAGGTGAAGCGGGGGACGGCGGTCGTGGGCACGGCGGTGGACGTGCTGGCGGGAGAGGCCACGGTGCCGCTGGACCAGCTCCCCGAGGAGGACACGGGGAACTACGACTTCTTCGCCGAGGTGCTGAAGGGCGGGGTGGCGCAGAACACGCCGGGGACGAACCCCGAGGCGAGCGCGAGCATTCGGCTGAACCGGGTGGCGCCGAGCTGCACCAACACCACGCGGGCGGTGATGGGGCCAAGCCAGGACGCCGACGCGGCGCTGAGCGGGTTTCAGCTGCGCGGGACGGGGACGGTGGGGAGCACGGCGGCGAGCGCGGTGTTCAGGATTAGCGGAGTGGGGACCAGCGCGGCCTCGACGCCGGGCCGGTGGAGCGGTGAGCGGGATGTCACCGTGGCCGCAGCGGGAGACACGACGTACTCGGTTGAGCTGGTGGCCACGGATGCGGACGGGAACCAGTGCACCGACGCGAAGATGGTGGAGGTGGATTTGGTCGCGCCGACGGTGACGATCACCTCGCCGGTGGCCGCCGACGGGGGCAATGCGCAGGTGAGCACCACGCCGCTGGCGGTGAACGTGGTGGTGAGCGGGGTGAATGACGGGACGCAGGTGTGCGTGACGAGGAGGCAGGGGACGGCGGCGCCGGTGCAGGTGGACTGCGCGCCGGTGACGGGCGGGTTGGTGGTGGTGAACGTGCCGTTTGGGCAGAGCGGGACGTATGAGATTGCGGTGAATGTGACGGATGCGGCGGGGAATGGTGCCAGCGCGAGCGTGATGGTCGATGTGGCGCTCACGACCTGCGGCATCGGGTTTACCAAGCCGGCTTCGTGTCCCGCCTATCTCAACTCGTCAAACGTCTTTGCCAGCCAGTACCAGTTCGAGTTTGGGAGCGGGAACTGCGTAGGGCACGCGGCGCGTCTCTCGCTCGCCACAATTCAGGCTGACGGCGGCGTGGGCCTCGCAAGCCAAATCTGCAGCGGTACGCAAGACTCGTCGGGGCTGTTCTCGTGCATCGCGCCGCTCTCTCAGGGCAATTTTCTCGTGAGCGCCGAGGTGGACAATCAGGCCGGCACTCCGACGAAGGTCTCATGCGACGTGACGGTCAACCTCAACGCTCCCGTCATCACCAATCCGGGTGCTCCCTCATCGGGGTCGTTCGTCATCAACGCACTGCAGGACACGCTGCCATTCACTCCCGGTGCTCAACGAGTTCTCGTGTTTAACGCGGTGCTGCCATCCGGAGGTCGCTTCGATGTCTGCACGACGCAGGCAGTCGATCCTGTGACGAGCCAGCCGAGAACCGGTTGCGCTGACGGAGTTTCGGGCTGGTACACGCTCGCCCAGAACGTCTCCACTCCCGCGAACGGCTTCACTTGGCCAGAGGGCACCTACAGTGTGAAGGTTGTCGTCATCGACGCAGTGAGGGTCGTCGATTCATCTGCGCCGCTGCCCGTGATCGTCGACGTGACCTTGCCCTGCATCCAGACGAACTCGCTCAGGCTCCCGCAGGACACGAGCGGCGACGTGAACCTCAATGCC
>JBBIOE010000341.1:0-5584 GCA_037443525.1 Archangiaceae bacterium | reverse complement strand
ACGACGTGCAGCTCATCGGCGGCATGTTCCTCCACCAGGGCTGCATCGCCGAGATGCGCACCGGCGAAGGCAAGACCCTCACCGCCACGCTGCCCTGCTACCTGAACGCCCTCTCCGGTCGCGGCGTGCACGTGGTCACCGTCAACGACTACCTCGCCCGGCGCGACGCGGAGTGGATGGGCCGGGTCTACAAGTTCCTGGGCATGACCACCGGCTGCATCCTCCACGATCTCGACGATCAGGAGCGCCAGACCAGCTACCGCGCCGACATCACCTACGGCCAGAACAACGAGTTCGGCTTCGACTACCTGCGCGACAACATGAAGTTCCGCCTGTCGGACTACGTGCAGCGCGAGCTCAACTTCGCCATCGTCGACGAGGTCGACTCCATCCTCATCGACGAGGCGCGCACCCCGCTCATCATCTCCGGCCCCACCGACGACAACACCGACCTCTACGGCCGCGTCGACCAGGTCATCTACGGCCTCGTCCCCGAGCAGGACTTCCAGCTCGACGAGAAGAACCGCTCGGTCGCGCTCACCGACCCCGGCATCGAGAAGCTGCAGCAGCGCCTCAAGATCGCCAACCTCTACGCCCCGGAGGAGATCGAGACCCTCCACCACGTCGAGCAGGGCTTACGCGCGCACACCCTCTACAAGCGCGACCGCGACTACGTGGTGAAGGAAGGCGAGGTGCTCATCGTCGACGAGTTCACCGGCCGCCTGATGCCCGGGCGCCGCTGGAGCGACGGCCTCCACCAGGCCATCGAGGCCAAGGAGGGCGTGAAGGTCGAGAACGAGAACCAGACCCTCGCCACCGTCTCCTTCCAGAACTACTTCCGCATGTACTCGAAGCTCTCGGGCATGACCGGCACCGCCGACACCGAGGCCGAGGAGTTCGCGAAGATCTACAACCTGGACGTGCGCGTGGTGCCCACCAACCGCGCCATGGTCCGCGACGATCTCGAGGACGTCGTCTACAAGACCGAGAAGGCGAAGTTCGAGGCGGCGGCCAAGGAGCTCAAGGAGCTCCACGAGAAGGGCCAGCCGGTGCTGGTCGGCACGGTCTCCATCTCCAAGTCGGAGATCTTCGCCAAGTTCCTCGCCAAGGAGGGCGTGCCGCACAACGTCCTCAACGCCAAGAACCACGCCCGCGAGGCCGACATCATCGCGCAGGCGGGCCGCAAGGGCGCCATCACCATCTCCACCAACATGGCCGGCCGCGGCACCGACATCTTGCTCGGCGGCAACGCGGAGAACCTGGCCAAGGGCGAGGTCGGCCCCGAGCCTTTGATGCCCGACTCGGTGGAGAAGAAGACCAGCGAGGACGGCACCGTCGTCGACCCGCTGGCGGACTTCCAGAAGGCCCACGCGGAGTGGAAGGTGAAGTTCGACGGCGCCTACGCCAGGTTCAAGGCGCAGTGCGAGGCGGAGCGCGAGGAGGTGAGGAAGCTGGGCGGCCTCTTCATCCTCGGCACCGAGCGGCACGAGTCGCGGCGCATCGACAACCAGCTGCGCGGCCGCGCCGGCCGGCAGGGTGACCCGGGCGTCAGCCGCTTCTACCTCTCGCTCGAAGACGACCTGATGCGCATCTTCGGAGGCGATCGCATCACGGGGCTCATGGAGTCCATGGGCATGAAGGAGGACGAGGTCATCGAGCACCCGTGGCTCTCGCGCGCCATCGAGAACGCGCAGAAGCGGGTCGAGGGCCACAACTTCGACATCCGCAAGAACCTGCTCGACTACGACGACGTGATGAACCAGCAGCGGGGCACCATCTACAAGCTCCGCCGCCAGGTGCTCGCCGCCGGCGCGGGCGTGCCGCTGATCGAGTTCACCGAGGACAAGAAGACCAAGGTGAAGACGCGCAGCGAGCGGACGGTGAGCTGGCCCGACTTCCGCGAGATGGTGCTCGACTCGCTCGAGGACACGGTGGTGAACCTCACCGACACCTTCGCCGCGCAGAAGAACCCGCTGGCGTGGAACCTCACCGCCCTCACCGGCGAGGTGAAGACCATCTTCGGGCAGGAGATGGCGTTCCAGCCCACCTCGGTCGAGGCGCTGCAGGAGGACATCTACAAGCGCGCCGAGCACATCTACCTCGATCGCGAGAAGGACTACGGCGAGGAGTGGCACCGCTTCTGCCAGCTCCGCTACCTGGCGACGATCGATCAGCTCTGGAAGGACCACCTGCTCGCGATGGACCACCTGCGCCAGGGCATCGGCCTGCGCGGCTACGGGCAGAAGGATCCGAAGATCGAGTACAAGAAAGAGGGCTACGCGGGCTTCATTCGCATGCTCTCCAGCATCAAGGTGCAGTTCGTCTCGCAGATCATGCGGGCCCAGCCGCGCGACGCCCAGGCCGACGCCGAGCGCTTGAAGCGCATCATGGAGGAGCGCGCCAGGCAGGCGGTCGAGGCGCGCCCCAAGGAAGACGGCACCCCGGAGAAGCCCCAGCAGAAGACGGTGGTGCGCGAGGGCCCCAAGCTGGGGCGCAACGACCCCTGCTACTGCGGGAGCGGCAAGAAGTACAAGAAGTGCCACGGGATGGCCGAGGCGCGCTGAGCGCCTCTCCTTTGGGGCGGGCGCGGCCGCCCGCGTCACCCGGCGAGCGCGCCGAGCTTCACCTTCACCTCGGCGAGCTCGGCCTCGGGCGACGAGTCCCAGGTGATGCCGCCGCCCACGCCGTACTGCCACTCGCCTGGCCCCACGCGCTCGGCGGTGCGGATGAGCAGCGAGCAGACCGCCCTGCGCCCCTCGGTCCAGCCCAGCGTGCCGCAGTAGACGCCGCGGGGCGTCTTCTCCAGCGCGCGAATCAGCCGCAGCGCCGCCGGCCGGGGCGCGCCGGTCACCGAGCCGCCCGGCTGCACGCGCGCGAGCACCTCGCGCAGGCCCACCTCGGCACGCAGCTCGGCCTTCACGTCGCTCACCGCCTGCACCGCGTACGGCAGCTCGAGGAAGCGCCGAGGGGAGGGCACCGTCACCGAGCCCGGCACGCACAAGGGCTGCAAGTCGTCGCGGAGGAGGTCGGTGATCATCGCCAGCTCCGCGCGATCCTTCTCGCTGGTCTCGAGCCACGCCCGCTGTCCGGGGGGCGCCGTGCCCTTCATCGGCTCCACGTGGATCGACCGGCCGTCGAGCTCGACCAACAGCTCCGGGCTCGCGGAGACGAATTCGGGGCCGTCGGGCAGCCGCACCCAGGCCGCGAAGCGCGGCACCCCGCGCCGGCAGAGCGCCGAGAAGACCTGCGCGCCGGAGGCCGCCTGTACCCGCGTCCGCACCGTGAGGTTCACCTGGTACACGTCGCCCTTCGCGATGGCCTCGCGAATGGCACCCACGCCGTCGAGGAAGCCCGAGTCGTCGAGCGTCACGTCGAGCGGCGCGCCGGGGGGAATGGCGGGGCTCACCCGCTCCACCGCGCCCGAGAACGCCCGCGGCCTTTCGTCGTCGAAGCCCTGAAACCACACTCGCCCGACGCGCGTCTCCGAGAGCGGCGTCACCAGCACGAAACCGTCGCCGGTGAAGCCGGGCCCCAGCAGCGCGAAGGAGCGCAGGGATTCGAGGGCCGAGAGGTTCACGGACGCACGTGAGGGAGGGCGATCGGCACCCTTCGACTCCGCTCAGGGTGAACGGCAAAGAAGAAGGCTTCCACCAAGCGCCGGCCCTCCGGTGTCCCGTGCGAGTCGGGGTGGAACTGCAGCCCCGCCGCCCGCCGGTGCTCGTGCTCGATGGCCATGGGCGTGCCGTCCTCCAGCGCCGCCACCACGCGCAGGGGCGAAGGCACGCTGGCCAGCGAGAGGGAGTGGTAGCGCATCACCTCGTGCGGCCCGTCCACTCCGGGGAACGAGCGCGAGGGCAAGAAGCGCGCGGTGGCGACCTTCCCGTGCGAAGGCGTCGAGCGCACCAGCGTGGCGCCGAAGGCCAGCCCCAGCGCCTGGTGCCCCAGGCAGATGCCGAGCACCGGCGTCCCGCGCTCCACCAGCTCGCGCACGAGCGACACCAACCCCGCCCGCTCCGGATCCATCGGTCCCGGCCCGATCACCGCCACGTCGCAGGTGCCACTCACTCTGTGAGCCTCGGCCGTGCCGCCCCGGACCAGCGTCACCGCC
Organism: Archangiaceae bacterium; assembly: GCA_037443525.1. Classification (GTDB taxonomy): domain Bacteria; phylum Myxococcota; class Myxococcia; order Myxococcales; family Myxococcaceae; genus JBBIOE01. The sequence goes on along the minus strand of JBBIOE010000341.1, from coordinate 1,476 downwards.
GACCGGGGCACCGGCAGCAGATCCACCACGTTCCAGGTGAAGGAATCCTCGTTCTCCACGAACGCCACGCGCACGGTGGCGCACTCGACCGGAGATCGGCGGAGCGTGCAAGTGACGAGGCCCTGCGTCGTCGAGCTCGGGCAGGGATGTCCCGAGGGTCTGCTCCCACTGGAAGCTCGTGATGGGGTCGGATCGACTTTCTTCTCAGGCCCTGCTGCATCCTCTAGGGTCGCCGGTCAGGAGGGACGCAAGGTGACCCGCCGGATTGGTCGGATGTCGATGTTGGGGTGTGCGCTGGTGGCGACCACGGTCTTCGCGGCGACCGCCGAGCGCCCGCGCGTGGTCGTGATGGGCGTGACGACCTCGGGCGAGAAGCTCAAGGCGCTGGCCGACTCCATCTCGGAGCAGTTGCTGACCGAGCTCGGGAAGACCGAGAAGGTCGAGGTCATGGGGAGCTCCGACGTCGCCGCGGTGCTCGGCATGGAGCGGCAGCGGGCCACCATGGGGTGCGCCGACGACACCAGCTCCTGCGTGGCGGAGATCTCCGCGGCCCTGGGAGCGCCGTGGCTGGTGACGGGCAGCATCGGCCAGTCAGGCAAGACGACCCGCCTCGACCTGAAGCTGATTCGCGCGCGGGACGGGAAGGTCGTGTTTCGCGACGGCCGCAACATCAAGGACGAGTCCGAGGTCTACGACATCGTCTCCGACGTGGTGAGCCTCCTGGTGAAGAAGATCGATCTCGCGGCAGCGGCCAGCGGCACCGGCACGGCGGGCGTCCCGGGGCTGGTGGTCGAGCAGCCCGCGGCGGGCCCCTCCCGGGCCGGACCCTGGGTGACGATCGGCGTCGGCGCCGCGGCGCTCGTGACGGGCGGGATCTTCGTGGGCCTGGGGAGCAGCCTGCGCTCCAGCACGCAGGAGAGCCTCAAGGGTCAGCCGGCCTCGGTGACGGACACCTCCGTGCCCGACTACGCCACGGCCCGCGGCGCTCTCGAGACCGCGAGCTCGCAGATGCTGATGGGCGCGATCATCGGTGGCGCCGGGCTGCTGGCGGCCGCCGGGGGCGTGACCTGGCTGATGCTCGGCGCTTCCGAGCCCGCGAAGTCGAGCCAGCTCCGGGTGCTGGTGGGCCCGTCGGCGCTCATGGTGCAGGGAGAGTTCTGATGAAGCTGCGTACCGCCGTGGTGGTGACCGTGTTCGGTTTGTTGGGGGCGTGCAAGGTCGCCGAATCGGAGCTCGTGGGTGCCCGATGCGATCCGACCGATCCCCGCGCGTGTGGCACCGGGGGCGAGCTCACCTGCAACGCCGCGACCCTGAAGTGCGAGCTCGCGTCCGCGACCGGCGGAGGGACCGGCGGAGCGACGGGCGGCGGCACCGGTGGCGCGACGGGTGGAGGGACCGGCGGAGCGACGGGTGGAGGGACCGGCGGAGCGACGGGCGGAGGCACCGGCGGCGCGACGGGCGGAGGCACCGGCGGCG
>JBBIOE010000340.1:0-5681 GCA_037443525.1 Archangiaceae bacterium | reverse complement strand
AAGGGCGGCTCGCCGAGGCGGTGACGGCGCTGGAGCGGGTGCTGGAGCTCGAGCCGCTCCGCGCCGACGCGCAGATGCTGCTCGGCATCGCCCTCTACCGGCTGGGCGACCCGCAGGCGGCGGTGCGCACGCTGCGCGGCGCGCTGGTGCTCGACTCCCGGCTGTGGCCGGCGGCGTTCTACCTGGCGCTCGGCTACGGCGATCTCGGCCGCGCCGACGACGCCCGCGCCACCTACCTCTGGGTGCTGGAGCTGCTCGGGGTGGAGGCGGCGGCCGAGCCCACGCCGGCGCTGGTGGACTTCGAGCCCTGGCGCGCCGAGGTTCAGGTGCTCTCGGGCATGCGTGCGAAGGGGAAGCGCGCGGGGGGCGCGGAGCTGGGAGAGCGGCAGCCGGTGGCCCGGGTGCGACCGGGCGGGTGACGCGGCGGCTCAGGGCCCGGCCGTCAGCCAGCCCTTCACGCGCTCGAGCAGCTGCGTTCGATCGCTGGTCTTGCGCAGGAAGCCGGTGGCGCCGCTCGACTTCACCCGCTCGGCCAGCTCCGCCTCGGGCAGCGTGGAGTAGAGGATGATGGGCACGCGCTGCAGCGGGTGGCTGGAGACGATGCGGGCGACGAGATCACCCGCCATGGTCGGCATGTTCACGTCGAGCAGCACCAGGTCGGGCTTCTCCTTGCGCAGCAGGTAGGGAACCGAGAACGGGTTGTCGACGGTGACGACGGCGTAGCCACCGTCCTCCAGCGCGATGCGGTTGGCCTCGAGCACGACGTCGCTGTCGTCTACCAACAGGATCTTCTTGCCGTGCATCCGACGACCACTTTCTCCCGCCCCGGTGCTGCTGCCTTCGGCCGTACTACCACTGCCACCACGACTTCTTCTTCGTCTTCTTCTCCGGCGCCGCCACCTTGGGGAACGCCGCGCGCACGTCGGCGAGCACGTTCTGGAGGTCTGCGATGGGCGCCTTGCCCCCGAGGAACTTGTTGAGCGCGGCCGCCGTCTCCTCAGGGCTGCGGCAGATCTCCTGAGGGTACCCCGAGGGGACGACCAGCGCGACGCCCACGAGCATGCTGCGCATGGAGGCCGCCCAGATGCCGTCGCCCTCGGGCACGGTGGCCGAGCCGAGGAGCGACTTGCCGAGGCCGTCGAGCACCGCGGCGGACCGCTGGCGCACCGGCGCGGGCGGGGCGGAGCAGCCCGGCTCGATGATCACGCACATCGCGATGCCCTCGGGAAAGCGCTGCGAGAGCGCCTTGATCTCCCGCTCGATGGGGTCCATGTGGGCCAGCGTCGGGCTCTCGCGGTAGACGAGGGCGTAGAGGTTCCTCCACTCCGCGCGAATGTGGCTGGCGTCTTGCCCGAGAATCTTCACGTCGGTGTTCATGGGGGCTCCCTTGCGAGGTGGACGACGGACTAGGCGCCGAGGCGTGCGACGACCGCGGCGACGGTGGCTCCGGCACCGGCGGCGACGAAGGCATAGCCGTCGCCCTTCTGGAGCAGGCGCTCCTTGCGTGCGAGGTGCAGCGCGAGGGGCAGGTTGGCGCCGGCGATGGTGCCGGCCCAGGGGTAGGTGTCGTTGTGGCGGGCGTGCTCGAGGCCCAGATGGCCCTGGGTGACGGCGCGGAACCAGGCTGGCATCTGGTGCGCAGCATAGAAGCGGATGTCGTCGCGCGCGAGCCCAGACTGCGCGAGCGCGTCATCGAAGACCTCCTTGGCCCAGTCGACGCTGGACAACAGCATCTCGCGCGCCCGGCCGCGATCGCCGACCAGCGAGAGCATGTCGCCGCCCTGGTACCACTTCTTGTTCTTCACCCCGGTGTAGACCGAGCCGATGAACTGGCCGTAGGTCTGGTGGGCGAGGCCGAGCACCCCGTTGTTCCCCGTGGCCGGGCCGACGACCACCGCCGCCGCGCCGTCGCCGAACCAGCTCGAGTGCTGCGCCTCGCGCTCGACGATGCGGGCGATCACCTGCGACTGGCAGAGGAGCACGTACTTCGCGCGGCCGGAGGCGATGAGCCCCTCCGCCAGCGTCAGCTGGTGCACGAAGCCGCTGCACATCGAGGCGTCGTTGGAGATGGAGAGGCAGCTCTTCTTGAGGCCCAGCTTCTGGTGCACGCTGCACGCGTCGGCGTTGCAGAGGTAGTCGGGGGTGGCGGCCTGGGTGATGACCGCGTCGATCTGATTGAGCGCGACGCCGGAGTCGGCGAGGGCCTCCTTGGCGGCGAGGGCCTCGATGTCGGTGGACTCGACGGAGTCCTCGAGGATGCGCCGCTCGCGGGTGCCCATGAAGGGATCGTCGCGCCAGGCCTGGTTCGCCTCGAGCGCCAGCTTCCAGCCGGGAGAGCGCGCCGCCTCGTCGACCGGCGCCTTCGCCGCCCGGGCCGCGTCCTTGTCCTTCTTGAGGAAGGTGCGCTGGGTCCACGAGTCGACGATGTCCTGCGACCAGTAGTCGTTGGTGCGGATGGTCGGCGGCAGGTAGACGCCGGTGCCGAGGATGTCGATTCTGGGGGTGGAGCTCATGCGGAGGCCCGGGGAGGAGGAATGGCGGCGGGGGACTTCGAGGGGAAGTTGATGGTGTCCTCGCGCGGATTGGCGGCCTTGAAGGCGGGGTCCACCGGCACCTCGAGGAGCAGCGGCGCCTCACGCAGCCACGTCTTCACGATCGAGAGATCGCCTGGGCCGTTGACGCGGTGCGCTTCGACGCCGAGCGAGCGGGCGTAGGCGCAGAAGTCGACCTTGGGCGTGACGCAGCTCATCGAGCGCCCGAAGACGCGCTCCAGGCCGTGCTGCACCATGTTCAGGTGGCCGTCGTTGAAGACCACGAACAGGGTGGGGATTCGGTACTTCGCGCAGGTGGCGAGCTCGTTGCCGACCATGAGCATGCCGCCGTCGCCGCAGACGGAGACCACCGGCCGGGCGTCGCCGTGGGCGAGCGTGAGGCCGATGCCGTAGCCGATGCCCGAGCCCATGCCGCCGAGCCCGATGGAGACGTAGAAGGAGTCGGGGCGCTCGAGCGCCAGCTCGCTGGCGGCGAAGAGCATGTGGTTGCCGATGTCGCAGGACCACACGGCGTCGGGGCCGACCAGCCTGGCGAGCTCCCGCACCACCGCGCGGGGATCGTGCGGGGCGCGCCCGAGCGCGGCGACCGGCTCGGCGGTGGGCGCGCTCGGCAGCACCTCGTCGAAGCGCTGGCGCTTGGGCATCATCGCCGCGACGGTGTCGAGGGCGGCGACGAGGTCGCAGTGCATCGAGATCGAGGCGCCGTAGGAGCGGCCGAGGCGGCGGGCGTCGTGATCGAGCTGCACCACCTTCTCGGCCTTCTGGACGACGGGGCTGAAGTTGTTGGTGGTGGTGTCGTCGAGGCGCGCGCCCACGGTGATGAGGAGATCGACGCCCTGGGCGAGGAGCGCGGCTGCCGGGCCGCGGCCTCCGACGCCGAAGACGCCCGCCGAGAGGGGGTGCGTCTCGGGGAACAGGCCCTTGGCTTCGACGTCCGTGATGACCCGGCAGCCGCTGGCTTCGGCCAGCATGCGCAGGGAGGCGCCAGCCTTGGCGCGGCGGGCCCCGATGCCGGCCCAGATGAGGGGGCGCTTGGCGGTGGAGAGGAGGCGGGCGATCTCCGCGCAGGTCTTCTCGTGCGGCGCGGGCGCGGCGGTGGGCTCGGAGACGACCGCCTTGCCGCGGGTTCCCGGGCTGCCGGTGACGTCGACCGGCAGGCGCAGGAGCACCGGGCCGGCCGGCACCGAGAGCGCGGCGGCGAAGGCGCGGTCCATCATCGGGCCGACGGCGGTGGTGTGCATCAGCGACTCGGAGCGCTTGGTGAAGGGCCCCATCGCCTGGGCCAGGTCGAGGCCGGTGGGGCCGCCGTCCTGGAGCGCGCCCTTGCCGGCGGCGCGCTGGGCGACCTCGCCGCAGAGGACGATGAGCGGGACCTCGGCGTGGTAGGCGGCGGCGATGCCGGTGACGGCGTTGAGGACGCCGGGGCCGCTGGTCACCACGATCACGCCCGGCTTGCCGCTGATCTCGGCGTAGGCGCTGGCCGCGTACACGGCCATGGTCTCGTGCTGGCAGACCACGAACTCGATGCCCACGTCGAGGAGCGAGTCGAGCACCGGGGCGATGGTGCCGCCGGGGATGCAGAAGACCTTGTCGATGCCGCGGGCCTTGAGATCGGCCACCAGCTCACCCGCGGCGGACCGCTGCACTTCCACGATCGGCGCCGGCCGGGGGGCCGAGCGCCTCGGCTCGGGGAGGGGCGGGAGAGGACGGCTCGGACGGCTCGAAAGCTCCTGCATGGTCGCTCCAGAGCCCGCGTGTGTGGCGGGCGGCGTCGGGTGTGGGCGGCTTGATACGTGTGGAGCCTAAAAGTGTCAAGACGCGACATATGATAGTTTCGCATGGAGTGGTGGTAGTTCTGATGTCAGGCGGGTTTGACGTCCGGGAGCAAAAGACGCAGGCGCGGCCGACCGCCCATCGGGGATCGAGCCTCGAGGGGCCGAATTCAGAACGGGCTTCGCCCGGGCTGGGCGCCGGGCGAGTCGAGCGGTGCGGACGTCTCGGGCGTCAGCGCCACCAGGTCGGCTTGTTCTCGAGATCGGCGAGCCGCTGCTTCACCGCCCTGGCGGGGACGCTGTCGGGGAAGCGCGCGGAGAGGGTCTCGAGGGCGTTCTTGGCCTCGGGCGTGCGCTTCAGCTCGGTGAAGCAGTCGGCGCTGCGCAGGTAGGCGGCCGGGGTGGACCTGGTCTGAGGGAACTTCTGAATCACCACGTCGTACTCGGGGAGGGCGCGGTGGCAGTCGCCCTCGGCGAAGTAGGTCTCCGCCAGCCCGTGGTGCGCTTCGCCGGCGAGCTCGTTCTCGGGCCAGGTAGCGAGCAGCTCGGCGTAGAGCAGGCGGGCCTCGCGGACGTCGCCGGCCTTGGCCTTCTCCTCGGCCAGGCGGAGCGTGTCCGAAGCAAAGCCATGCGGGCCCTTGAGCTCGGGCCTCAGTTCAGGAGAGGCGTCGCCGGAGAGCCTGACGAGCTCCCTGGGGCTGGCGCTGGGCTTGGGGTCCGAGGCGCGCCGGCTGTTCGAATCGAGCCGGGACTGGAGCTCCTGCTCGGAGAGATCGATCTTCGAGGACCAGGCGGGACGGGACGCGAGCCGCTCGAGCTGCTCGATGGCCCTCTTCAGCCGGGCGTTGGTGCGCAGCAGCCCGTCGTTGGCCAGCATGAGATCGGCCCGGAGCGCCGACTGCTCGACGGACATCTCATGCACCCGGCTCTCGAGGGTGTGGAGTCGATCCGCCGGCGCGAAGCACCCCGAGAGGATCACCGTGAAGAGTGACACCACCTGAGCGGAAAAACGCATGGGGTTCGGGTCGAGCATCGTGTGTGCCACCTGACGCGCGCCCGGACCCGAGGGGGCGTCCAGTGACGGTGGATTCGAACAGGTGGCGACCCCGCAGCCGATGCGGTGGGAGCGCCGATGCCGGCAGTCGCCCGGCCTCGGGTGGCGGGCCTCATGCGCCCAGGACGTACGCGCGGCTCAGGGGCAGTTGAGGGTCTGCGCCGTCGGGCTCACCACCGCCGAGGCGTTCACGCAGGCGGAGCTCGGCCCTTGTTGCCTGATGAACACGCGCCCGGCGGAGCCGCCGCCGCCCCCGCCGCCTTGGCTCGCGCTGACGCCGTTGCCGGGCGCCTGGGTCCCCGC
>JBBIOE010000339.1:0-5686 GCA_037443525.1 Archangiaceae bacterium | reverse complement strand
AGTACCCCAAGTCCAAGTACTGGCTCGACGCCCAGCTGGCCATCGGCGAGTACAACTTCAACAACTCGAAGGGCAAGCGCGACATGCTGGAGAAGGCGCTCGAGGCCTACAAGGCCGCGACGACCGACCCGTCCGCGAAGATCTACGCCTACGCGCTGTACAAGATGGGCTGGTGCCACTTCAACATGTCGGACTTCGAGTCCGCGATGGACAAGTACAAGACCGTCGTGATGCTCGGCATGGTGAACGGCGAGCAGGATCTCGAGAAAGACCAGCCGAGGAAGGGCAGCGCCCCCAAGCAATCGCTGATGAAGGAAGCGCGCGGCGACTACGTTCGCGCGTTCGCCCGCGGCGGCGGCACTCCGCAGGAGGCAAAGGAGAAGTTCGCCAAGCTCGCGAAGGAGCCGGAAGACCTCCGCAAGATGATGAAGAGCCTCGCCAACCTCTACTACGACGACGGCAAGGACAAGGAAGCGGCGCTCGCCTTCGACATGCTGATCAAGGAGCGCCCGACCAGCCCCGAGGCGCCCGGCTTCCAGTCGAAGATCATCGACTGCGTCATGCGCGCCGGCAACAAGCGCATGACCGTGCAGCAGGTGCGCCGCCTGGTGAAGATCATGGACGAGGTCGTCGCCAAGAACCCGAAGCTCGACGACAACGGCCGCATCACCATCAACGAAGCCAAGGAGCTCGCCGAGCGCACCATCTCGAACCTCGCGGTCAATTGGCACAACGAGGCGAAGAAGACTCGCGACGACGAGGTGTTCGGTCTCGCCAACGAGGTGTACGCCGACTACCTCGCGCTCTTCCCCAACAACCCGAAGGCCTACGACCTGCGCTTCTTCTGGGCCGAGCTCCTCAACGACAACCTGAACAAATACCGGGACGCCGCCGAGAACTACACGAAGGTCTTCCAGAAGGACATCACTCGCGTCGAGAAGGGCGAGGAGCAGGAGGACCACACCTTCAAGCCGGCGAAGCCCGGCAAGTGGATGTCCAACGCGGCGTACAACGCCATCCTCGCGTGGGACCAGGTGGTGAAGAACGAGGCCGGCAAGGACAGCCCGCCCGCCGCCGACCCGAACAAGAAGGGCACCATTCCCGAGGCGAAGAAGAACCTCCTCGAGGCCTCCGAGCGCTATCTCAAGTACGTCGACAAGGGCGAGAAGAAGGTCGAGATCACCTACAAGATCGCGAAGATCTATTACGACTACAACTGGCTCGACGAGGCGGTGGCCCGCTTCTCGGAGATCGCTCTCAAGTACCCCGACTACAAGTTCGAGAGCGACCGCGCCGGTGAGATCTGCGCGAACCTGGTGCTCGACTCCTACAACCTGCTCGGCGACGTCGCGAAGGTGAATGAGTGGGCGCGGAAGTTCTACGCCGAGCCCAAGCTCGCGGTGGGCAAGTTCCGCGAGGACCTCGCCAAGATCATCGAGCAGTCGTCCTTCAAGCTCGTCAACCAGCTCGAGGGCCGGAAGGACTTCCAGAAGGCCGCCGAGGCCTACGTGACCTTCGTGGGCGAGTTCCCCAAGTCCGAGCTCGCCGACAAGGCGCTCTTCAACGCGTCCATCGACTTCTACAACGCGAAGATGCTCGACAAGGCGATCGAGATTCGCAAGCAGATCATTCAGAAGTACCCGAAGTCGCCCCACGTGCCCGCGTGCATGTTCGCGCTCGCGGAGGGCTACGAGGCGACCACCGACTACGCGCTCGCGGCCGATCTCTACGAGGCCTACGTCGCCAACTTCGAGAAGTCGAAGGGCGGCGGCGGCAAGAAGCCCGCGGCCAAGGCGGCCAAGAAGGGGGCGAAGGACGACGACAAGAAGAAGGAGCCGGGCGAGCAGGTCTGGGAGGAGCCCAAGGCCCAGGACGCGCTCTTCAACGCCGGCATCTTCCGCGACGGCCTCGGGCAGTACCAGAGGGCGCTCAGGAACCGCGAGAAGTACCTCGAGCTGTGGCCCGACTCGAAGGACAAGGAGGCCGTCTCGAAGTCGATCATCGACCTCTACGAGAAGATGGGGAACTGGCAGAAGGTCGCCCGCGAGCTCGAGGAGTACGAGAAGACGTGGGTGCGCGATCCGAACAAGGTGCTCGCCACCGAGGCGCGCATCGCCACCATCTACGACGAGAAGATGCGCAACCCGAAGGCCGCGCGCGGCGTGCTCAGCCGCATCGGCGACTATTACGAGAAGCTCTCCAAGAAGCAGAAGGAGTCGCTCGAGGTCGCCGCCCTCGATGGCGTGGGCCGCGCCGACTTCCAGGACAACGAGAAGGACTGGGCCTACTACTCGGGCCTCAAGCTCAAGTGGTCGACGCTGCAGAACATCGGCGAGCTCAAGGCCTCCATCAAGACCAAGGCGACCGCGCTCGCCGAGATCCAGAAGAAGTACACGCACACCGTGACGCTGAAGGCCGCCGACCCCGCCATCTGCGCGCTCCACAAGATCGGCCTCGCCTACGATCAGTTCGCCACCCAGCTCGAGAACCCGCCGGTGCCGAAGGGCATCCCCGAGGAGCTCCTCGTCGAGGTGAAGATGCAGTTCGTGGCCCAGGTGAACGATCTCAAGCTCAAGGAGAAGGCGACCGAGGCGTTCGAGGCCGCGGTGCAGAAGAGCCAGGAGCTCGACGTGTTCAACCCCTGCACCGTCGCCGCGCTCGAGCAGCTGCGCACCAAGTACAAGCCCGAGCGCTACCCTCCGATGGAGGAAGAGGTGCTCGAGCTCAAGCTCGACGCGCAGAAGTCGATGTCCATCGGGCAGGACGTGTTGACCAGCATTCAGCCGATCCCCGTGGTGTCGAAGGAGCGGGCGGCCGAGATTCAAGCGAAGGCCAAAGAGACGACCTCCGCGGTTGCCGAGATGCGCGACGACCCGCCGCGCGATCTCGATGCCGATCCGCCGCCGCCAAAGAAGGCGAAGGAGCCCGAGGTCTCCTCGCCCAAGCCCGACAGCGGCGCCAGGCCGCCGCCCAAGAAGTCGCAAGACGCCGAGCCGGAGGAGCCGCTATGAACACCCGAAATCTCGTCGCCGCGCTCGCGGCGGTCGGCGTGCTCTCCGCGTGCACGACCTCGTCGACGGTCAACGCCAGGAACGTGAAGGTCCAGGGCCCCGAGGTCTCCGACCGCGCCGAGTCCGGCTCGGGCAGAGGGGCGGGCAAGTCGGAAGTCCCGGTGCAGACCGAGATCGTCCCCCAGGTGTCGGCGAAGGCGAAGCTCAACTTCGAAGACGCCGTGAAGCTCTACGACGAGCAGAAGAAGTCCGGGAAGATCGACTACGCGCAGCTCGAGAAGCGGTTCCAGTCGGCAGTCGACGCGGACTCCAGCCTCGCCGAGGCCGACTTCAACCTGGGCGTGCTCGCCGAGAAGCAGGGCAAGACCAAGGAGGCCATCGGTCACTACAAGGAGGCGCTCCGGAAGAAGCCGACCCTGCGCCACGCCGCCGAGAACCTCGCCGTCATCGCGCAGAACCAGGGTGACGAGGCCGGGGCGGTCAACATCTACCAGCAGATCCTCGCCACGTACCCTGACGACGCCTCCAGCCGGGCTCGCTTGGGGGAGATCTACCGGCGCCGCGGCGAATTGGAGAAGGCCGTCGAGCTGTCGCGCGAGGCCCTCTTCCGCGACCCCAAGACGGTGCAGGCCTTCAAGACGCTCATGCTCGTGAACTACGAGCAGAAGCAGTACTCGATGACGCGGCTGATCGCGCTGCGGGCGATGAAGCTCAACGATCAGGATCCCGAGATCTACTACACGCTCGGCCGCGTCAACCTCGCGGAGAAGGAGCCGCTCAAGGCGAAGGTCCAGTTCAAGAAGGCCATCGAGGTGCGGCCCGACTACGTGCAGGCGCACTACGAGCTCGCGAAGATGGCGATGGCGAAGGACGACTTCTCCGGCGCCGAGGAGCACCTTCGCAAGCTGCTCTCCTCGAACGGCAACAACCCCGAGGCGCTGGTCGACCTCGGCATCGCCTACAAGGGCACGGGTCAGCTCGACAAGGCGCTCCAGATGTACGACGCCGCCCAGAAGCTCAAGCCGGAGATCGCGGCCATCACCTTGAACCGCGGCATCATCGTCGGCCTGAAGGGTGAGCCCGAGAAGGCCATCGAGATGTTCAAGCAGTACCTCCTCCTGCGCGGCGGCGAGGCCAACGTTCCCCAGGGCGTGAACGTGGCCAAGCTGATCAAGGAGCAGGAGGCGGTGATCCAGCGGCGCATCGAGGACAAGAAGGCCGCCGAGGAGGCCGCGAAGATGGAGGAGGAGGCCAAGAAGGCCGCCGCCGAGGTCGAGGCCGCCGAGAAGGCGCAGAAGGAAGAGGAGCTCAAGCGCCAGCAGGCCGAGGCGAAGGGTGGCGCCGCCAAGGATGCCCTCAAGGACGAGGGCAAGGGCGGCAAGGACCCCAAGGGCGCCCCCGCCAAGCCCGAGGACCCGAAGAAGGAGGAGAAGAAGGCTCCTCCCCCGGCCGCCGCCGCTCCGGTCGCGCCGGCGAAGGCCCCGGCTGCGCCCGCGGCCGCCAAGAAGGACTCGGACGAGCCCACGGACGCGCCCTAGCGGAACTCGGAGCCACGGCGAGGCGTCGGAAGGGGATTCACAGGAGGAGTCCCATGGTCCGTCGTCTCGTCGTCATGCTCTTGGTCTCCGCTCCGGTCTTCGCCCAGCCGAAGCCCGCGGAGAAGCCGGCGCCTACGCAGTCGCCCAAGGCGCAGAACCTGATCTTCGGAGAGAGCGACGTTATCGAAGGGACGCTCGATGGCCCCGACATCGGCGTCACCTATGGCCGGCCGCCGCCCAAGTTCAACCCGCTGATCCAGGTGCGCATGAACTTCGACGACAAGCTGCGCGACTCGGTAGGGAAGATGTAGGCGTACCTGACACCTCCACCCGTTCTGCCTCTTTCAACGTGGGTGGGAATTGGTAGCATCCGCCCGCGTAAAGGGGCCTGGAGGAGCAATGAAACGGCTGCTGTGGATTCTGGTGGTGCTTGTGGCTGGGTCGGCGTTCGCCCAGGACAAGAAGGGCGGCGGCGCCGGTGGCAACGTCACCTACAAGAAGCAGACCGAGTACAGCTTCGAAGACGACACCATCGAGGGCGATCTCACCAAGCCCGACGGCGAGTACGTCGAGGCCCGCAAGACGGTGAAGCACTCGAACCTGATCAAGATTCGGGAAGAGTTCAAGGACAAGGTCATGCAGTCGGTGGGCGAGCTGTAGCCGCACGGAACTCAGTCGCAGGCGCGGTGTCAGTCTCATCAGCTCGAACGTCGTCGCAGGAGGCAGCACGTGGCCGTCCCTCTCACACTGAAGGTCTTCAAGGGCGAGCAGCTCGTCGCCACCAAGGACTTCGACCGAGACATCATCAAGATCGGTCGCTTGGCCTCGGCGCATCTGACGCTCGATGACGAGAAGGTCGCGCGCATTCACGCGGTCATCGACGTCGCCCAAGACGGCTCGCTCACCGTCACCGACATGGGCACCACCGACGGCACGCTGCTCAACGGCAAGCGCGTCATGAAGAGCCCCTTGTCGTTCGGCGACTCGATCACGCTCGGCGGCACGGTCATCCGCGTCGAGCGGGGTGCCGGCGTCGCGCATGTCTCGCCCGTTCCCGAGGCCGCGGCCGGAGCCGGCGCCGCCGCGGCAGCGCCGGTGGTGATGGCCGCGCCGGTGGCCGTCGCCGCCGCGCCCACC
>JBBIOE010000338.1:0-5721 GCA_037443525.1 Archangiaceae bacterium | reverse complement strand
GGGCGCAGTCCACGGTGCCGTTCGACTCGTAGCTGTTGCCCACCACGATGCGGGTGTGGCCGCCGTCGGAGGTGTCGTTGCCCTGGTGGTTGACGATGATGATGTCGCCGGGGCGGGCGATCTTGAGGAGCGCGTCGATCTTCGCCCGCGCCTCGTCGGGAGTGCCGGCCTTGCCGGGCCACACCTCGCCGAGCTTGATCAGCGGCGCGTTGGGCCCCTTGGCGTAGTTGGGGATCTCGATGGCGATGGGGTACGCGCCGCCCGGGTAGGTGGGGGGCTTGGCGCCGCCGGCCCAGAGGCTGTCCATGCCGAAGATGTTGCACTTCCACCGGCCGGTGGCGCCGAGGGGCGTCTGGTTGGGGGAGCGGTTGCCGGGGACGTTGGGGTTGGGGCTCTTCCAGGTGCCGGGGACGCCGTAGTCGTCAGCGCGGGTGGCGATGAGGTCGCGCGCGGCCTGGGCGATGCGGTCGCCGTCGGGCACCGGCAGCGACGCGCCGAGCACGCCGCCCACCGCGGGGGGCGCGTTCTTCATCAACAGGGCCTCCATGGCGAGGGCGGTCATCTGGTCGATGGTGCCGGTGACGGGCAGACCGTTGTCCCTCTGGAAGCTGGTCACCGCCTGGATGGTCTCCTTGCCGTAGCCGCCGTCGGCGCCGGAGCCGAGCAGCGCCCACTGGGGCTTGTCCATGCGGCTGGCGAGGGCGTTGAGGCCGTGCTGGAAGGCGAGCACCGCCTCCTTCTGCGGGGCGTTCTGGGAGAGGGTCACCGCGCCGGAGATGACGGCGGCGGCGGCGCGGCTGTCGCCCAGCGAGCGGATGGGCGGCGGGATGGTGACGTGGGCCTGGCGGGGCGAGATGGCCACCAGGGCCTGGCCGGCGGCGGCCTGGAAGAGATCGCCGAAGCGCTGGGCGAGGAGCGTGAGCTCCTGGGGCTTCACCTGGCCCGCGGCCACGGCCTCTTTGAGCGAGCTGACTTCGTCGGCGGAGAGCTTGCCGTCGGAGAGGGCGCGGCGGACCACGTTCGAGATGGGAAGGGGCATGGTGCGCGGCACCCTACCAGCGGCCGGGGAGCGGATCGATTCCCCACGGCGCGAGCGGCGCACGTTCTTGGTGGTGCCGGCGGGGGCCATTTGCCAGCATCGCGCGATGCTCTTGTCAGTGGTCATGGCGTCGCTGGTGAGCGCGACCCCGACGAAGGTGGTGATGCTTCCCCTGCGCGGCGTCAACACGTCGACCGAGCTGCTCGGCTTCTCGTCGGAGCACCTGGCCCAGGCGCTGGTGAAGGGGAAGCTCGAGGTCATCACCCCCGACGACGTGGCGGCGGTGGTGGGCCTGGAGCGGCAGAAGCAGATGCTCGGGTGCAAGGACTCCGGCTCGAGCTGCCTCGCGGAGCTGTCGGGCGCGATGGGGGCGAACGCCATCCTCACCGGGGTGGTGGCGAAGCTCGGGGGCACGTTTCAAATCGACGTGAAGATCCTGAACCCCGCCGACGGCAAGACGCTGGCCGCCGCGCAGGCCAAGGCCTCGAGCGAAGAGAAGCTGGCCGACGCCCTCGACGAGGCGGCCCGGGCGCTGGTGGAGGCGCTCAAGGAGAAGCGGGGCGGCGAGGCAGCGGCCGCGCGGGGGAAGGAGCGCACGACGGACGGTGAGGCGAGCGCGCCGGAGGGAGCGGTGACCGCTTCGGGCGACACGGGGGCCTCGGCGGGCGGCGCGAAGCTCGGCTTCTGGGTGCCCACCATCGGGGGCAGCGTCCTCGCCGTCGGCGGGGCGGCGCTGTTGGTCTCCGCGTCGTTGACCGTCTCGTCGCTGACCACCGCGTCGCCCACCGGCGAGCAGCTGACGCTCTCGGCCGCGACCGAGCAGTTCAACGGCGCGATGCTCTCGCGCAACGTGGGGCTCGGTCTGGTCGGAGCGGGGGCGGTGGCCATCGTGCTGGGCCTGGTGTTGGGGCGCGACGCCGGGTCTTCGGAGGTGGAGACCTTCGGCTTCGTCGACGGGCGCGGCGGCGGCGGCCTCGCGGTGCGGGGGGTGTGGCCGTGAGGCGCGCTGTGCTGGTGGCGGCGGTGCTCGGCGCGACGGGCTGCTGGACCCTCGACGACACCCTCGGGCAGTGCGTGGCGAGCGGGCGCTGCGTCGCCGAGGACGGCGGGACGGGCGGCGGGGTTGGCGGAGGAGCGGGCGGCGGCAGCGGAGGTGGCGCTGGCGGCGGGGCGGGAGGCGGGAGGGTGCTCGGCGCGAACGTCATCTTCGTGACCTCGGCGGGCTGGGTGCCGGGCAAGCTCGGCGGCATCGAGGGCGCGGACGCGGTGTGCATGGCGAACGCGGCGGACGCGGGCTTCGCGGGCACGTTCCGGGCGCTGCTGGCGACGAACCTGAATCCGGACGGCCGCCGCCTGGACCTCGCCCGAGGCTGGGTGCGGCCCGACGGCCGGCCGGTCGCCGATCGCGAGACGCAGCTGTTCGGCTACAACTCGGTCTGGTACCCGCCGGTGCTCGACGAGCACGGCGAGCGCACCACGTTCAGCCGCGTGGCCACGGGCATCAACCCCGGCAGCACCGCGGGGAACATCTGCGGCACGTGGAACCTGACGACGGGGCAGACGTGGGCGGGAGACGTGAACGACGTCTCCGGCTGGGCCGATACCGGGCTGTACCCGGTGCCGTGCAGCCAGCCGGCGCCCATCTACTGCCTGGAGGTCGACCAGAATCGGGCCGTCTCGGTGACGCGCCCGAGCCCGGCGCGATTGGCGTTCCTGTCGAGTGCCGCGGTCAAGCCGTCGGCCGCGGGCGTGGCGGGCTTGGACGCCGTCTGCCAGGCCGAGGGGGCCGACGCGGGGTTCGGCGGCGGCCGGTTCAAGGCCTTCGTCGCGCTCCCGGGCGCCACCGCCGCCAGCCGGTTCGGCGCCTCGGGCGGGGTCTGGGTGCGAGCCGACGGAGTGGCGCTGTCGGCGACGGCCGGAGAGCTGCTGGGCGCCGACCCCACGTGGTACCCCCTGGCGGCGCTCTACCTCGACGCTCACCGAGGCGTTCAGTACCGGGCGGCCATCGCCGGTGCGCGCACCCCGGCGAGCGCGGGAACGAGCGCGGACACCTGCGCCGGGTGGACCGATGCCACGGCCGCCGGGTCCACCACTGGGGGCCTCGCGGGCGAATCGCGACCGGGCTTCTTCGACACCGTGACGCAGCCCTGCAACGCCCCGGACCTGCACGTCTACTGCTTCGAAGAGTGAGGGCCGCGCCGGCGGGGTTGATCACACGCGCCTGGGCGGGGCGTTAGTGTTCGGCCCGCCATGTCCTCCGAGCTCGACTCCACCGCGTCCTCCGTCGCCGACACCCTCGCCAGCACCGGGAGCCGAAGCCCGGAGGCCTCCCGGCCCGCCGACGCGCGGCGCACCACCGTCTTCCCCAAGGCGCAGGCGGTGGACGGCGAGGTGCGGCTCGCGGCGGCGACCCGGGAGCGCTTCGAGGAGCTGGCGCCGTTGGGCAAGGGCGGCATGGGCGAGGTGCTGTTGGTGAAGGACCACGACATCGACCGCACGGTGGCGCTCAAGCGCCTGGCGGCGACCTCCGACGTGGGGAGCGTGTTGCGCTTCGTCGAGGAGGTTCGGGCGGTGGGCCAGCTCGAGCACCCGAACATCGTGCCGGTGCACGACGTGGGGCAGGACGCCGAGGGCCGCTACTTCTTCGTGATGAAGCACCTCACCGGCGAGACGCTGGAGACGCTGATTGGGCGAATCCGGGAGAAGGATGCGGCGACGCTGGCCCGCTTCACCTTCCCGGTGCGCGCGCAGCTGTTCCTCGGCATCTGCGCGGCGGTGGGCCACGCGCACCAGAAGGGGTTCCTCCACCGGGACCTGAAGCCGGCCAACATCATGGTGGGCCCGATGGGCGAGGTGACGGTGATGGACTGGGGCCTGGCGCGGAAGGTGGGCGCGGCGGAGCTCGTGCCCGCGCCACAGACGAAGCCCGCCGAGGTGCCCAAGAGCCGGCTGGTGCAGTCGCTCGAGGGCTCGCTGGTGGGCACGCCGCTCTACATGTCTCCGGAGCAGGCGCGGGGCGAGCACGGCACCCTCGACGTGAGGAGCGACGTGTACGCCTTGGGCGTCATCTTCCACGAGCTGGTGGCGGGAAGGCATTACCTGGCAGGGCACTCCGAGTCGCTGGAGGCGGTGCTGAAGGGCATCGAGACGGTGTACCCGCCGCACTCCATGTTCTCGGTGAAGGACCGCGTGCCGGTGGAGGTGAGCGTCTTCCTCGACCGGGCGATGGCCAAGAAGCGGGAGGACCGCTACGCCAGCGTGGACGAGCTGGTGAACGCGCTGCAGATGGTGCTCGACGGTCGGTTCCAGATGGTGTGCGCGCGGTCGACGTTCAAGCGGACGCTGCACGCGCTGCTCCACCTGGTGGACGAGCGGCCGAAGACGACCATGGCGGTGGCGGGCGGGACGGCGCTGGTGGCGCTGGCGGGGGTGGCGCGGCTGGTGCTCGACGTCGTGGCCCGCTGATCTGGATGCCGCGCCGGTACTGCGCTGCGCAAGCAGTTGGTCCGCCCTCGAAGGCGAGCTCGACCATCACCCGCCCCAGGCCGCGCACCACCACCTCAGTGCCGGGCGGCAGCGCGAGGAACGAAGACCTCGCGAACCTGGTGCCCGCATGGCGGCGCCGGCGCGACCTGCGCTCTTGGTCTATTTCCCCAGGAGGACCGAGACGTCGTTGCTCCAGTTCGCGGTGACGAGGTCGGGCCTTCCGTCCCCGTTCAGGTCCCCGACTGCCACGGAGTGAGGATTCGTACCCACAACGTAGTTCGTCGCGGCCTGGAAGGTGCCGTTCCCGTTCCCAAGCAGGACGGAGACGTTGTTCCCGCCGGTGTTCGCGGTGACGAGGTCGGGCTTCCCGTCCCCGTTCAGGTCTCCGACGGCCACGGATGAAGGGTTCACGCCCACCGCGGAGCTGCTCGGGGCCTGGAAGGTGCCGTTCCCGTTCCCGAGGAGCACCGAGACGTTGCCGCCGCCGAAGTTCGCGGTGACCAGGTCGGCCTTCCCGTCCTGGTTCAGGTCCCCGACGGCCACGGCGCGAGGACTCGCCCCCGCCGCGGAGTTGCTTGCGGCCTGGAAGGTGCCGGCCCCAATTCCGAGGAGCACCGAGACGTCGTTGCTGCTTCCGTTTGCGGTGACGAGGTCGGGCTTGCCGTCTCCGTTCACGTCCCCCAGGGCCACGGAGTAAGGACTCGTGCCCGCAGCGGAGCTCGCTGCCGGGGCGAACGACGCGTCACCCACGCACGCCGCGCACAGCCGATCCGCCTTCGCCGTACCTGCAGCCGCCTCGTACTGCGTGGCCGCGCACGTCGCCCATGGCGTGCAGGCCGACTGGTTCGCGCTCGCGGTGAAGGTGCCGGAAGCGCACGCCGTGCAGCTCTGGTCCGCCGTCGTCGTTCCCGCCGTCGACACGAACTGCCCGGGGACGCACGCCGTCCAGGGCGTGCAGCTCGCCTGGTTCGCGCTCGGCGCGAAGGTGCCGGACGCGCAGGCCGCGCAGCTCTGGTCCGCCGTCGCGCTCCCTGCCGTCAAGACGTACGCACCCGCCGCGCACGTCGTCCACGGCGTGCAGCTCGCCTGGTTCGCGCTCGAGGTGAAGGTGCCGGAGGCGCAGGCCGTACAGCTCCGGTCCGCCGTCGTGCTTCCTGCCGCCGACTCGAACTGCCCGGCCACGCACGCCGTCCAGG
>JBBIOE010000337.1:0-5741 GCA_037443525.1 Archangiaceae bacterium | reverse complement strand
GCCTTCGGCACGGCGGTGGCGATGCAGGGGAGCTTCCTGGCGGTGGGGGCACCTGGGGAGGCCAGCGCCGCCACCGGAATCGACGGCGATCAGACCGACAACAGCCAGCCCCGCGCCGGCGCCGTGTACCTCTTCGAGTGGGCGGACATCGGGTGGTTTCAGGCCGGCTACGTGAAGGCCGGGAACCCGCACCTCCCGTTCGACGCCTTCGGATCGTCGGTGGCGCTCGCCGGTCCGCACCTGGCGATCGGCGCGCCCCACGAGCAGAGCCCGCAGATCGGCGTCGTCGGCCACTCGCCCAGCTCGGGCAGGGCGGTGTTCGGGGCTGCCTATCTCTTCACCGCCTCGAGCGCGCAGTGGCAGCAGCGGGGGTGGATCAAGCCACCGGACCCGAGGAGCACGTGCGGGCCGCTGGTCGCCGTCTCCACCGACGGCGCGCTCTTGCTGCAGGGCACCACCGCGGCTCACCAGGGCGTGGTGTACGCCTACTGACAGCGGGGAACTTCCGCACCGATCCCCGCCGGGCTGGTCTGCTGGGCCGATCTCTTCGTTGCTCGTCAGTCGCGTTGGCCCGAACCACGCTCCTTCCTCGCGCCTCGACCTCGACCCAGCATCCTTCGCCGGGCAGGTCCGGTGCGAAAGATCCCCGCTGTGAGGCCGCGAGGCGTCTCGACGGGAAGAAGGCTCAGGCCAGCCGGAAGTCTTCTCCGAGGTAGGCGGCGCGGGCTTTGGGGGAGGCCGCGATCTGTTCGGGGGATCCCTCTTCGAGGATCTTCCCCCCGGCCAGGATGTAGGCCCGATCGCAGATGCGCAGGGTGTCGCGGACGTTGTGATCGGTGATGAGCACGCCCAGGCCTTTCTCCTTGAGGCGGGCGATCTCCTTCTGCAGCTCGTTGACGTTGATGGGGTCGACGCCGGCGAAGGGCTCGTCGAAGAGGATGAAGCGGGGGTTGGGGACCAGGCTCCGGGCGATCTCGGTGCGGCGCCGCTCGCCGCCGGAGAGCTGCTCCCCCAGGCTGTCCCGCACCGTGACGAGGCCGAACTCCTGGAGCAGGGCGTCGGCTCTGGCGTCGCGCTGGGCCCGGGTGAGGGAGCGGTCGAGCTCCAGCACGGCGACGAGGTTGTCGCGCACGCTGAGCTTCCGGAAGACGCTCGCTTCCTGGGGCAGGTAGCCCAGGCCCGCCCGGGCGCGCTCGTGCATCGGCAGGCGGGCGAGCGAGCGGCCGTCGAGCATCACGTCGCCGGCGTCGGGCACCACCAGGCCCACCACCATGTTGAAGGAGGTCGTCTTGCCGGCGCCATTGGGGCCGAGGAGGCCGACGATCTCTCCCGGGCGCACGTCGAAGCTGACGCCGTCGACCACGCGGCGGCCGCGGTAGCTCTTCTCGAGCCCTCGAGCGGCGAGGCGGGCGTCGCTCACTTCTTGCCCCCCAAAGGCTTCTTCTCCACCTCGATGACGGTGGTGGCGTGCTCGACGTCGATGACGTCCTGGCCGGTGGTGAAGGTGACGCGGGTGCCCTTCACGTGGGTCTTGCCCTGGCGCGCCTCGGGGTTGCCGGTGACGACCAGAACGCCGGTCTTCACGTCGTAGGTCGCGTCCCGGCCCTTGGCCCAGCGGTCGGCCTCGGTGGTCTCGATGCCCCCGTGCGCCTCGACGTGGCTGACGGCGCCGCTCTCGTCGTAGTGGGCGACCACCAGGGGCGCGAGGAGCAGGGTGGGCCCCTTGCGCGCGCGGACGTGGCCCCTCCAGGTGGCGAGGGAGGCGGGGTTCTCGAGGGTGAGGGTGTCGGCGTCGATGGCCAGGCGCTGGGCGTTCTCCTGGGAGCGCGTCTTGGCCTTGGTGACGACCACGGTGTCGGTGCCGGTGGTGAAGGTCACGAGCTCGCCCTCGACCTCGCGCACGCCCTGGCGCGCCAAGGGGTGCCCGCGCACCACCAGCACGCCGGTCACGTTGTCGTAGTCGGCCTCGTCGCCGCGGGCCCAGCGCTCGCCGTCGGTGGCCTCGACGTTGCGGTGCGCCAGGATCCGGGAGACGTCCTTGCCGTCGCCGTACTGCACCTCGAGTTCGTCGCAGGTGAGGGTGGTGGAGTCGCGGATGGCCTTGGCGTGGCCTCTGTAGAGGGCGCGGTGCTCCTTGTTCCGCACCTCGAGGCTGTCGGCGCTGATCTCCACCGGGCGGGCGAGCAGGCCTCCGTCGGGGAGGGCGGCGAGGGCGAGGAAGAGCGGGAACACCACGGGCCGGTGTGTAGTGGAGAAGCGGGGGAGAGTCGATCGGCGGCGCACTCCCGGTCGGGGTGGCGTAGGGTCTCAAGGCGCTCCTCCGTGGAGTGCGCCCACGCTTGCCAGGAGTCTGTCGATGCAGCGCCGAAGCCACGTCCTCGCATCAACGTGCCTCGCCCTCCTCGTCGCCTGCGGGTGCGGCCGGGGAGGCGATTCTCCAGACTCTGGCCAGGTCGACGCGGGGACGGATGCCGGCTGGCTGCCTTCGGCCACTCTGACCGGGGAGCCAGCGTTTCCCGTCCTCGCCACTGTCTCCTGGGTTGACCCGGTGACGGACGGAGGCAGCTACGAGACTCGATCGGTGCTCGTCACCGGCTTCGCGATGGCCTGCAGCGACCTGTTCATCAACGCCTCGGGGAAAGTCGCTTGGCCGTTGCGCCCGGAGGGGTATGTGCGGGTCTCCGCCATCAAGGTGACGCAGGTGACGCCCGGCCAGTACCGGGGGACCAACACCATTCTCACCGGCTCGGCGTCGTTCGAGTACGCCCTCGACGCGGGCGGCGGGGGCATGGGGACGAACAACGGCCTGATCGACGTGCAGACCGCCACGCCGGAGCGCTTCGCTGGTTCGTTCGAGGTCTCCCTGAGCCAGAATCAGGCCGACGGCGGCCGCATGCTCTCCGGGGCCTTCGACGCGCCGGTGTGCCCGCGGCCCTGACTGCGGCGTCCCGCGGCTTCCCACTCGCGAGGGATGGCCCTCTCCATGGGAGACGCTCCGTCGCCGGAGCTCTCGGTCGATGCGGGGGCGGCGGTCCCT
This sequence comes from Archangiaceae bacterium, assembly GCA_037443525.1. Classification (GTDB taxonomy): domain Bacteria; phylum Myxococcota; class Myxococcia; order Myxococcales; family Myxococcaceae; genus JBBIOE01. The sequence goes on along the minus strand of JBBIOE010000337.1, from coordinate 2,704 downwards.
TCGAGACTGACGAATAGGTCGAAGCTGCCGTCCGGTCCGCTCTACTTCGGCTCGAGCTCGACTCCCGCGTAGAGCGCCTCGACGTCGAATCTCACGAGGGGCGCCGAGATCACAACCTCCTCGCCGGGGCGGAAGTCGCGCTCCTCCCACCCATCGGGCGTTCGCTGCACCACCGTCACTCGCTTGCTTCGGTGGGAGACGAAGAGGACGGCCGAGAGCGACGCCAGTTGCTTGTAGTGGCTGAGCTTGTCCCCGCGGTCGTAGTCCTCGGTCGTCGGGCTGGTGACCTCGACCACCAGGCTGGGATTGGTGATCGCCTGCGCATCGATGGGCGACGCAACTCGAGGGCCGCAGACGACGGTTGCATCGGGGAAGGTCGACAGATCTGACGCCTCGACTCGGACCTTGAGGTCCGAGGAGTACACTTCACACGGAGGTCCAAGTCCCGTGCCCAGCAGTCGGATGGCCCGCGCCCCCAGTTGTGCGTGGGTCGGCGAACCGCCGGCCATCATGTAGATCTCACCGTCGCAGTACTCGAGCTTGAAGGTGCTCTCTTCGAGCGCGCGAAGGTACTGCTCGTAGGTCTGGTGCAGGCGTCGCGCGGTGCTCATGCCTTGGAGGCTACACCGCAGCCAGCCCATGGGTGAAACGCTCAGGCGGCGCGCGGGCTGAGCCCGGTCCTCCGCACCGGCGGCGAGAGCAGGGCGCCCTGCATCGCCAGCACGACCGAGGCGGCGAGGAGCCCCACGTCGAGCATCACCCCGAGCTGCAGCACGCCGTAGAGCGAGTAGACGAGGCCGAAGAGCGAGGCGGTGAGGCTCCAGGCGCGCGAGCGGAAGCCGCCCGCCATGAGGCCGATGCCCGAGACCAGCGCCAGGGTCGGGCAGGGGAGGACGCCCACCGGGGTGAACCACAGGTCGGTCCACCCCGACACCGCCGTGAAGTGCGTGTAGGTCAGGGCGTAGATCACCGTCACCGCTCCGGCGAACAGGGGGATGGTGCGGCCGGGCTCGGTCCGCGTGCCCGCGAACTTCCGGGCGATGACGATGAGCGCGAGCCCGCACACGTCGAGCGCGACGCCGGTGACGACGTTGCCGTCGGAGAAGGCGAGGAGGCTCGCGGTGAAGAGCGGCAGCGCCGTCACGATGGCGATCGACGCTCGGCCTCGCCATCGGCGCGCGAGCACGAACCCCAACCCCACCAGGGTGGCCAGGTGCCAGAACAGGCCCAGGGTGCGGCCTTCGTTCGCGAGGTGGGTGAGGTGTTCGAGGACCTGCTGCGGGCTCGGCATGACGCGTACCTCCGCCACGTCACGCTGCATGCGATGCGCCACGGGCGCAGGCGGTCCATCCCCGAGACTCGACGAGGTTGCCGCAGTGCGTGCGTCGAGAGAGGCCGGCGGAACGGCGCAACCTTCGCGCGGGTCCCGTGCTACGCGAGCGTGAATGCTCTCCGCCGCCCTCGCCGTGAGCCTGGCTGTCGCGCCCGCCGAGCCTTGGAAGTCCACCGCCATGCCCGGCCCGATGCCGGCGCCCAAGAGCCACCAGCTCCTCCCGGTGAACGGGGTCTCGCTCTACGTCGCGCGCTACGGCGCAGGCGACCCGGTGATTCTCCTCCACGGCGGCGCGGGGAACTCGGACCACTGGGCGAACCAGGTGCCGGCGCTCGCGAGCTCGTTCGAGGTCATCGTCGTCGACACCCGCGGCCACGGGCGCAGCACGCGCGACGCGAGGCCGATGAGCTACGCGCAGATGGCCGACGACGTCGTCGCGGTGATGGACGCGCTCGGGCTCGAGAGGGCCGCGCTGGTGGGGTGGAGCGACGGCGGCAACACCGCCCTCGACGTCGCGGTGCGCTACCCGAAGCGGGTCTCGAAGCTCGTGGCCTACGCGGCGAACTACGACCTCACCGGCCTCAAGGGCGGCGGCGGCCCGACCTTCGCCGCCTACCTCGCGCGCTGCGCGGCCGACCACGCCAAGCTCTCGCCCACCCCGAAGGACTTCGCGGGGCTCGAGGCCGCGCTCTCCCCGATGTGGAGATCGCAGCCCAACTTCACCGCCGCGCAGCTCGGGTCCATCACCGCGCCCACGCTGGTGCTCGACGGCGACCACGACGAGATCATCAAGCAGGAGCACGTGAAGAAGCTCGCGACGCTCGTCCCCCACGCGAAGCTGGTGCTGCTGAAGGACGCGTCGCACTTCGCGCTCTTCCAGAAGCCCGAGGCCTTCAACGCCGCGGTGCTCGAGTTCCTGCGCAAGGCGCCGTGAGCGCGGCCGCCTGACGCGCCGCGCGTTCTTGATCGCGATCGCGCGGAGACATTCCCCAGCGCTGAGCGGTCGGGACCGTTGAGGCAGTTTCACCGCCCAATCGGACCGGTGGGGGGGTCGACGCCCTCGGCGCGATCACCGACAACGCCCGGCCTGCAGTGAACCCGAACCAGGAGATGCAATTGAAGCGATTCACGATCAGCCTGCTGCTCGCCCTCGCGGCGTGCACGGGGACCGCACCCGCCGAAGACACCGCCCTGGACCAAGGCAACACCGCTGGAACCGGCGCTGACGGCGTCGCCACCGGCACCGGCGGCGGCACCAGCACCAACACCGGCGGAGGCACGGGCGGCGGCGTCGCCACCGGCACCGGCGGCGGCACCAGCACCAACACCGGCGGAGGCACGGGCGGTGGCGTCGCCACCGGCACCGGCGGC
>JBBIOE010000336.1:0-5781 GCA_037443525.1 Archangiaceae bacterium | reverse complement strand
GCGTCGAGCGGAGCCGCGGGCGCAGGAGCGGCCGGCGCGATGACGGGGGCCTCGAGCGGAGCGGGCTGGGCATCCCACGACGCCGCGGGAGCGACGACGGACGCGTCGAGCGGAGCTGCGGGCGCAGGAGCGGCCGGCGCGACGACCGAAGCCTCGACCGAAGCGGGCTGGGCAAGCCATGACGCCGCGGGAGCGTCGACGGACGCGACGACCGGAGCAGCGGCGGCAGGCGCGACGACCGAAGCCTCGACTGGAGCGGGCTGGGCAAGCCACGACGCCGCGGGAGCGGCGACGGACGCTTCAAGCACAGCCGCGGGCGCGGGCGCGGCCGGCGCGACGACGGAGGCCTCGACCGGAGCCTGCTGAGCCTCCCCAGTCGCCGGCACAGCCTGGGCCACGGTCGCTGCCTGGGGGGCGGGTTCGGGCGAGACCACCACCGGCGCCTCGATGACCGAAGGTGCAGGCGCGGCGGCAACCAGGGCGGGCTCGGGTGACGGGACCACCGGCGCCTGAGCCGGAGCCGGGCCGAGGTCGACGACGACGCTCGCCTCGCCAGACGGCGCCGCCGGAGAGACGGTCGCGCTCTCGTTGAGCGACACCGGAGTCTCGAGCGGCGATGCGGCGCTCGCGACCACCGCGGGCTTCTCCGCCGAGACCTCAGGCACCTCGTCCCAGCTCTGAGCCGCCAGCGGCGCGGGCTCCGCGGGCTTCGCCGGCTCAGCGTCCCAGTTCGCGCCGAACACGCTGCCGGTCGACGCGGGCACCGGCGCCGCCGCGGGCTTGGGCGCCTCGGTCGCGGGGGCGGGCGCGGCGTCGACCTCGACGTCGCTGATCTCGAGGACATCGCTCGCCTGGGCTTCGGCCGGCTTCACCTCGTCGAAGGACGTGACCACCGCGGGCGCCTCGGGCACGGGAGCGGCGGGCCTCGCCTCGGCGACCGGCGCCGAAGGCAGGCCGGCCCGCTCGAGCTGCGCGATCGGGTCGGGCGCGCTGGGCAACGGTGCGCTCGCGGGCTTGGGCGGCTCGACCACCACCGGCGCGGGCTTCGCCGGCTCCGGGCTCAACAGGTCGTCATCGAAGCTGAGCGCGTTCCGCAGCTCCGCGACCGGATCTTCACTCGCGGCGGCGGGCGCCGGCTGGACCGCGGGCGCCGCGGCCTTCGGCGCCTGGGAGCTCGGCGCGGGCGGAGCGCTCACGATGGGGCTCACGTCCTCGTCGTCGACCTCCATGACCTCGTCGGCGGAGACCTCGAGCGGACCGTCTTCCGCTTGAGGCGCGGAGGCGGGAGCGGGCGCGGGAGCCGGTGCGACCGCCACCGGAGCCGGAGCGACCGGCGCGGGAGGCAGCGGGGCGGGCTCGATGGCGGCCTCGAACGCAGGCGCGGCCGGCTTCTCGCCGAGCTCCGCGTTCCACTGGTCGCCCTGGGGCCACTCGCTCTGGGGCTGGCCCGCATCGCCCGGCTGGCCTGGCCACTGCTGCGGCGGCGCGCCCGGGTATCCGTACGCATTCGGCGGGTAGCCCGGCTGCGGATAGCCCGGGTAGCCGTAGCCCTGCGGCTGCGGGTAGCCCGTGTTCGGATCGTACGACTGCTGCGGAGGGTAGCCGGGGTACGGGTAGCCGGTGTTCGGGTCGTAGCCCTGCGGCTGCGGAGGGTAGCCCGGGTACGGGTAGCCGGTGTTCGGGTCGTACGCCTGCTGCGGCGGATAGCCCGGGTACGGGTAGCCGGTGTTCGGATCGATGGGCGCCTGCGGAGGGTAGCCCTGGTAGCCCCACGCGCCCTGCGGCGGGTAGCCCTGCGGTGTCGGGTACCACTGGCCGTCCTCGCCGTAGTAGCCCTGCGGCTGCGGCGCGGGCGCCTGTTGGCTCACGTCCACGCCGAGCTGGGAGGCGAGCTCCGTCCACCGCTGCTCCTCAGGCGGCGTGAGGCCCGTCGACTTCCTCTTGTCGTCGAGGAACCGGAACTCGCGCATCGCTGCCTGGGTGTCGGACATAAGGCCCGCCGAGCATAACCCGCCGAACGGCCTACGGTAATTGTCGTTCTTGCCCGTCTTGCTGGTCGATCAGCGGGTCTTGAGCTCTCCCTTGAGCCCCTCTTCGAACGTGGCCAGGTCCTCCCCGAGGACGCTCTTGAAGGCGCGCTCGAAGGGCGTGCCGCGGCCCACGCTGCGGATGAGCTCCACCACGCGGCCGAGGCCCACCCGGCTCACCATCAGCTTCACCGCCGTGGCGGAGAGCGCGTACAGGAGCGCCGGGTTGCCCTGGCCGATGAGCGGCCCGCGCGAGAGCTGCGCGAGCGAGGGCACCCGGTTCGACTCGGCGGCCATGCGCAGGGCGTTGGCGACACCGACCGGAGCGCTGTCGTGCCCCTCGTAGCGCCACTCCAAGAACTCGGCGAGGCCCTCGTTGACCCACACCGGCAGCCCGAAGGTGTTGAAGCTCGCCAGCTCGTCGACCACCGCGTGGGTGTACTCGTGCACCAGCGTGGCCTGCACCCGGCTCGACATCTCCGCCGAGTCGTTCATGCGAATGGCGTTCTGCGAGTAGAAGCCGGCCACGGCCTGGGCGGCGGCGGGCCCGTGGTGCAAGGTGAACTCCTCGCGGGAGTAGAGGACGACGTCGAGCGGCTGATCCCTCGCTTCGCCGAGGAGGCGCTTCACGCTGCTGCGCGCGTCCTCCAGCGCGCCCTGGACCGAGCCCTCGTAGTCGGCGCGTTGGCCGAAGTCGCGCTTGCCGTTGAAGTAGCGGAAGCGGAAGTGCGAGTTGCCGCGGGTGCGGCGGCCCTCGTCGTCCACCGACGACTCCCACGAGGCGGTGCTGCCGGTGACGCGTCCAACGGAGGAGGGCGGGGCGTCCTCCTCGGGATCGGGCGGGTGCTCGGCGCGGGCCTTGGCCACTGCCTCCTGAATGCGCCGCGCCTGCTCGGAGAGCCGCTGCGCCTCGGCGGCCTCCTTCGCGCCCTTGGGGATCTTGGCGAGGGCGGCGAGCGCGGCGTCGGCCTCGGCGTTGTTCACCAGCGCGCGGCCGAGCTCCAGCGCGATGCGCGGGTCCTTGGGGTAGAGCTTCGCCCCGGCGGTCAGCGTGGAGATGGCGGCGTCCCCCTGGTCGCCCTTCTGGGCCGCGTCGGCCGCGCAGAGCACGCCGTCGGCGGGGCCCTTGAAGGCGACGCTCTTCTCACCCAGCGACAGCGCCAGCACCGCGTCGGAGTCGAGGAGCGCGCGGCAGCCCTTGGCGAGGAGCGGCGCGATGCGCGGCAGGTCGGCCTTGGGCAGGCTCTCCGCCTTCACCTGCGCGTAGAGCAGGTAGAGCTCGTCCCACTTCTCGGCCTTGGCCAGCCCCTCGGCGGTCGAGGCGGCGGTGGGCGCGGCGGCGAGGACCCCGAGGAGGACGAGCAGCACGGCGGGCGAGCTTAGCGCCGCCGTCTCTCAGAAATCCCAGCTGTTCAGGATGCGGCCGAAGTCCGCGAGCTCCTCGCGCTTCTTGCCCTTGCCGCCGAGGCTGTCGACGAACTTCTCGTTGATCATCGCCAGCCGGCTGCGCAGCACCGTGGCCACGTTCGCCACCACCTTGAGCGCCGCCAGGTTGTTGGCCTTGAGCAGCTCCTGCACGCGCCTGGCGGGCACGGTCAACAGGTCGAGGTCGGTGAGCGCGGTGGCCGAGGCGCTTCGCTTCTCGCCCGGCCCCACGATGCTCATCTCACCCAGCACCGAGTTGGCGCCGATGCGCGCGAGCTCCACGCCGCGGCGGGTCACCTGCACCTCGCCCGACAGCACGATGACCAGCGAGTCGCCGTCGGCGTCCTCCTTGAAGAGCACCGCGCCCGACCTGGCGCTCGACGCGTTCGCCACCTCGAAGAACGCGGCGGCCTCCGCCTGCGTGAGCCCCTTGAACAGCGGGAGCGTCAGGAGCTTCTCGAGCTGCTTCGTGGACAGGCCCATGGCTGGTTCTCCTTCAGATGCCGCGCAGAACGGTGGCCTTGCCGACCCGGCCGATGGCGAGGACGTAGGCCGCGGTCCGCAGGGCGAGCTGGCGGCTGCGGTTGATGTGGGCGACCTTCTCCCAGGCGTCGCGCATCACGCGCTGCAGCTCGTGGGCGACGCGCTCCTCTTCCCAGGTGACGTGCTGGAGGTTCTGCACCCACTCGAAGTAGCTCACCGCCACGCCGCCGGCGTTGGCGAGGATGTCGGGCACCACCATCACGCCGCGCTTCTCGAGGATCTCGTCGGCCTCGGGGGTGATGGGGCCGTTGGAGGCCTCGAGCACGAAGCGCGCGCGCACCTCGTTCGCCACGTGCTTGTCGATGGCGCCGCCCAACGCCGCGGGGATGAGCACGTCGCAGTCGGCGGTGAGCACCTCTTCGGTGGTGCAGGCGGTGCCGCCGCCATAGCCCTTCACCGAGCCGGTCTTGCGCACGTGGTCGAAGAGGCCGGCGACGTCGAGGCCGGCCGCGTTCTTCACGCCGCCGTGCACGTCGGAGACCGCCACGATGAGCGCGCCCTCCTCGTGGAAGAGCCGCGCCGCGTGGCTGCCCACGTTGCCGAAGCCTTGAATGGCGAAGCGGCTGCCCTTGATGGGCGTGGAGACGTCGGTGAAGAGCTCCTTGCAGACGAAGAGCAGGCCCTTGGCGGTGGCGGTCTCGCGCCCGCGGCTGCCGTAGAGATCGATGGGCTTGCCGGTCACCACCGCCGGCGAGTGGCCGTGGTAGCGCGAGTACTGATCCATCACCCACGCCATCACCTGCGGGTTGGTGCTCATGTCCGGCCCGAGGATGTCCTGGGTGGGGCCGATGATGTCGTGGATCTGATCGACGTACTTGCGGGTGAGGCGCTCCAGCTCCTTCAGGGAGAGCTGGGAGGGGTCCACCGCGATGCCGCCGGCGGCGCCGCCGAAGGGCACGTTCACCACCGCCGTCTTCCAGGTCATCAGCGCGGCGAGGCCCAGCGTCTGGTCGGCGTCGACGGAGGGGTGGTAGCGCAGGCCGCCCTTCATGGGGCCGCGGCTGTTGTCGTGCTGCACCCGGTAGCCGGTGAGGGTCTTGATCTCGCCGTTGTCGAGCTCGATGGACAGCTGGACCTTCACCTCGCGCACCGGCGTGACGAGCAAGGTCTCGATGCGCTCGCCCACGTCCATGATGCGTGCGGCCTTCTTGAAGTACCAGGCGGCGGCTTCGGCGGAAGTCATGGTGCGCGGACGATAGGGCTCACAGTAGTGTGTCGTCCATGATTCGGACGATCGCGTTGGGGGCAGTCCTCTTCGTCGCGCTCGCGCTCGCGGCGTGCGGGCAGACCGGGGTGCCCAGGTGCCAGCCCTCGAACTGCTCCGGCTGCTGCGACGAGGCCACCGGCGCGTGCCTCGGCTTCGCGAAGCAGGCCTTCGGCACGTGCGGCAAGAGCGGCGCGTCGTGCCGCGCGTGTTCGCCGGGGCAGGTCTGTGACACCGGGGGTTGCCAACAAGGGCTGGGCGGCGGCACCGGCGCGGGCGGCGGCACGGGCGGCTCTTCCGGCGGTACCGGCGGCGCGAGCGGAGGCACCGGCGGCGCGTCGGGCGGCACCGGCGGCGCCGGCCCGTGCGGCGCGCAGGGCCTCGCCTGCTGCGCGGGCAACGGCTGCTTCAACGCGCTCGTCTGCACCCGCGGCATCTGCTCCAACCCGAACAACACCGACGCGGGCCCGCCGCCCTGCGGCCGCGACGGCCAGCCCTGCTGCACCGGCAGCTTCTGCCTCTTCCCCTACACCTGCGACGGCAACACCTCGACGTGCCACACCGCGGCGACCGGTGGCGGCG
>JBBIOE010000335.1:0-5808 GCA_037443525.1 Archangiaceae bacterium | reverse complement strand
CCGCGCGCGGCGCAGTACACGTCGTGGGCCAGCACGAAGACGAGGCAGCGCCGGCTGACGTTGGTGACGGCGACCGTCACGGTAGGCCCTCCGCCTCGAGGATGGGCTCCTTGACGAGCTGGGCGAGGTCGAGCGGCAGCCCCTCGTCGACGTCGAAGCCGCGAACGACGAAGCCGCAGGTGAAGACGCGCACGTCGTCGCGGCTCGCGAGCTGGGTGTGGAAGTCGCCGTCGGCGTCCAGCTCCCACCGCACGGTGCCGCGCGCGGCGTTGGCCGGGTCACGCGGGAGCTCCAGCCACCGGTTGCGGTTGAGGAAGGTCGCAACCGCGGCCATCAGGTTGAAGAGTTCGGCGGTGCGAGACGACGCGGCGGTGACGCCGAACACCAGGTCCACGGTGAGCGGCGGCTTCCGGCGGACCGCCTCGAGCCCGCGCGGCGTCCCCACCACGTCGAAGTGCGCGACGTTGGCCGAGTAGAAGCGGTTCTGCCGCAGCGTCGGCCCGGTCAGGACCAGCGACGGCAGCTTCGCCATCGCGATGACGCTATGGCCGTCAACGAGCGTGTCGTCGTAGTCGACCGAGACCGAGGCGCTGACGTCGGCCACCACCTGCCGCTTCAGCTCGCGGAGGAGCTGCCGGACGACGCGCGTGAGGTCTGCCTCTCGGACGATGGCGGGACGCTCGAAGCGGTACGCCTGGGCGAGCACGGCGACCTCGCGCGGGATGGGGGCGCCGGCGATGTCGAGGTTGAGCACCTCCACGTCGACTTGGCCCGGCTCGTGGGCGGGCGATCGGAGCTCAACGACTGTGAGGGCCGCATCGCCCTGGACCGAGACGACGACAGCCGGCCTTCCGCCGAGCCTGACCAGCGGGCGCGCGCCAAAGCCAGTGCCCTCCAGACGCACCAAATCGCCGCCGCTTGTGGGCCCGGACGCGGGCGTGACAGCGGTGATGGTCGGAATCGCCACGCCACCCAAAAGGGTGCTCGTCGAGCGTCACGGGGACAATGCGATTGCGGTCCGGCGAGGCCGACACCCGAGTGCGTCAGAGGCGGGTAGGTCCGGGGTCCCCGGTGGGCGCGTGCTGCGCCACAGCTGGCCCGAACACCGAGTGGTGCGCGACGAGCCCTGAGCCCTTGCTCGCTCGTCGGTGTACGAAGACCGGCGCGAACGTTGGAGGCGCGATCTTGCCGAGCCGCTCTCCCAGGAAGGAGTTGATATTCGCGCGCAGCTCTTGAGCCCTTGAAGTGGCAGGCACCTTCACTCCGTGTCGCAATACCCGCGGCACTCCTGATCCGGCCAGGAACTCGCTACGGTTTGGAACACTACCGAGTGGCCAAACCACTTCGGAGAACGCGTCGTGCGCCCCGCCGAACGGTGCCTCATCCGCGCAGGCATCGAGTGCTTGCCGCGGGTGCTCCATGAAATTGGCTGCCTTCTCTGCTTGATTTCCGGCCGCGAGCCACGCGCCGAAGCCCTTGCCGCCGACGGGCTCGGTTCCGATCAAGTGTAGAAGGACAACCTCGTCGAATCCCATTGCGACCAGTCCACGCGCCTTCTCGGCGTAGTCCAGTCGTCCCGATTGGATTCCGTGCTGAGTGTCGTCGGCGAACCAGCGGCCAGCACGCGCTTCGACTGCCGCGAGGTGAGACACTCGAGGTGGCCAAACGAGGAGTCCGCGGTCAGCAAGCAGCTGCCAGATCACCGAGCTGTTGGCGAACGGCGCAAGACGCGAATCACCACGCACCATGGCAGAGACCTCGTCGGCAGACGCGCGCAGCTCAAGAGACCCGACGATCAGGTCGACGTCTCCTGGCTTCTTCGCTTCGAGAACGTCGCCCAGCAGACGCCGGGTGGGGATCTCAAAGGCCCACCACGACAGGTGGGGATTCGCAATGCCGAGGCGTTGCCAAAGAGCTCGGCCTGAAGCGCGGCCGGCCATCTGATCCACGACGGTGCGCACAGCGGCAGTCTCGCGAGCCTCACCCATGTCGAGAAGGCACCGATCGCCGACCGCGTACTCAGCGAGAAACTGGGTCCTTCTGTCTTCGTCCATGCGCGCGACTCCGAGCTTCTGCCGACGCCGACGAATCGGCAATCCTGACTGAACACCCCACCCAGCAGGGCACAGGCTCGTCGCGCGGCTCGGATGCTCAGCGCAGGTCGAGTTCAGCTCGCACGCGCTCGAGGAAGCGCCTGCCTGCGCCCTCCCGGAACTTCTCAAACGCCGGGCGGAGGAATGGCCGTGCCGGCACCTGCGTCACCACCACTCCACGGCCATTGCCACCCCGCGGGGCGACGCCGGCGCGCCGCAGCAGCACGAAGAGGAACCGGCGCAGCTTCGGCGTGATGGGGATGATGACGGGCGGCCCGCCGAACTCCTGAAGCTGCGCCACGTCGGCGAGCGATTGCCCGGAGCTGCTCTTCGCGCTCCGCAGGACGCCGACGAAGACCTCGTCGCCCGCGGTGATGACCGAGATGGCGTTCCTGAGGTCTCCTCGGACGATGAGCGCCTTCGTCCCGCTGAACCCCTTGAGGCGCCGCGTCGCCAACGTCAACGGCGCAGGCGGTCGGATGGGCTCGCCACCCGGCGCCTGCGCCGTCAACCCGCTCACCACCTCGTTTCGGAGCGCGTGAGCCTCCTGCTTCAGCGCGGTCTCGACGGCGCCCTTGAGCCTCCCCGACGAAGCGGAGAGCAGCGCCCTGGCGCGCGCCCAGTCACCGGTGCGGGAGGAGGCCACGCGCGACTACTCCGAGGCGGGCGGCTCCGGGATGCAGGTGTCGCCGTTGGTGACGCCGGCGTCGTCGGCCTCCACGAAGGCGCACACCAGCGGGCGCCGCGCGAGCCGGCTCAGCTCGCCGCAGTCCGCGAGGGGCTTCCACTCCCGCTTCGCGTCGCAGACCTCCACGACGTTGCCGGTGCACCGCGAGGCGCCCTTGTCGCAGGGGGCGTCGACGCCGCAGCTGGCGAGCGGCACCAGCAGGCACGCAATCAGGATCAGCTTCTTCATGAACACTCCAAGCAGCGGGGTGGGTGAGACTGCAGTGCGGCGAGAGCCCGCGTTCCTCCGCCAAGCCGCAGCTCCAAAGCCCGCGTGCCGGCGCTCCGGGGACCGCTACTTCGCCGCCTTCTTCGCGCAGGGCGCCGCCTCGGGAGCGCCGGCGTCAGGCTCGTCCGGGTACGCGCAGTCGAACGTGCACTTCGCGAGGCGCCCCAGTCCCGTGCAGCCGCCGAGCGCCGCCAGCACCGCCGTCATCACCACGAGCCGCTTCATCACGCACTCCGTCCTGCGGGCCGGTCAGAGAACGACACCAGCAGGAGGTTCCGGCGCGGCCGACGTCGGAAGAGGCCAAAGCCCGCGTGCCGGGCCTCCGTGACGTACAGCCCGGGTGGAGTCCGGACCGCCCACACCAGCTGCCCCTCGGTGTCGAACAGCCCACCGAGGCGATCGCCAACACGGATGAGCGCCTCCCCGGTCGAGACGTCCACGAGTCCCAGCCGCTCGAGGTCCCTGAAGTGGAAGACGACCTGAAGGTTCGACTGCGGCGCGTTGCCTGACGGCGTCATCCGCAGCGCCTCCAAAGTCTCGGGTTCCACCTGGCAGGGGACGCGAACCGGGGCGTGCTCGCGGCGGTAGGCCTCGCCCGCGTCATCGCCATCGGTGTCGAGCAGCGCCGGCTCCTTGAAGTCGGCGTCGTAGCCGGGCGTCTGGGTGGCCATCGCCACGGTGTCGAGGCGGTGGAGCTCGGCCAGGAACGGGAAGATGAGCCGCCCGCGCATCACGCGGCACCAATCGGCGACGTGCGCACGTACGGCGTCAGGAGGGCGTCCACCTCCGGGTCGCCGGTGAGCCACAGCCCACCTCCGCGATTGGCGTCGAGGCGGTAGCTCTGGTCACGCGTGCGCTCCTCGAGGATGCGCCAGCGGCTCCGCGCTTCGAACGCCGCGTCGTCGGCGAGCGGAAGCAGGCCGCGCAGCACCAGGAGAATGCATGCGCGCTTCACGGCGGGCGGGGTGCGGCCCTCGGGTGTGCTGTCGTCTTCGGTGTACCCCCACAGGCCCGCAGTGGTGACGTTGCCTCGACCCTTGGGGAAGAAGAGGCCGTGTCGCAGCGTGAGGCGCGCGCCGTCGAAGTCGGGCCGCACAGGAGCGCCGACCACCACGAGGTTCGCCGGCTCGAGCGAGAACTCGAACGGGAAGCCGGAGAGGAACGGGAAGGGCGTGCGGCCCTCGTAGTCGACGCGAAGGCTCGCCAGCTGGATGGGCGGCACTGGAAGCTCGAGCGTCGGCGTGCCGCGGCCGTCCAGCCGGTAGGTCGCCGGGCGAGGCTCGAAGTACTGGCCGGTGACGCGGTCGATGGTGCGCGTCGCCTCGTCGATGAGCGCGGTGAGTCGCGCGTCCGCGATGGCGGTGACGCCCTCATCTCGGAGCTCCGGCACGGACGCGTACATGCGCCTCCTCGTGCCTGGGCAAAGGAGCGCTCCCTACAGGCTTGGGACGTGGGGTCAGCCGTTCCCGACGATCTCGATGCCCGGCCGCAAGGCGCTGTGCTCGAGCTCGAGGGCGACCTGCTCGGTCACGCCGCTCACCCTGCGCAGGGAAGGAAGATGCCCCTTCCAGAGGAGCTCGTGGATGCACGAGCTGTCGGCGCCGAGGTCGCCCGCGTCCACCTCCTCGATGGTCGCCCAGTCGGGGGCTGGGATGGCGCGACGCGCGTGCCACCGGGGCTTGCGCAGCACGACGACCGCCGGGAAGCCGCGCGCGTACCGAACCTCGCTGCTGCACACGCCGAGCGGCCCGGCCCACTCGAGCGCGTGCTCCCGGAGCAGCTCGGCCTCCCGTGCGGTGACGCGCCCAGTCGGCCCGCGGGCGAACTGGAGCGCGATCAGCTCCCCGTGCTGGTGCCCGATGGTCATGAGGGCGTCGGCGTAGACCAGGCGGGGCGCATCGTCCGTGGGAGTCGCGAGGACGGCCGCCCGAAGCTCGTCGAGCGTCTTGGAGGGCAGCGACGGCGTCTGGAGCTCCGGCAGGCCGAGGCGCTGCTCGAGCTTCGCCACAGCCGACGACTCTTCGTCGGGCATCGGCGCCACTTGTCGAAGGGCGCGCCGCACCACCTGGATGGTCGACGTTGCTCTGCGAACGATGGGCTGCTGCATCGACTGGGCGAAGCGCAGCGGCGAGCCAATCACGGCCTCGAGCGTGGTGATGGTCCGCGGGTCGGGGAAGCGGCCCAGCACGTCGAACAGGAGGGTCCACAGAGGACGCGAGGGGTCGCCCGTCACACGGGGGCGAAGCAGCAGGTCGTGGAGGGCCGCCGTCAGTCGAGGGTCGTCCGCCCACGCGAGCAGGAGGAGGTTCTTGTGCGCGAGGCGGCCGGACGAGCCGCCAAGACCGCCGAGCAGGCGGCCAAGCTGTGTCGGGTCGCGTCGCTCGGCCGCTGGGACCCAGAAGTGCCGGCGGTCATCGTGGCTCAGCCCTGGAATCTGGCCGGCGGAGCCAACCAGCCGCGCCGAGAACGCGTCGACCAGGCGCGCCAGCCGAGGAGTCCTCCACTGGCGCCACGCTTCGAGCAGGGCCAGCAGGGCGACTGTATCGTCGGGCGCGGCGAGCACCCGCCCGAGGATTGGCGCAGCTGGCGGAGGAGCGACGTCCACCGCCACACCATAGCCTCGGCGCAGGTGTCGGCAGTTACGCCTTCCGCGCGACGCGGGTGGGGGCCTTCGCCAGGTCCGCGGTCGTCACGTCGCCGCGGGCGGGGCTGAGCTTCACGTCGTCGGCCGCCGCCTTCCGGACCTTCGCCTCGGTCTCC
>JBBIOE010000334.1:0-5843 GCA_037443525.1 Archangiaceae bacterium | reverse complement strand
CCCCACCTGCTGGAACGACAGCACCCGGAACAGCTCGCCGAAGCCGGTGATGCTCTTCTCGAACATCGGCGCCAGGGTCTCGATGGTGACGTCGCGTCGCGTCAGCCCGGTGCCGCCGGTGAAGATCACCACCCGCGCCCCCGACGCCAGCGCCTCGTCGAGCGCCGCGCGAATCTCCACGGCGTCGTCCTTCACCAGCTTCGAGCCCGCGAGGGTGTGCCCGCCGCCGGTCAAGAGCCGCCGAATCGCCGCCCCACTGTCGTCCGTCGCCGGATCGCGCGAGTCGCTGCAGGTCACCACGAACGCCGCCACGCTCGCCGGGGCCGCGTGCTTGTGCTCCGCCGCGGTGTCGGCCTCGTCGTGGTGGTGGTGCTCGTCGTGCCCGGGCTCGTGGTGGCCGTGGTCGTGGTGGTGGTGATGCCCGTGGCCGTGCCCGTGCTCGTGCGGATGATCGTGCCCGTCGTGACCCATGAAACCTCTCGCGCTCAGGGAAAGCCGCTGATGACCAACTGTCCGTCGACGACCGTGATCTTCACCACCGGCTGGTCGTCGCAGACGCCGGGGCTGGTGAGGTTCTTCCCGCTCGCCACGTCGAAGCCGACCTCGTGGCAGGGGCAGACGATGACGTTCTTCTCCAGCCGCCCACCCGAGAGCAGGCAGCCGGCGTGGTTGCACCAGTCGTCGAGCGCCGTGATCCGCCCGTTCACCTTCGTCACCAGGACGTTGCGCTTCCCCACGGCGTAGCCGCGCAGCTCGCCCTCTTCCAGGTCGGCTTTGCCCAGCACGGTGGGTGAGGGTTCACTCACGGCGCTCCCCCTAACGCGCCCCCTCGATGGACGCCAGGGGACACACGTCACCTCCCCCCACCCGTCCCGCCGATGTTTTGACGACGTGCCCCGGCGGAATCGGGACTAGATTGGCGCGCGATGACGGCACCGTCCGCCGATCCCCTCGTGGGGAGCATTCTCGGCTCGTTCCGACTCGTGAAGGCCCTGGGCAAGGGCGGCATGGGCGCGGTCTACCTGGGCGAGCACACCGTCATCGGCTCCAAGGTCGCGGTGAAGGTGCTGCACGAGAAGCTCGCCGCCGACGAGGACCTGGTCGCCCGCTTCTACGCCGAGGCGCGCGCGGTCAACCTCATCGGGCACGAGAACATCGTCAACATCTTCGACATGAACCTCGCGCCACCCAACCGGTACTACCTGGTGATGGAGTACCTGGAGGGCAAGCCGCTCAACGCCTTGCTCACCAAGCCGGTGCCGGCGGAGGTCGCGGTCCCCATCCTCATTCAGGTCTGCGACGCGCTCTCCGCGGCCCACAAGGCCGGGGTGGTGCACCGCGATCTCAAGCCCGAGAACATCTTCCTGGTGAAGCGCGGGAAGACCGAGAACGTGGTGAAGGTGCTCGACTTCGGCCTCGCCAAGCTGCTCGACGTGGAGCGCCCCGGCCACCAGACCGCCGCCGGCCTCATCGTCGGCACGCCGGAGTTCATGTCGCCGGAGCAGGCCAACTCGTCGCCCGTCGACGGCCGCGCCGACATCTACTCGCTGGGCTGCATCGCCTGGCTGTTGGCCACCGCCCGGCTGCCCTTCGCGGTGCGCGGCTTCGCCGATCTCATCGTCGCCCACCTGCAGACCATGCCGACGGCGCCGCACCTGGTGAACCCTTCGGTGCCGAAGAAGCTCTCCGACGCCATCATGAAGGCGGTCGCCAAGTCGCCCGCCGATCGCTACCAGACCGCGGCGGAGTTCGCGGTCGCGCTCGAGAAAGCGCTCAAGCCCGACTCGCAGCCCGCCGTGGCCGCGGTGCGCCGCACCACGCCGCTGCCGGTGCCCACGTCCGACTCGGCGGTCCGCGTCGGCCAGCCGCCGCAGCCCCGCCACTCGGCGAGCTTCGACGCGGTGGTGACCCGGCTCGACGGCACCAAGGTGGGCAAGCTCGCCTGCCGCGACATCTCCAAGGGCGGCATGTTCCTGTGCAGCGAGGGGGACGTGCCTCCGACCTTCAGTCGCGTGAAGGTGTCGATCACCCACGCGAGGCTGGAGCTTCTGGCCGAGGTGGTGCGCCACGTGCCGAAGGATCAAGCGGAGGCCTGGGGCATGAAGCCGGGCTTCGGCGTCCAGTTCGTGGACCTGACGCCCGAGCTCCGCGAAGGCGTGATGCGGGTGGTTCAGGGCCTGCCGGTCGACGCCGACAAGGGCACCAAGCAGGCGACCGACGACGCGCAGGCCGAGGCCGTGCTCGGCCGCTACCGCGCCCGGGTGAACGGCGATCACTACGAGATGGTGGGCGTTCGCCCCGACTTCGACTTCCCGGAGATCCGTCAGCGGGCCCACGAGGCGCAGCGCGAGCTCGAGGCGCTGAAGGCGCGGCCGCTCTCCACGGCGCAGAAGGCGCAGCTCGACGCGGCGCTGGCGCGCATCAAGGTGGCGCTCGACGTCGTCGCGCTGCCTGGCCCGCGCACCGAGTACGACGCCGCGCGCGGCAACTACCGGGGCGTGGCGCGGTCCATCGCCGCGGGCCTCTCGACGCTCGAGCTGGAGAAGATGCGGCAGGTCTTCCTCTCCACGCGCACCGGCGCGGCCGGCTCGGCGCACGTGAAGTTCCTCGCCTCTCGCGCCTACGAATCGGCGCGGGAGCTCGCCAAGGCCATCTCCGCCTGCGAGTCGGCGCTGGAGCTCGACCCCTTGAACCTCTCGTACCAGCAGCGCTACGCGGGCCTGCTCAGGCAGATGCGCGAGGGCCCGCGGGTGTGAGGCTCACCTCTTCCCGTTCACCCTGAGCGGAGTCGAAGGGTGCCGAACCGCGGACCTCGCCATGAGTGACTCGAACGAGCCACGCCCGGGTGCACCAGAGTCGAAGCCCAACGGCGCTTCGTCCGTGCTCGACCGCTTCCTGGGGTGGTTCTCGGCGACGGTGGACCGGGTCGACGGACGCCTCATGGCGCGGCTCCCGACCGAGCCCGTCCGAGAGGTCCTCACGCTCTGGAGCGTCTGCTTCGGGGCGATACTTCTGACCTGGCTTCAGAACCACGCCGTCGCCAAGCTGGTCGCCACCGTCGGCTTCCTCTACCTCCCGCTGTGGGCGATGCGGCGACGCGACGAGGACGCGGCGGAGTACGGGCTCTCCACCCGCCGCCTCGGCGCCGACCTGCTCCAGTTCCTCGGCGTCTCCGCGGTCGTCTTCCCGGTCTTCGTCCTCGGCTACCTCGGCTTCGCCGAGCTGTGGCCGCTGTTGCCGCCTGACGTCGCGCACGTCCTCACGCCCTACGTCTCGCCACCCCACTTCGCCTTCCGCTGGCCCGACCGCTTCCCGGAGTGGGTCGTCGATCAGCTCTTCGTGGTCGCGCTGCCAGAGGAGTTCTTCTACCGCGGCTACCTGCAGCGGCGGCTGCGCGACGCCTGGCCCCACGGGCGCGTCTTCTGGGGCGCGCGGCTCGGGCCCGCGTTCTGGCTCACCGCCCTGCTCTTCGCGCTCGGGCACCTCGCGGTCTTCGAGGTGTGGCGGCTGGCGGTCTTCTTCCCCGCGCTGGTGTTCGGGTGGATGCGCGAGCGGAGCGACTCGGTGGTCGGCCCGGCCCTGTTTCACGCCAGCGCGAACCTCTTGCTGTTGGTGCTCGACGCCAGCTTCTTCGGGCGCTGAGCGAGAAGGGCGTCAGGTGTGCCCGACCGCCAGGGTGCGATCGACCCACGCCGAGCCGCCGTCGGTCACCGCGAGCCAGCTCTCCGCGCGCAGCGGGTTGGTGGCCAGGGCGAAGGAGCGCCGCCGCAGGTGATCGCGCACCAGGCCTTCCGGCTCGCCCTTGGCGCCGGTGAGCCCGCAGCGGGCGCAGACCGGGTTTCCCTCGAGCAGCGCGTAGGACAGCGGCTGGCCGCCGTGCCGCGCGCCGGCGAGCATTCGCCCGTTGGTGGCCACCAGCGCCAGGCCGGGCCGGGTGCTCCCGCCGACCTCCGCCGCCGCGGCCTCCACCGCGCGGGCCGTCTTCTCCAGCAGCGCCCCCACCCGCGGGGCCTCGAGGTCCGGATCCTCCGTGCGCCCCAGCCCTCGCAGCTCGGTCAGGAAGACGCCGAACACCACCTCGGCCAGCGTGGTGCCGCGAATGGTCCGCTGCAGGAAGTCGGGCAGCTCCTCGAAGAGCCGCTCGCGCACCCGGTCCTCCCGCGCGACCTCGCCCACCTGGGCGAAGAGCCAGGAGCGGAAGCGGAAAGGCTGGGCGTTGTCCTCCAGCGGCTGTCCCACCGGCAGCGTCCCGCCGTGCAGCACGACCACGTCGGTGTCGGGCACGTCCCACCCTTCCTCACGTGGGACACCGACGCCATACCGGCGGTGCAGCACCACGCCCTCCTGGTAGGCCCCCACGCCGAGAATGAAGGAGGCATCGTCCAGCTCCACCTGGCCCCCCAGCCGCGACAGCTCGCACTGCACCAGCGTCGGATCCGATGTGAAGAGAGCAGCGAAGCGCGCCATGACGGTGGGTCCTCCAGAAGCATTTGAACGCCGGGAACGACAACACGCCAGCCACCCCGGACTTCCCTCGCCTTCCCTCTCTAAATGCCTGTAGATTTGCGCCCATGGCAGACATCGCAGTCGGTATCGACCTCGGGACCTCGTACTCGTGCGTCTCCGCGGTGGTGAATGGACAGCCCACGGTCATCCCCAATGAGTGGGGGGAGTTGACACACGCCTCCGTCGTTTCCTTCCTGGAAGACGGCTCGGTGATGGTCGGAAACAACGCCAAGCGAAACATCGTCTCCAACGCCGACAACACCGTGTACTCGGCCAAGCGCCTCATCGGCCGCTTCTTCTTCTCCGACGAGGTGAAGAAGGCGTGCCAGGTGATGCCGTACACGATCATCGAGGGCCCGAACGCCGGCGTGCGCATTCAGGCGCGCGGCCGCACGTTCTCGCTCCCGGAGATCTCCGCCCTGGTGCTCAAGGAGATGAAGGCCATCGCCGAGAGCTACCTGGGCCAGGAGATCAAGAAGGCGGTGGTCACCGTGCCCGCCTACTTCAACGACAACCAGCGCCAGGCGACCAAGGACGCGGGCCGCATCGCCGGCCTGGAGATCCTGCGCATCTTGAACGAGCCCACCGCCGCGGCGCTGGCGTACGGCTTCGGCCGCGACGTGAACCAGCGCATCGTGGTGTACGACCTGGGCGGCGGCACCTTCGACGTGTCGATCCTCGAGATCGGCAAGGACGTCTTCGAGGTGCTCGCCACCGCCGGCGACACCTACCTCGGCGGCGATGACTTCGACGACCGCATCATGAACTGGATGGCGGAGGACTTCCTCGCCAAGACCCACCTCGACCTGCGCCAGAACAAGTACTGCCTGCAGATGATGAAGGACGCGGCCGAGAAGGGGAAGATCGACGTCTCGAACACCGGCTCCGCCCAGATCCTCTGCCCCGGCATCTGCCAGGACGCCAACGGCAACGTGCTCGATCTGTCGATGAGCCTGTCGACCGACCAGTTCAACCGCATGGTGATGGACCTCGTGCAGCGCACCTTCAAGGTCTGCGACGAGGCGCTGCAGAGCGCGCGCATGACCGCGGCCGACGTCGACTCGGTGGTGCTGGTCGGCGGCCCCACCCGGCTGCCCATCGTGCGCAACTCGGTGAAGCACTACTTCGGCAAGGCGCCCCTGGAGGGCATCGACCCCGATCAGGTCGTGTCGCTCGGCGCCGCGCTGCAGTCCCACGCGCTGGTCGATCAGAAGACCGAGACCTTCCTCGTCGACGTGACGCCGCTGACCCTGCGCATCGGCACGGTGGGCGGCTACACCGAGAAGATCATCGACAAGAACACGCCCATCCCCATCGAGAAGTCGAAGGCCTTCACC
>JBBIOE010000333.1:0-5865 GCA_037443525.1 Archangiaceae bacterium | reverse complement strand
GGAGCGCGCAGAGCGAGCCGGCCGCACCGCCCGCGGAGACGGTCGCGACCGGAGCCCAGAGCGCGCCGCCGTCCGAGGCCGCCCCGGGCGCCCCGTCTCCGGCCGCGCCGGCGGACGTCTCGACCCCCGCCGCGCCGAGCGCCGAGGCCCCGCCGCCTGGCGATGGCGGCGCGGACGAAGACGCGCCGCTGCCCTTCACGCCCGAGTTCACCAAGCCGGGCCTCACGCCGTGGCAGCGCCTGAAGGCAATTCCCTTCACGCTCTTGTGGCAGCCCATCCCCGACGATCCGCCCCTGCCCGAGGGCGCGTCGGAAGACGACGAGCCGGAGTGGACGCCGGGCGCGACCAACATGCCCTTCGGCCCGTGGCTCGGGCTGGGTGGCTTGGAGGTGCTGCTGCTCGGGCCCTTCCTCGCCGAGCAGCTGGGCAACGGGCTGGTGGCGGCGAGCTTGCGGAGCTTCCTTCTCCCGTGAAGACGGCCCGGCGAGAAGGGAGGCAGGCGCTCGCCGCCGCCACGCGGGTGGTGGTGAAGATCGGCACCAACGCGCTCACCCACGAGACCGGCCGCTTCCACCGCGCGCACTTCGAGCGGCTGGCGCAGGAGCTGGTCTCGCTCGCCGAGGGGCGGGAGCTGGTCATCGTCTCCTCCGGCGCCATCGCGCTGGGCGTGGAGCGCCTGGGCCTGCCCGCCAAGCCCAAGGACGTGCCGGGCAAGCAGGCCTGCGCGGCGGTGGGCCAGTCGCGGCTGATGCGCGCGTGGGAAGAGGCGCTGGCGCCGCGGGTGGTGGCGCAGGTGCTGCTCACCCACGCCGACGTGCAGGACCGCCGCCGCTACTTGAACGCGCGCCACGCGCTGGAGCGCCTGCTCGAGTCGAAGGTGGTGCCGGTCATCAACGAGAACGACACCGTCTCGGTGGACGAGATCAAGTTCGGCGACAACGACACGCTGGCCGGGCTGGTGGCGGGTCTGGTCTCGGCGGACGCGCTGGTCATCCTCTCCGACGTGGAGGGGCTCTACGACGCCAACCCGCGCACGCACCCCGACGCCAGGCTGCTCACCCGGGTGGACCAGGTGACGCCGGCCCTGCTCGCGGCGGCGGGCGGCTCGGGGAGCGCGGTGGGCACCGGCGGCATGGCCACCAAGCTGCGCGCGGCGGCGCGGGCGCAGGAGCTCGGCATTCGCTCGGTCATCGCCAAGGGGCTGCCGGCGGGCTCGCTCGGCCGCATCTTCACGGGCGAAGAGGTGGGCACGCTCTTCGAGCCGGCGCCCGGCCGCCGCCACGCCCGCGGCGCGTGGATCGCCCACGCCCTGAAGCCCAAGGGCACGCTGGTGGTGGACGCCGGCGCCCGGGCCGCGCTGGTGGAGAAGAAGAAGAGCCTGCTCCCCTCGGGCATCAAGGAGGTGGAGGGCCGCTTCGCCCAGGGCGATCCGGTGGACATCCGCGACGAGGCCGGCGAGGTCTTCGCCCGGGGCCTGGCCGCGTACGCGAGCGACGAGCTGGAGCGGCTGCGGGGCCAGCGCACCAGCGCCTTCGAGGGCATCCTCGGCTACCGCGGCATGGACGAGGCCGTGCACAAGGACGACCTGGCGCTGATCACCGAGGCTTGACGGATCGACCTCCGTCGTTCCACTCGTGGAGCGCGCCTTCGCGCGATTCTCGCGACGAGGTCGATGAAATCGACCACGTCAAGGTGGGCGCCACCTTGTTCGCGCGGCCCGAGTGGAGTCTCGTTGCCGAAGTCCGTGGAGCGAACCCGCTCCGCCCTGCCGGGAGGGCCAGATGGGCACGAGCGTCCAGCAGGCACAGTCGATGGAGGAAGCCGGCGGAGCGCTGCTCGACCGCGCGCTCGACCCTCGCCGCTGGGCGATGCCCGGCCACCGCCGCGTGACCGTCGACAACCTCTGCCAGGTCGGCAGCGTCGAGGTGTGCGCCAGCGTGGACGTGGCGCCCACCCTGGAGACCTTCCTCCGCGTGAGCTTCCGCGGCCCCGAGCTCTCGCCGATGCAGGCCTCGGAGTGCCTGGAGCGCTTCATCAGCCCGCGCTTCACCTTCATCCCCAACTCCGAGTGGATGGTGGAGATCGACGCCCGCCACTGGATTCACTTCTCGCGGCCGTACACGCGGCGCACGCTCGAGGCCTGAGCCTCCGTTGAGCGCGGCAGGGCTGCTCCTCTCCCCACTCGACGGCGTGCGCAGCGGCGTCTACCGCGCGCTCGGGCCCTGGCTCGGGCCCCTCTTCTCCGACCGCGAGCGGCGGGTGGCGATCTTCGGCGCCTGCTCGGTCGCGGTCGCGCTCGCGGTGTCGGCGACGGTGCCCCTGTGGAGCCTGGCGCTGGGGCCGCTCGTCTTCGGCGTGCCGCACCTGCTCGCCGACCTGCGCTACCTCGTGGTGCGCCCAAGGCTGCACCGGCGCGTGTGGCTCATGGCGCTGGCCGCGCCGCCGCTCGTCGCCACCTCCTTCGGCGCCGGGCCAGCCGTGGGCCTCGCCTCGCTCGGCACCGCCATCGCCCTGGCGCGGGGGCCGTGGGCGAAGAAGGCGCTGCTCCTCGTGCCCGCCGCGTCGCTGGTCGCCCTGGCGCTCTTCGAGCCCACCGGCTTTCAGCTCGTCTTCCTCCACCTGCACAACGCGGTGGCGCTGGTCGTCTGGTGGCTGTGGCGGAAGCGCGGGCCGCTGTCGCTGCTGGTGCCCGCCGCGGTGGTGGGCGGCACGCTGGTGCTCCTCTCGGGCGCCGCGGAGCCCTGGCTCACCGCGCTCGGCGCCTGGTCTGCCCCGTGGACCGGGACCTCGTTCCAGGACTTCGTGGAGACGACCACGCCGCTGTCGAACCCCACGCTCGCGGTTCGGCTGGTGCTCGTCTTCTGCTTCCTCCAGCAGGTCCACTACGGCGCCTGGCTGCGCCTGATCCCCGACGACGATCGCGCTCGGCCGGCGCCGCGCACCTTCCGCGCCACCTGGTCCGCCCTGGTCTCGGACTTCGGCCGCTGGCCGCTCGCGGTCGCCATCGCCCTGGCCGTTGGCCTCGCGCTGTGGGGCCTGGTCTCGCTCCCCGACGCGCGGCTCGGCTACCTGCACCTCGCGGCCTTCCACGGCTACCTCGAGCTCGCGGCGGGCGCGCTCTTGCTCGTCGAAGGGCGGCGCGCGTGAGCCCGGCGCTGCTCGACGAGACGGTGCGCTGGTTCTTCGCCTTCCTCTTCACCCAGGCGGTGGAGGTGCCGCTCTACCTGCGCGTCACCGCCAGCTGGCGGGTGGCCTTCCTGGCCAGCCTCATCACCCACCCCATCGTGTGGTTCGTCTTCCCGCGCCTGTGGCCGTGGACCTCGATGCCCGGCTACTGGGGCATGGTGCTCGGGGCGGAGACCTTCGCCGTCGTGGCCGAGGCGGCGTGGCTGCACCGAAACCACGTGCACCGGGCGCTGTTCTGGGCGGCAGTGGTGAACGCGACCAGCACCTGCGTGGGGCTGGGCCTCAGGGCGTGCTTCGGCGCGCCGTGAAGAGAGCACGGTGGCGGTGCGTGGACGGTCTCTCGATCGCCATTGGCGCGAAGCTCCGCTCCAAGGCCAGCGGCGTCAGCGGAGCCCGAGCTTCTTCACGACGTCACTCGTGAGCTTCTTCGGCAGGCCCGCCTCTTCCGCGAACAGGCGGAACCGCTGAACCGCCGCACGAACCTCGCCGATGATGGCGCTCGGTCGCTTCAACCCCACCGAGGCCGCGAGCTCCTCGAGGTCCTTCTCTCCAGGATTCGCTCCCTCCCTCCCGACGAGCATCGCGTGCTCACCGCCGGGACCGCTCGAGGGCGTCATGTCGTAGGACGGGCTCGGTCGCCAGACGCCCTTCTCGCTCATGACGAACGTGAAGTTGCGGGGGTGGTCGTCCCGATTTCGCGCGAAGACGTTGAAGCACGCTCGTCGGAACATCTCGGCAACCGCCGCCTCGTTCCGTGTCAGCGCGCGAGTGGCTTCGAGGAGCCCCTGGTACGTCATCGAGGGCAGCGTGTGTGGGGCGTCCAGCAAGGCGGAGAGCGTCAGCATGTGGTGCTTCCGCGTGCCGTCGCGGTCGAAGCGCTGCGCCGCGAAGTAGCCCGGGTGCTTCTTCGTCCGACACAGAAGCCGCGTCTCGGGCACATCGATGCCTGCCGCGGCAGCCATCTTCGCGTACGCATGTTCGAGCGTCCCCACGTGCGGCCCGTCGACCTGCGCGCGGAACTTCACGAGCCAGGCCGAGCATCCAGGCAACGCCTTGGTGCTTCCGTAGGTCATCGCGCCGCCAGCCGAGAGCTGAACCAGCGCCTTCGGCCGCGCGCCGTGTGGAGAGCCACCGAGCGCGATGAGCCGATCCAAGTCCTTCACCTTCGCCCCCCCCAGGACGGCCTCGGCCTCGGCCTCGATTTCTGGAAGCGTGACGACGGTTGGCGCATCGAGCGCGACTGCCGGCTCGTAAACCAGCGCGCCCATCGACCGCGCACCGACCAGGGAGAGCAAGTCGAGAGGCCCGAGCTGCTTCGGGTCCAGCCCGGCCTTCGCGGCTCGCCGGGCGATGAGCAAGCGGCCCCACCCGTCGGGAAGGCTGTCGTCGAAGACCCCCATCAGACCGTCGAACAGAGCGGGGTTACCGATGACGACCCCGGGCCTGAGCGGCAACTTGAACGGAGACAGCTCGAGCCCTCGAGTGAGGAACTCGGCATCGTACTCGAAGAGCAGCTCCCGGCCCTTGCGCGCCAGCTGGCCGACCCGAATTCGCCGGCCCTCGTCGGGCTCGTAGGACACGGCGAGACGCTGAACGGGGTTGAAGCTCACTTCGGGTGCCTCACACGCTGGCGCTCGGTAGCCTTCGGCCGCGCGAGCGCTTCATCGATGCTCGTGTACTTGGGCGGCTCGAAGAGCCTCGAGATGGGCTCCTCCGCCGCCAAGGCGACCGCGATGCGCAGGAGGCTCTCCGTAGACGCGCGTCCGGTCACTTCGAAACGCTGGATCGTGCCCTTGGTCACGCCGGCGCGTGTCGCCAGCTCACGCTGCTGGTAGTTCCGAAGCAGCCGAAGCTGACGTGCCCGCTGTCCGAGCGCCTCGAGGCTCCTTTTGTATGACTCCATTTTTTATACATTATCTCGGCTTCGACGTGTTTATGACCTGTTTTTTGGTCCCTAAATAGAGGAAGAGGCCCCGGTTCGACGGGCCCCGTGGCGAGCACGCGACTCGCGCGTTCCCTCGATTCGCAGACGTGCCGAAGTGCCGGCCAGAGTTTCGGGCGTGGTCACGCCGGCGCTGATCCGGTCGCACCAGGCGACGACAGCCTGGGGCAGCGCGCGAGGCGTACCAAGGCCTGTCCTCTCGTCCAGCGACCGCTCACTCCATCAGCTTGTAGTACCGCAAGGGCTGAGCGACGTTCTTCACCGCCGTCTCCTGCAGCGGCCCGAACTTCAAGGTCGCGAGCGAAGGGTCCTTCAGCTCGGCCAGCGCGTCCTTCACCGAGTCCATCACCAGGGTCTCGCGGAAGCCGCCAAGGGACTGCAGGCGCGCGGTCTGGTTCATGCCGGTGGAGAACGCGGTGTAGTTGCGGTTCGGGCCGAACAGGCCGCAGAAGCTCACCGCCAGGTTCACGCCGATGGCCACGCCCAGCCCCGGGAGCTTCAAGATCTCCGAGAGCCTCGAGATCTCCGGGTGGGCGCTCATCGTCTCGCGGGTGAAGGTCTGAATCTCGATGCCCGCCTTCACCGCCGCGGCCGCGCGCTCCTCGCGCTTGCCCTTGAAGAAGGGCGGGCCGAACAGCCCGATGACGCAGTCGCCGACCATCTTGTCGAAGACGCCGCCGTTCCGGTGGAGGATGCGCACCGCCTCCGCCGACCAGTCGTCGACGAACTTCCCGATG
>JBBIOE010000332.1:0-5931 GCA_037443525.1 Archangiaceae bacterium | reverse complement strand
CTGCGCGCGGGGCGGGGGCGCCGGCGGCTGGGCCGAGGAGGACGGCCCGGTCCAGCCGCTCCAGCCCTCCTCGTCCGGGCGCTCGTTGTTCTGCGGCGCCGGCACGGTGCCCGGCGGCGGCTGAGGGGCGGACGGGGCCACGGGGGCGGGCGGCTCCGGCTGCACCGGCGGCGCGGTGTCCGCCTCCTCCAGCCGCCCGGTGGGCGAGGGGCTCTGCGCCTCGGGGCTGGCGACCTTCGCCGGCGCCACCGGAGCGGCGGGGGCGCGCGACGGCACCTCCCACGGCAGGGTGGTCAGCTTCCCGTCGTGGTAGTCGGCCGCCTGTCCGGCGCGGAGCGTCTGGGTGCGGCCCGGCACGTTCACCTCGACGCTGCCTTCCTCCACCGCCACCAGCACCCGGTTCACCTCGCGGGACACCACGAAGCGCGTGCCCAGGTCCTTCACCGACACGTCGCCGGCCTTCACCGTCAAGACGCGGTCCTCCCGGTGGGGCACCAGCATCGCCAGGTTCCCGGAGCTCACCTCGAGGGTGAGCGCCTTGGGCTCGAGCGCCGCCAGCTGCACCACCGTCGCGCCGGTGAGGCCCGCGCGGGTGCCGTCGGGCAGCTGCAGCCACAAGGAGCCGCCCTTCTCGGTGCTCACCGCCGAGCCCGACGCCAGCTCCTGCTTCGCCGTCACCGCCGCGGCGCCCGTCTTCGCCTTGCGCGCCGAGGCCACCCGCGCCACCAGCGGCTTGGCGGGCGGCGACGGCGGCTTGGGCGGAGAGAGCGGAGGCGGCATCACCGCCGGCGGCGGCACCACCGGCGAAGGCTCGACGCGCGCCAGCGGCGACACCGGCCGCGGCGCCGGCTGGCGCAACAGCACCACCGCGCCCGCGAGCATCGCCGCCACGCCGCCGAGGACCAGCACCCACCGCGAGGAAGCGCCGAACGGCAGCCACGACCAGAGCGAGGCCTTCCGGCGCTCCTCCTCGAAGGCCTGGTCGAGCCGCGTGCCCACGCGCCGCGCCACCTCGTCGGGCAAGGGCGGCGGAGGCGGGAGCGCGGCGAGGAGCGAGACCGAAGCCTGGGTCTCGGCGAGCCGCGCCCGGCACTCGTCGCACCGCTCGAGGTGGGCCTCGACGCCCGCGCGCTCGGCCTCGGCCAGCGCGCCCCGCGCCTTGGCCCAGAGCAGCTCGGAGGAGAGGTGGCTCACGCGTCCTCTCCCTTCACCGCGCTCAAGGCCACCGCGAAGTCGGCCCGGGCGCGGTTCAAGCGGCTGCGGACGGTGTTGACGGGGGCCTCCACCAGCTCGGCGATCTCCTCGGGCTTGAGGCCCAAGAGGTCGTGGTAGACGAAGACCTGGGCCTTGTCCTCCCCCAGCTTCGCCAGCGCCCGCGAGCACAGGTCCTGGGCCTGCTTGACCTGGGCCGCGCGCTCCGGGCTCACCGCCTCGTCGGTGGGGTGCTCGGGCACCTCGTCGGTCGCGTCCTCCGGCCGGCGGCGCCGGGAGCGCACGTGCATCAGCCCCACGTTGACCGCCACCCGGTGGAGGAAGGTCGACACCTTCGACTCGCCCCGGTAGCCGCGCAGGGCCCGCATCAGCTGGATGTAGACGTCCTGGAGGAGGTCTTCCAGCTCCGGCGAGGGGCCCACCACCCGGTAGAGCACCCGCCAGGCCTGCTCCCGCGTCCGCTGGTAGAGCTGCGAGAAGGCGACACTTTCACCATCGCGTGCCGCCAGCGCGAGGGACCTGAGCGGGTCGGTGACCACCTCGGTGTCGTAGGCCATGCACGGGAGGGTGAGGACGGCGGCGGTCATACCACTCGGTGGGTTGCCCGAGGCGAGGAGACTGATCCACCGCGCCCGACGAAACCCGCGCCGCGGCTGAAAGTTCGCTGGGGCTGCAACCGTCAGATGTCATTCACTCCAGAAGTTGCTTTGACGCAGAATGCCGTATTCCAAAATTATCCCGTCAGGGAGCCGCCGTAGCGATGCTAATGTTCTTCGCACGGTGGGGGCGCCGCAGCGGAGTTGGAGATCATCATGATTCGCTCGTTCTTTACCGCGATTACCCGAGACATCGTCGGACTCATCGGCGCCATCCTCACCACGGTGAGCGCGGTGCTGTTCATCACCCTCCTGGTCATCGAGGAGTTCGGCCAGCTCCACGGCGCCTACACCGGCATCATCGCCTTCATCGTGGTGCCGGGCCTGTTCGTGCTCGGCCTCGTCATCATGCCGGTCGGCGTGTGGCGCTTCCGCCGGGCGGAGGCGAAGCGCGTGGCCACCGGCCAGCCGCCCTCCCTGCTCCCGGTGGTGGACCTCAACGTCCCCCACACCCGGAACATCTTCATCGTCACCGCGGTGCTGACCCTGGCCAACGTGGTCATCGTCGCCACCGGCACCTACAAGGGCATCGAGGTGATGGAGACGACGCAGTTCTGCGGCGGCGCCTGTCACTCGGTGATGAGCCCCGAGTTCACCACCTACAGCCGCTCGCCCCACTCGCGGGTGCGCTGCACCCAGTGCCACATCGGGCCCGGCGCGAACTGGTTCGTGAAGTCGAAGATCTCCGGGAGCTGGCAGCTCATCTCGGTGGCCTTCGATCTCTACCCGAGGCCCATTCCCACCCCGGTGAAGAACCTCCGCCCCGCGCGGGAGACCTGCGAGCAGTGCCACTGGCCGACCAAGTTCGCGGGCGATCGCCTGAAGGTCATCACCCACTTCGACGAGGACGAGAAGAACACCGAGAAGAAGACGGTGCTGATGATGAAGGTGGGGGGCTTGCAGGGCGGCAAGGGCAAGGGCATTCACTGGCACGTCGACCCGGCGAACGAGGTGCGCTACCGCGCCGACGAGAAGCGCCGCACCATCGCGGAGATCGACCTGAAGCGCGCCGACGGCCGCGCCGAGCACTACACCAACCAGGCCTACGGCGCGGCGGACGCGGGCACGCCCGGCGAGTGGCGCACCATGGACTGCGTCGACTGCCACAACCGGCCGACCCACGTCTACCAGCGGCCCCGCGACGAGATGGACAACTCGATGGCGCTGGGCGAGCTCGACAAGACGCTGCCCTTCCTGCGCCGTGAGGGCCTGCGCATCATCCAGCTCCCCTTCGCCTCGCACGAGGCGGCGCAGAAGGGCATCAAGGACGAGCTCACCGCCTTCTACGCCAAGGAGCTGCCGGAGCTCGCCAAGACCGACGCCAAGCGCATCGACGACGCGGCCGAGGGGCTGTTCAAGATCTACGCGCGCAACGTCTTCCCGCAGATGAAGATCCAGTGGGGCACCTACCCCAGCTTCCGCTACGACGAGGGCGGCTGCTTCCGGTGCCACCAGAGCGACATGGTCAACGCCGAGGGCAAGAAGGTGCCCAACAAGTGCGACCTCTGCCACGAGACGCTCGCGGAGAGCGAAGAGAACCCCGAGATCCTGGAGTCCCTGCAGCCTCAGTAACCGAAGGGGGCAGCCATGAGCTGCGACAGCACGCGACGGTGGAGTTGCCTCGGTGTCACTTTCACCCTGGCGCTCCTGGCACTGGCACCCCCGGCCAGGGCCGAAGCAGAGGCTCTGGCGCCGGTGGACGCGAAGTCCTGCACCACCGGCTGCCACGAGGACGTGAAGCACGAGAACGCGGGCCACGCCCAGGTGACCTGCCTGGGCTGCCACCCCAACGTCCCCGACGGGCAGAAGGACCACGCCGGCGCCCTCGACGACCAGCCCACCGAGGTGATGTGCGCCACCGCCGGCTGCCACCCGGACCAGACGGCGAACACGCGCAAGGGCTTCCACAAGGACGCGCCCTGCGAGGGCTGCCACAACGACTCGCACGGCGGCACCTTCGCGCGCTTCGACGTGAAGGCCTGCAAGTCGTGCCACAAGGACGAGGTGGCGACCTTCGACCACGGCGTCCACGCCCAGGCGAAGGAGCCGGTGGCGTGCGGCGACTGCCACGGCGACCTGCACGACATCAAGAAGTCGAAGGACCCGCTCTCGCCGATGTCCAAGGTGCTGCAGGTGACGACCTGCAGCGAGTGCCACACCTCGAAGTACGTGCGGGCCTACCGGGAGAGCGTGCACGGCCGGGGGCTCTTGAAGAGCGGGCTGGCGGTGGCGCCGGCCTGCACCGACTGCCACGGCGCCCACGAGATCGGCGCGGTGAAGACCGCCGCCTCGAAGCTGTCGCGCCAGCACGTGACCGAGACCTGCGGCGCCTGCCACGAGTTCATCGTGGCGCGCTGGAAGACGAGCACCCACGGGCAGCTCGCGGCCAAGGGCGACACCAAGGGGCCGGTGTGCACCACCTGCCACTCCGGCCACAAGACGCTCGACCCGATGGTCTACGGCAACCACCTGGCGATGGCGGAGACCTGCGGCCAGTGCCACCCGGAGCAGAACGCGAGCTACCGCGACAGCTTCCACGGCAAGGCCACGCGCATGGGCTACGCGGTGGCGGCGACCTGCGCCGACTGCCACACCCCGCACGAGATGCTCCCGGCGAAGGACCCCAAGTCGTCGGTGAACGCGGCGCACCTGAAGGAGACCTGCACCCGCTGCCACGAGAACGCGACCGACCAGTTCATCGCCTTCGCGCCGCACCTCGAGCCCTCGAACCCCAAGAGCGGAGTCGTCTACGACGTGTGGCTGTTCATGACCACGCTGCTTCTGGGCACCCTGGGCTTCTTCGGCGTGCACACGCTCTTGTGGCTGCAGCGGTCGCTGTGGGCCCTGTGGAAGAAGGAGCTGCCCGGGCACTCCGCCGACGAGGTGTGGGTGCGCCGCTTCGTGCCTTTGCACGTGTGGATTCACGTCAGCATCGTGCTCACCTTCCTCACCCTGGCGGCGACCGGCCTGCCGCTCAAGTTCAGCGGTGAAGACTGGGCCCAGACGGTGGGCGTGGTGTTCGGCGGCCTGCACGGCTCGCGCTGGCTGCACCGGGCGGCGGGCGTGCTCACCTTCGCCTATGGCGTCACCTTCCTCGGGTACCTGGTGCGCGAGGTGGGGCTCAAGCGGCGCAAGGGGCTCTTCTTCGGCTGGCAGTCGATGGTGCCGAACGGGAAGGACTTCAAGGACCTGATGCAGAACCTGAGGTGGTTCCTGCACCTGGGGCCGAGGCCCGAGCTCGACCGCTGGGCCTACTGGGAGAAGTTCGACTTCTTCGCCGTCTTCTGGGGCGTGCCGGTCATCGGGCTGTCGGGCCTGGTGCTGTGGGCGCCGCAGTGGTTCACCCACTTCTTGCCGGGGTGGTCGCTCAACGTGGCGTACCTGATTCACTCCGACGAGGCCCTGCTCGCCACCGGCTTCATCTTCTTCTTCCACTTCTTCCACACCCACCTGCGGCCGGAGGCCTTCCCCCTCGACCCGGTCATCTTCACCGGCTCGATGCCGCGCTCGCGGTTCCAGCACGAGCGCCCCAAGGAGTACGAGCGGCTCTTGGCCTCGGGTGAGCTTCTGAAGCTCGAGGTGCCGCCTCCGAGCGAGCGCACCCTGCGGCGCGTGTACCGCTTCGGCGGGGTGGCGGTGACCGTCGGCGTGCTCCTGGGCGTGTTCCTCTTCATGGCCGCGTTCCACAGCCTGCTGCGCTGAATGGCGCAACACAGCGAGAAGTGATGGGCCATCGGCTTGGTATTCATCAACCTTGTCGATGAGTTCATCTTGCGTCGGGGTGCGACAAGGTAAGGAATTTTCCTGCGTGCTACTTTGAGGGCGAGCGGTCCCTCGCAGTCGCGCCGGGGAGGCGCATGAACCCTCGCCTCGATGAGCTGGAGCGTAAAATCGCCGGCCTCGAGCGGAGCGTCGAGCGCCTGACCGAGCGCCTCGCGGCGGTGGAGGGTGCGTCGCTTCGCGCGACCGGCTCCGGGGGCGCCGCAAACACTGCGCCGGCCGTGACGACCGCGGCGCCCGGCGCGACGGCTGCGTCGGGCGCGAGCGCCGCGCTGGAGGTGGT
>JBBIOE010000331.1:0-6026 GCA_037443525.1 Archangiaceae bacterium | reverse complement strand
GGTGGTCGAGCCGCCGCAGTCGCGGTCCGTCTCTCCGCCGTTCTTCACCCCGTCGTTGCAGGCTGGAGCGACGCACGCGCCGCTGGTGCACACGCCGCTCGAGCAGTCGCCCGCGCCGCCGCAGCCCTTGGTGTCGGCGCAGCGGGCGCAGGAGGTCGAGCCACCACAGTCGAGGTCCGTCTCTCCGCCGTTCTTCACGCCGTCACCGCAGGCGGGCGCGACGCACGCGCCGCTGGTGCACACGCCGCTCGCGCAGTCGGAGGCGGCGCCGCAGGCCTTGGGCGCGGCGCACTTCGGGCAGGCCGAGCCGCCGCAGTCCACGTCGGACTCGGCGCCGTTCTTCGTGCCGTCGGAGCAGGAAGCCGCGCGGCACACGTCTCCGCCGCAAGTCCCCTCGGCGCAGTCGGAGGTCTGGGCGCAGGCCTGGCCGGTGCCGCACTTCGGGCAGTCGGCCCCGCCGCAGTCCACGTCCGTCTCGCCGTAGTTCTTCACGCCGTCGGTGCACGTCACCGTCGAAGCCGGAGGCGTGTCTGAGCAGGCGAGATTTCCCAGCAACACGAACACGAACGAGACGAGGGCGATGCGACGCATGGTGGCCTCCACGGCGAGGAGAGACGGTCTTGGCGCGGGGGCGCTGAAGCGACCAGCGCCGTGTACGCCGATTCGCGGCTCGGCGCACCCACTCCGCACCGGCGGGAGAAGGCTGCGTCCGTCTCAGAGAGTGACCTGCACGCCCTTGTCCCATTCGGTGGTTTCGCCGTCGGGCTTGCCGGCCTTGTAGATGGTCTGGCCGCTCTTCTTGCCGTTCGGGTGCCTGCAAGCGAAGGTGCCAAGCGAAGGTGCCAAACACTTTGTACCGGACGCTTCGTACCGGTCCGTCCGCTCCGCCATGCGCCTCAGCCTCTCTCTGCTCCTCCTCGCGACCCTCGCCACCTCGCCCGCGCTCGCCGGCCCCTGCCCCACCCGGCCGTCGTGGCCCACGAAGCAGTGGCCCTCGAAGCCCGTCGACCTCTCCGCGAAGGCCAGCGAGGTGAAGGCGCTGGAGGACTTCGCCTTCACCCTCCAGCTCCCCGACGCCGCCCGCACGGGCCTGCGCACCGACGGCCTCGTCCTGGTGAAGGGCGGGGCCGTCATCTACGAGCGCTACGCGCGAGGCTACGGCGCCGAGAGCAAGCACCTCTCCTGGTCGGTGGCCAAGAGCATCACCAGCGCGCTCACCGGCGTGGCGGTGGAGAAGAAGGCGCTCTCGCTCGACGACTCCATCTGCGACCAGCTCGCCGAGTACCGGGGCAGGGACGTCTGCCGCGTCCACGTCGGGCACCCGCTCACCTTCGCCAGCGGGCTGAAGTGGCAGGAGACCTACGAGGACGCGCCGTACCAGCAGAGCTCGGTCATCGCGATGCTCTTCGGCGTCGGCCACCGAGACCAGCTCGCGCACATCCTCGGCGGGGGCCTGGCCGCCGAGCCGGGCGCGCGGTGGAACTACTCCACCGGCGACGCCGAGCTGCTCTCCGCGGTGGTGAAGCGCGCGCTCGACGGCCGCTTCGGGCCCGACGCCTTCTGGTCGCAGCTCTTCGAGCCGGTGGGCATGGACGTGGTGGTGGAGCAGGACCCACGCGGCACGCCGCTCGGCGGCTCGCACCTGTACGCCACGCCCAGGGACTTCGCCAAGCTCGGCTGGCTCTACCTGAACGACGGCTGCTGGGACGGCCGGCGCCTGCTGCCCGAGGGCTGGGTGAAGGCCACCACCACGCCCTCCGAGGCCTTCGTCGCCAGCGCGCCCGACGGCGAGCGCACCCCGACCGGCTACGCGTGGTGGCTCAACGCAAGGGTGCCCTCGCGCGGCCACCCCAAGCCCTGGCCCGACGCGCCCGACGACGCCTACGCCGCCGAGGGGCACTGGGGGCAGCTGGTCATCGTCATCCCCTCGGAGGACCTGGTCATCGTGCGCACCGGCGACGACCGCGAGAACGAGCTGAGCGACGACGTCGCCGGACAGAACACCCTCATCGCGCTCGCGCGGGCGGTGGCGCGATGAGCCGCGCGCGGACCGGCTGGGCCCTGGCCCTCGCCGCCCTCGCCCTGAGCTGCTGCGCGAACGATGCGGAGCTGACGTACCCGAACAACGACGAGACGCTCGGCGCCGCCAACGCCGCGCACCAGGCGTGCTCCTGCCTCTTCGTGATGAAGCAGAGCGAGGCCTTCTGCCGGGACTGGGTGCGGGTCTCGCCCGATCTGCCGCGCTACTCGGTCGACTTCGCCGCCCGCCGCGTGGAGGCCTCGGTGCTCATCGCCTGGCCCGCCACCGCCAGGTACGTCGACGATCGGCGCGGCTGCCTGCTGGAGTGACGCCCCGGGCGCGACGCCGCCTTTGCCGGCCTGCCCGAACGCGGGCCGTACTTCCGAACGGGCGATGGCAGCACGAGCTGGGGGCCACAGTGATGGCGCTCACCCGCCGTCCCCCCGTGGTCCCTCATGCGCGCTCTGCCGACACTCCACACTCCTCTCGCGAGGGGGCCGCTCGTGAGCGGGCTCTGGCGTGGCGTGGCGGCGGCCGCCTTGGCGGTGCTCGGGGCCGGCTGCGGCGGGTTCGAGGCGCAGCCCGGCTCCTCCAACGCGGCGCTGACCTCGACGGCGACGACGCCGATCAAGCACGTCGTGGTCATCGTCAAAGAGAACCACACCTTCGACAACTACTTCGGCTCGTTCCCCGGCGCCGATGGCATCTCCGCCATCCCCACGCGCGACGGTGTCATCGCGCCGCCCCGCGCCCCGAACCGCATGAGCCGCGACCTCTGCCACCACAACGAGTGCGCGCTGGCCGCGTGGAACGGCGGCGCCATGGACGGCTGGGAGAACGTCGTCGGCTCGTCGAACGGCGGCGACCACCTCGCCTTCGCGCAGTACCGCGAAGAAGACATCCCCAACTACTGGCAGTACGCGCGGCGCTTCACGCTGGCCGATCGCTACTTCTCCAACCAGCTCGGCCCCAGCTTCCCGGGCCACCTCTTCCTGCTCGCGGCGCAGGCGGCCTGGGCGAAGGAGAACCCGAGCCTCTCCGTGGTGCCGTACTGGGGCTGCGATCAGAACGGCGCAGCGCGGGTGACCGTCGAGGACCAGGCCACCTGCAGCGAGAAGAAGGTCTTCCCCTGCTTCGACATGCCGTCGGTGCCGGACGTGCTGCCCGCGGGCACGAGCTGGAAGTTCTACGGCTCGCAGCAGTTCGTGCTCGACGAGGTGTGGTCGATGTTCGACGCCATCCACTCGGTGCGGCGCGGGCCAGGCTGGAACAACGTGGTGCCGCTCGACCACTTCATCCGGGACGCGAACACCGGGCAGCTGCCGGCGGTGTCGTGGGTGGTGCCGGAGGACTTCGTCAGCGAGCACCCGATGATCGGCAGCATCTGCGAGGGCGAGAACGCCACCGTCGACCTCATCAACGCGGTGATGCGGACCCCCGCCTGGAAGGACACGGCGATCCTCTTGACCGCCGACGACTTCGGAGGCTGGTACGACCACGTGCCGCCGCCGCGCCAGTACGGCTGCGATCCACAGCATCCCTACGGCCTCGGCTTCCGGCTGCCGCTGGTCATCATCTCGCCCTACGCGAAGCCGGGCTTCATCTTCCACGAGCAGGCGGAGCAGGCGAGCATTCCGCACTTCATCGAGAAGATCTTCGGCGCCACCTCGACGCTGGCGGACATCGACCCCGCCGCGCAGGACAAGCAGGCGAACGACCTGATGAACGCCTTCGACTTCAAGCAGACGCCGCTCGAGCCGTTGATCCTCGAGAAGCGCCACTGCCCGTAGCGCTACACCTTCTCCACCAGCACGCGGCCGTCCTTGACGTGCACGTGGTAGCGATTGCCGTCCTTGCAGGTGGCGACGAAGTCGTCGTCCGCCGTGGCGACGTAGCTGACCACCTCGCCGCAGGGCTTCCCCTGCAGGGCGATGACCGCGGTGAGGTCCTGCTTCTGCTTGGGATCGTCGGGGGGCGGCGCGGCGAGCGCGGCGCTCACCCACAGAAGAGAGGCGGCGATGGCGATTCGGCGCATGGCGTTCCTCACGAGTACTGGGTGAACTTGTCGCGGTCGGAGAGGATGCCCCAGATGGCCTCGCGCGAGTCGTTGAGCGCCTGGGCCAGCGACGGGTCTTTGTCCTGGAGCAGCGAGAGCAGCTTCATCAACAACAGCTCGTAGGGCCGCCGCAGGTCCGGCAGCGTCGGGGGACGGCGGCCGTCGTGGTAGGCGCGGAACTGGTCGACCAGATCGTCGACCTGGTTCTTCACCGCCAGCTTGGTCATCAACCCGATGGCCTTGGTGTCCTTGAGGCGCTGCTCGAGGGACTTGAGGTCCAGGGTGGGCTTGGCGGGCGAGGCCGAGGCCGGCGGGGCCGCGGCGGTGGGGGGCGAGGGCGTCGCGGTGGGCTTCGCCGGCGTCGCGGTCGGCTTCGCCGCCGTCGCGGTCGGCTTCGCCGCGGCCGGCGCCTTGGCGGTCGGAGCGGGCGCCTGCGCCTTGGGCGCCGCCTTCGCCTCCTCAGGCGCGGGAGCGACCGGAGCCTCCTTCGCCGGCGCGGTGGCCGAGGCGCGAGGGGCCTGGGCGCTCGGCGTCGGAGGCGCTTCCTCCCGGGTGGGCGCGGCGCACGAGGCGGTCAGCCACGCCGCCACCGCCAGGCTGCCGAGGAGCGACTTCGATCGGAGGACGACGCTTCGCATGGAGAAGCTCGGTGCATGGGGCGCGCCGCCGCTGTGGCCGCGACCGCGCACGATATTCGGCCTTCGCATCACGCCCGTGCAGGCTCGCTCACCAGCAGTAGGGAGCAGGCCCGTACAGGGCCTGAATGGTCGCGACGTCGGACGACGACAGCGCCAGCCCCGCGTCGGGCCGATGGCTCATGATGGTGTCGCCGTCAGGCACGAGCTCGAGGCCGAGCGCCACGCCCACCATGGCCGCGAGCTCCGCGTTGCTCGCCGAGGGGTCGAGGGCGATGGTGGCGCCGGTGATGAGGCCGGTGCTTTGAACCGATGTCACGGCCGCGAGGCTGGCGATGCTCGAGGCGATGGACGCGTCGGGAGTGTCCACTCGCGGGGTGACGTGGAGCGTGCCGGGGCTCACGGCCTCGAGAGGCCCGTAGAAGCAGAGCCAGCCTTCGGCCGAGTCCGCCCACAGGTTGGCCGCGGCGGCGATGTCGGCCAGCCGCCCGTGAAGTGCCGGGTCCACCGTCACGAGGATGCAGTCGCAGAGCGGCCAATGCGCCACGAGCTGGTTGGGCATGGTGGTCACCGGGTCCAGCCCCTGGGCCAGGGGGCCGACGCAGGCCTGTTGCGACCAGGTCTCACATTCGAGGGGGGCCGCGCAGGCGCCTCCGGTGCCGTTCCGGTGCCCGGCGCACGGTCCCGGACTTCCCGAGCCGCCACCGGCGCCGGCCA
Source organism: Archangiaceae bacterium (assembly GCA_037443525.1). GTDB lineage: Bacteria > Myxococcota > Myxococcia > Myxococcales > Myxococcaceae > JBBIOE01. The sequence continues at coordinate 598 of JBBIOE010000331.1, read as the reverse complement.
CGACCACGCCGCTCCCTGTCCGGTTGTCGGCGTCCGAGCCGAGTCCAATCGTTGCGCCGCCACAGGCGGCCAGCACCACGAGCAACAGCAGGTATCTCTTCATGTGGATTCTCCCGAGCGTAGTGGGCTCCGGCCAGCGATCCCGCATGAGTGTCAGACGCCTCCTCGATCCATCACGGCACGCAGGCGCCTTGAATTCGCTCCTCGTAGGACGAGCCCGCGGGGACGTGCGAGGCGCTCGCGAGCCCTTCGGCCACGCGACCGGCGGTGCAGAGCGCGAGCGCGCGAAGCGCCCAGGCCTCGACGGCGTACGCGCCTCGGATGGAGAAGGTCGGCCAGTCGCGCTCGAGAAGCTCGAGCGCCTCGCGCGATCGGTCCGCGCGCACGAGAGCATCCACCCGATGGAGCAGCTCGAGGTCGGCCTCGGGCGGCTGGGCCATCGGCACCGAGGAGTGCGCGCCGGGAAGGTTTGCGGGCGGTGCCTTGGCGCCCCGGGCCTCGGCTGGGGTCGCCGTCGGGAGCTGACCGGCGGACGGTGACGCGGCGGACGGTGACGCGGCGGACGGTGACGCGGCGGACGGTGACGCGGCGGACGGTG
>JBBIOE010000330.1:0-6036 GCA_037443525.1 Archangiaceae bacterium | reverse complement strand
ATGAGGCCTCCCTGGAGCGAGCCGCCGAGGAGCACCGAGCTCTCCACCAGCGCGTAGCTGTGCACGTAGACGCCGTTCGACACCACGCACCGCCGCACCACCGCGCCGCTGATGATGACGCCGTCCGCCACCACGGAGTCGACCGCCATGCCCGTGCGCCCCGGACCCTCGTGCACGAACTTCGCCGGCGGGAAGTGGGTCGGGCAATTGAAGATGGGCCAGCGCTCCGAATAGATGTTGAAGCGCGGGCTCGCCGCGACGAGGTCGAGGTTGGCCGTCCAGAACGCATCGAGGGTGCCGACGTCGCGCCAGTAGCTCGAGTCGCTCGCCGGCGAGATGAGGTGCTTCACCCGCTGTCCCTCCCGCGTCTCGTACTCATACTCGGGGATGCGGTTCTTCGTGGTGAAGTCGTAGCCGTAGACCGGCTTCCCGGCGGCGATCATCGCGGGGATGACGTGCTTGCCGAAGTCCTCCTGCCCGTCCTCGAGCGCGGCCTTCAGGGTCGCGGTGTCGAAGGCGTAGATGCCCATCGACGCCATGCAGTCGGTGGTGCCGGGGATGGTCTTCGGGTTCGCCGGCTTCTCCTCGAAGCCGATGATGCGGCCGTCGGGGTCGAGCTCGAGCACGCCGAAGGCGCCTTTGGCTTCCTCCGCCGGCACGCGCACCACGGAGACCGTGAGACAGGCCTTCTTCTCGTCGTGGAACTGACGGAGCAGGCTGTAGTCCATCTTGTAGATGTGGTCGCCCGCGAGGATGAGGACGATGCGCGGCGCCGCGCTGTCGATGAGGTTGAAGTTCTGCCGAATGGCGTCGGCGGTTCCTTTGTACCAGTGGCTGCCGAGCTGCATCTGCGCGGGGATCTCGTCGATGAACTGATCCAGGCGGCGGGAGAGGAAGTTCCACCCCGCATGGAGGTGGTTGGTGAGGGAGTGCGACTTGTACTGGGTGAGGACGTAGATCTGGCGAACCCCTGAGTTGATGCAGTTGCTCAGGGTGAAGTCGATGATGCGGAAGATGCCGCCGAAGGGCACCGCCGGTTTGGCGCGCACATCCGTGAGGGGCTTGAGCCGCTCACCCGTGCCACCGGCCATCACCATCGCCAGGACGTCTGCCATGAGGCCCGCCTCCCAGCCTCGGAGTGTATCGCGGAAGCGACGGCGGCAGCGGACCGCGCCTGCGAGGGTGCCTGCGAGGGTGCCAAACACTTTGTACGGTCACGTCGTACCGGCCCTCCACGCCGGTCAGACCAACCGCAGCGTCAGCGGGTAGGTGAAGGGCAGGCCGTCGCGCGCTGCGAGCGTCGCCCGAATCACGTAGACGAGCTCAAACACCACCTGCGCGACGAGGAGCACACAGCCGACGCCGACCACCGACAGCACGGCGAAGACCAGGGTCGCGATGAGCTGCGTGATCTGGAAGTTGAGGGACTCCTTCGCGTGGGCCGACACGAACGCCGACTGATCGCGCTTGATCAGATAGATGATGAGCGGCGCCAGCACGTTGGCGAAGGGCACGAGGTAGCCGAGGAAGACCAGCCCGTGGGCGAGCGCGGCGAGGTTCTTCATCTCCTCCGACTCGCCGGCGGCGGAGGGCTGCGTGGACTCACTCATCGAGAGCTCCTGTGACCGTGGTGCGCGTGCGTCCCGAGACGAAAGCCAACAGACGCAATGGATTCCACTTGATTCAATGCGCTCGCCTGAGCCGGCGTCTCATCGAATCGAGCGGACGATGGCCGAGTACAGCGGCAGCTCGGCGTCGGGCCGATCGCGGACCACGACGTAGACCGTCTTCGACGGCAACCGGACGTCGACTCGGCAGGTGAGCCGACCGGGGGCCGGGCGGGAGCACCGCTCCGCCAACTCGCCGTACGGAGTCTTCACCACGTGCTCCCGGGCCTCGGGCGTCAGCGGCACGAAGGCCTCCTCGCCGTCGACCAGGGTGAGGGCCGGGGGCTGCTTGCCTCTCGGCTGAGCCACCGACCAGACGAGCACCATGCTGTACTGGTCGACGGTGTCGAAGGAGTAGCGCAGGCGCGTGCTCGCGGTCGGCTCCTCGAGGACGTGGACCGCGTCGGGGAGCTCGAGCGCGAAGTCGTCGCGGTCGAGCTTCTCCACGTTGCGGAGTGGCTCGGGTGGCACGTCGAGCAGCGACCCGGCGGGCTTCCCCGGCGGAGGGCGCGGCGGGAGGACCGGCTCTCCATCGGCCCGCGGACCGACGCGCGCGCGCAACAGCTCCAGCTCGATCGCGGTGATCTCGTCGCTGTCGGGCGGTGGCTCGTGGCCCCGCCACCGGGGCTCGAACGCCATCGAGGCGAGGTCGACGAGCCGCAGCGCGTGGCTTTGAGGCCCGGCCGACACCGTCTCCTCGGCGAGCGCGAGCCACCGGCCATCGGGAGAGAAGGCCGCCGCGTACGGAAGGGTGGGGGGCGTGGGAGGGAGCACCGCGCGCCCCGTCTCGAGCTCGATGACCTGCCTCTGTACCGCGAGCCGGCCGTCGTCGGAGACGGCGCGCAGCCTCCGCTCGAACTGCGCTCCGGGCACCGAGCGGAGCTCGCGCCCGGTCGTGAGGTCCAAGACGCGAATCGCCGACGACGGGCCGGTCTGCGTGACCAGCGCGACGCCGGCGTCCCGCGCGATGGCGAAGGAGTCGAGGTCGGGCGCCGACAGCTCCATCAGGACCTTCCCCGTGCCCGGCTCGAGCCGGCGCACCGAGCTCTTCGTCCCCGTCCACCAGGGGTCCTGCTTGCGGAGCGGGCCGTCGTTCTCGACGCGCGGCGACAGCCCGAGCGACTTCCCTCCGGGGAACGTCCACCGCGCGTCGATCCCGCGGAGGTCTCCGTCGACGCCGCGCGCGAGCAGCTCGTCGCCCTTCGCCGAGAACCGCGCCTCGAGGAGCTCGACGACGCGCTCGGTGCGCACCAGCAGCGCCAGGCGGCCCGACGGCACCGAGAAGACGCGCAGCACGCCCAGCGCGTTCGAGCCGGTGACCAGGAACTTCCCGTCGGGGGAGAAGTCCAGCACCGACCCGGGGTCGTCGGTGGAGTGGCGGTAGCGCCCCTCCAGCGCTGCCAGCCGCTTCGCGAGCTCGTCCTTCGAGAGCGCCCGCTCGAACGCCGTGACCGCGTCGATGTTCTTTCGATCGATCGCCGACAGCTTGGCCTCGCTGAAGCCCCCTCGCCGGTACCAGCTCTGCCAGAGGAAGTAGCGCTGCAGCCAGCGGGTCTCGAAGCCGCGGCCGGCGCGGGCGAACGGCGTGTTGCGCAGGATCGTCAGCTCCCGCAGCGACTTCCCTTCGAGCTCGGCGGGCGTGAGCAACGATTGGCCAGCGTCCGCGGTGTCTGCCCACGCCGGGCGCGTGCTCAGCGTCGCCACGAGAAGGACGGCGCTGATTCGAAGGAATCGCCACGGCGCTCGTGCGGGCATTGCTCCATCTCATCACGAATCGACGGGCGGGCCCCCTGCCGGGCGCGCTCCACCGACCGGCCCCGCCCGCTTCGACCCGGGCGTGCGTCCGTTGACAGCCCCACGCCGCGCCTTACGACTCACCGGAGACTTTCGAGAGGAGACTGCCATGCTCACCAACAGGAAACCGCCCGAGCCCGAAGGCGTCGCCCGCTCCGCGACCGACGGCCCGGTCTTCGATGCGCTGTTCGGTCCGATCGACCGGCGGGTCGACGACGACGTGTTCGAGCTCCCGGAGTGGCTCTTGGGCTCGGAGGCCCCCGCCGCGGACGTGTGGGAGACCCCGAATGAGCTCGTCCTGAAGGTCGACCTGCCCGGCTACGACCCCAAGTCGCTCAGGCTCGAGGCCGTAGGCAACGTCCTCACCATCTGGGCCAGGCCGATGGAGGACGCGCCGAGGCACGCGCGGTGGCTCCAGATGGAGCGGGTGCACGAGCCGATGGAGCGCTCCTTCCCCTTGTCGCGCGCCTTCGATGCCGGAGGGTCCGAAGCGCACTACGAGAACGGCGTGCTCACGGTGACGGTGCCGAAGCGCGCGGGCGCGAAGCCGCGGAACATCGCCGTCACCACGGAGGACTGATCATGCGTACCTTGCTCACCCTGGCCCTGCTTCCGGCGTTCATGAGCGCTCCCGCGGCGCAGTCCGAGACCAACCTCGCCGAGCTGGGTGGCGACGTCATCGCGACCCGGGGGACCGAGATGGTCGAGCCCGGCGTGCCCATCACCGTCGACCTCTTCGACGGCGCCCTCCTCCTCACCAGCTCCCTCGCGGGTCCGCTGGGCCGTTACGTCGTGGCCGCCCAGCCGGGCGACTACTGGCTGCGGGTCCGCGTCGCCGGGCAAGAGGCGTTCGTGGAGCGCGTGCACCTCGCACCCGCCTCTTCGCGGAAGGATCTCCGCGTGCACCTGGAGCCCTCGGGGCCGCCTCCCGTCGCCGCCGCGCGCTTCTGATCGCCGCGCTTTGAACGCTTCGCCGCGCCCCCCATACTCGGCCCCCGATGATGGGCGAGCGCGACCAGCTCTACGCACTCTTCGCTGAGACCCTCGGCTACGTCCCCGTGGAGGACGTGCTCGCCCTGGCCGAGCGGCGGGAGAGTGACGCGGGCGCGCCGGCGTTCCGCGACCTGCTCCGCCAGGAGGGCTGGCTCTCCGACGAGGCGCTCCTGCTGGTCGACGCCCTGGTCCGCGACGCTCTCGGCCGGAACCGCGACGACGCCGCGATGGCCCTCACCTCGCTCCCGCCTTCGCTGCGCGAGCGGCTGGCCCGCGTCTCGGTCACCGTGCGCTCCGACCCGGGCCGTCACTTGAGCGAGCTGGAAGACGAGGACGTCTCCACCCCCGGCACCGCCCCCGCCGGCGACGCCCGCTTCATCCCCGTCGAGACGCCAGGCCGCTACCAGACCGCCCGCGACGCCCACGGCCACGAGGAGGAGCTGGGCCGCGGCGGGGCCGGCCGCGTCATCCTCGCGCACGATCGCCTGCTCGGCCGGGACGTGGCCATCAAGGAGCTGCTCCCTCAGCTCGCCGCCGCGCAGCTCAAGGGCACCGCCCAGTCGCTGCGCATCGAGGAGGGCTTCTTGCGCGAGGCCCGCATCACCGGCCAGCTCGAGCACCCCGCGGTGGTGCCCGTCTACGATCTCGCCCGCCGCGCCGACGGCACGCTCTGCTACACGATGCAGCGGGTCCGCGGCCGCACCCTCTCCCAGGCCCTCGCCGACGCCGGCAGCCTCCAGGCCCGGCTGGCCTTCCTGCCCGACCTGCTCGTCGTCTCGCGCGCCGTCGCCGCCGCCCACCACCGCGGCGTGGTGCACCGGGACCTGAAGCCGCAGAACGTGATGCTGGGCGCGTTCGGCGCCACCTTCCTGATGGACTGGGGCCTCGCCGTCGCGCTCGACACCCCCGGCCCGCGCAAGGCCCGAGAGCCCGCGGTCGATGCGCGCGCCCAGGCGCCGCTCGGCACGCCCTCCTACATGGCGCCCGAGCAGGCCGGCGGGGGGGCGCACCCCGTCGATCGCCAGAGCGACGTGTGGGGGCTGGGCGCCATCCTCTTCGAGATCCTCACTGGCCGGGCGCCCTACGTCGGCAGCTCGGTCTTCGACGTGCTCGCCGCGGTGAAGACCGGCGCCGAGCCCGACGCCGCCGCGCTCGAGCCGCACGCGCCACCGGAGCTCCTCGCCATCTGCAAGAAGGCGCTCCGCAAGAACCGCGCCCAGCGCTACCTCTCGGCCAAGGCCTTCATCGACGACCTCTCGGCCTTCCTCGAGGACCGGCGGGTGAGCGTCTACCGCTACTCCACGCGGGAGGTGGCCGGCCGGCTGGTGCGCCGCCACCGCGTGGTGGCCGCCGCCGCCCTCGCCGCGCTGGTCGGCCTCGGCGTCTCCGGCGGCGGCGCGCTGCGGCAGCTCCAGCGGGAGCGCGACGAGGCCACCGCCTTCGCCGAGGTCGCGCTCGACGAGCTCGGCGAGAGCCTGCAGAACACCCCCGGCGCGGGGCCGATGGTCGATCAGCTGATGAAGAGCTCGCTCGAGGTCTACGGCCGCCACCTCGACTTCGCCAAGAGCCCGAGGGCCGACGT
>JBBIOE010000329.1:0-6038 GCA_037443525.1 Archangiaceae bacterium | reverse complement strand
CAGCTCCTCGCCCCGCCGAAGCGCCGGCGCCTGCCCCGTCTTCCCGGTCCCCCGGGGCTCGAAGCCCAGCGCGCGGGCCGCCACCGCTCCGCTCTCGAGCGGCGCCGCGACGCCCTCCTCCGCGCGGCGCACCGCCGGCGCCTGTCCCGTCTTCCCGCTCCCGCGCGGCTCGCTCCAAAGCTCCGGTCGCGGTCCGCTCGGCCGCGGCTCCTCGTGAGGCGCCGCCTCCACCCGCCCGAAGACCCGCGGCTCGCGGCGCGGCTCGTCGCTCTTCGTCGCGGCCCCCACCACCGCCCCGAGCTTCCCCGCCCGCGTCACCACCACCGCGAGCCCGGAGTTGGGCTTGCGGCTGAAGAGGCGAGGCTCCCGCACCGGCTCGGGCTCCTCGCGCGCGCCGGTCTTGGCGAGGAACTCGTCGAACTCGGGAATCCGCCGGGGCGGCGGACCGGGCCGCGACGCGCGCAGCCTCGGCACCATCACCGGCCCTCCGAGCAGTGACGGCGACTCGCCCTCTTCGAGGCCCAGCTCCTTGGCGATGCTCGCCGCGCGCGTCTGTGCGCCTTGCGCGCGGGCGTCGTCGCCGAGCCGCTCCCGGCAGAAGCGCGCCAGGCGCTTCAAGAGCCGCAGGCGCTCGTGACCCGCCGTCGCCGCGCCGGCCCGCTCCAGCGCCTCGGCCGCGGCGCGGTCGTCCCTGCGCTCGATGAGCCGCTCGGCCAACGCGAGCTGGGCGCCGAAGTGCGCCAGGTCCAAGTCCGCCGCCTCGCGCAGCACGTCGAGCGCCTCGTCGCTCTTCGCGTGCCGCTCGAGAATGGCCACCAGCTCGAGCCAGTTGCCGCGGGCCGCGTCGCCCACCGGCTCGCGCTTCAGCCGCGCGCGCAGCAGCCGCTCCAGGAGCGCGTCGTCGCGGGTCGCCCGGGCGAGCGCCACCGACCGCTGCATCGCCTCTTCGTCGAAGGGCAGCTCGGCGAGCACCTCGGCCCACGCGGCCTTGGCCAGCGCCGGGTCCTTCACCGGGAAGTCGGCGAGCCGCCCGAGCCGCCGGTAGGAGTCGCCGCGGGCCGGCGCGCCCTTCGGCATCTTCTTGAGCGCCGGCTCGACCAGGCGAATCGGCTCGAGGTGCCCTTCGGCCGCCGCGAGCTCGGCCAGCGCGATGATGGCCGGCGGGTAGCCAGGCAGCGCGACCATCGCCGCGCGGTAGTCCGTCTTCGCGGCCTCGACCTCCTTGCGCGCCAGGGCCGACTCGGCGCGGACGAGCAGGGCCTTGGCCTTCTCCAGCGGGTCCTTCGCGCGCTCCACCGCGAGGTCGAGCACCCCCCGCACGCCGGCCACGTCCCGGGCCGCGGCCAGGAGCCTCAGCTGCTCACTCGTCGCCTGCGCGTCGCCGGTGAGCGACGCCACCTCGGCCCAGGCCTTCGCCGCGCCCGAGACGTCCTTCAGCTCGGACTCGAGCAGCTCGGCCAGCTTGGTGAGCCACTCCGCGCGCGGCCCCTTCGCGCCCGGGCGGCTCGCCATGTCCCGGTAGAAGCCCGCGAGCTCGCGCCAGGCGCGCTGGCCGACGTAGTGCGCCTCGAGCTTGCGGGCGGCCATCGGCTCGGGCCCCTCGCTCACCGCGGCGGCCAGCACCGCGGCGACCTCGGCCTTGCCCGACGGCGCCAGCGCCTCGGCGACGGCCACCAGCTCGAACTGCGTCGAGTGCCGCCGGGGCGCCAGGGCCGGGCTCGTCGAGGGCCGGGCCGCCTTGCCCGCCGAGGGGCGCGGCGCCGGAGGCGGCAGCGGTGCCGTGGAGAGCGGCAGGCCCATCGTCTGGATGCCAGCGGCGGCGAGCTCCGGGTCGGCGATGACCACCGAGGGAGAGGCGCCGGCGGTGGCGTCGGGAACCGGCGTTTCACTGGTCTCGTCCAGCGCGACGTCTGAGACGGTGCCCGGCTCTGGCCCGTCGGGCACCGCGACGCCGAGCTGCTGGAGGAAGGCCTCGGCCCGCGCGACGTGCCCGGCCTTGGCGGCGATCTCCAGCGTCTGGTGCGCCGCCCCCGCGAGCTCGCCGGCGCTCGCGCGGGAGTTCACGAGGCTGCGCACCCACAGCAGCCGCAGGAGGAACGCCGAGCCGAGCTCGCCGGCCTGCTCCGAGAAGCCGGCGGCCTGGCCGTAGCGGAGCGCGGCGCGGGCGTCGTCCTTCTGCTTCTCGCCCCACAGCCGGGCCCGGCGGAGCGCGCTCTTGGCCGCGCGCCGGAGCTGGCCCTCGCGGAGCTCCTCGCGGGTCTCCCTCTCCAGCGAGAGGTCGAGCTCGTCCCACTGCTCGTCGCGCTCGAGCAGGACGTTGAGCACGAAGCGCGCGCGGCGATCGGCGGGGCGCTCGGCCAGGACCAGGGCGAGGTGCTCGCGGGACCGCTCGAGATCGCCGGTGCGGCGGTGCAGGCGGGCGGCGGCGCGCATCACGCCCAAGAGCTCCTCGTCTTCGGCCTCGTCGAGCCCCTGGTTGAGCAGCGTCGCGGCGGGCCCGTGCGAGCCGGTGACGAGCGCGAGGTGGGTCAGCGCGGAGGCGAGCCGGGCGTTCATCGGCACGGCCCGGGAGGCGCGCACCAGCTCCTGGAAGGCCTGCGCGGGCTGCCCCTCGGCGAGCAAGCGGTGGGCGATGGTGCGGTGCATCTCGACCACGCCGCGCGCCTCGCCCAGCCACGCCGACGAGCGGATCGTCTCCAGCCGGTGCTCGTCGAGCTCCTCTCGAGGAGCATTGGCGAAGGGGCCTGACGAACCGACGGGCATCGGCGGGCGAGCTTACACGCGAACCGCCCCGCTCTCGCGGCGTTCAGGCAAAGTGCGTGCGTGCCCAGGGTCAGCGTCCTGCTCCCGGTTCGAGACGGCGAGGCGACGGTGCGCGCCGCGGTCTCGAGCATGCTGGGGCAGACCTTCCGCGACCTCGAGGTCTGGGCCATCGACGACGGCTCCCAAGACGGCACCCGTGCGGTGCTGGAGGCGCTGGCCGAGGAGGACTCCCGGGTCCGCGTCCACGCCACCGGCGGGGTGGGCCTGGTGGGCGCGCTCACCCAGGGCCTCGAGCGGGCGAGCGGAGCGCTGATCGCCCGCATGGACGCCGACGACGTCAGCCTGCCGACCCGGCTCGAAGAGAGCCTGGCCGCGCTGGAGGCCGACCCCGCGCTCGCGGGCGTGGGCACCGGCGTGGAGATCGTCCGCGACGACCGCCCGCCCAGCCCGAACCTGGTCGCCTATGGAAGGTGGCTCTCCTCGCTCACCACGCCCGAGCGGCTCTTCGCCGACGCGCTGGTGGAGTCGCCCCTGTGCCACCCCTCGGTGCTGCTCCGCCGCGCGCCGCTCGTGGCGGTGGGGGGCTGGCGAGACGGCGACTTCCCCGAAGACTGGGAGCTGTGGCTGAGGCTCCTCGAGGCGGGGCACCGGCTCTCCTGCGTGCCCAGCGTGCTGCACCGGTGGACCGACGGCGAGCGCCGCCTCACCCGCACCGATCGCCGCTACCGCGCCGAGGCCCACCTGCGACTCAAGGCCGACGTCCTCGCCAGGCGCGTGGGGAAGAAGCCCTTGACCGTGTGGGGCGCGGGGAAGGGCCTCGCCTTGATGCGCGAGCTGCGCGCGCGCGGGGCTTTCATCGAGCGGCTGGTCGACCTGCACCCGCGGAAAGTAGGCACCCGCATCGACGGCGTGGCGGTGGTTCGACCCTCCGAGCTCCCGCCGCCCTCCGACGCGACGCACCTGGTGACCGCGGTCGGTGCAAAAGGTGCACGCGACGAAATCCGCGCGTTCCTCGTCGCCCACGGGTGGAGCGAGGGCCGGCATTTCACCTGCGCGGCGTAGGAAGTTTTCCTCATCGTTCGGGGCGAGCGCCGACGGCCGTGAAGGACGGCGCGACATATCGTGGGGCGGTTCACGTTCGAAAACGCGAGGAGCCCGCGATGACGCCGAATCAGAGGAAGCAGCTCAAGACCGCGCTCACCGTCCTGCGCGACGAGGTGCTCTCGCGCGGCGCCCACCTGGTGGAGCCGACCACCCACGACGACGTCGAGCGGCCGAACGCCGAGGACGATCAGCCGCTCTCGGAGATGCTGCAGTCCATCGCCTCCAGCCGGAACCGCCACGACGCTCTGGTGCTGGACCGAGTGAAGACAGCGCTGGCCAAGCTCACCACCACCCCCGACGACTACGGCGCGTGCGAGGACTGCGGCGACGACATCCCCATGGCGCGGATGAAGGCGATGCCGTGGGCGGTCTTGTGCGTGGAGTGCCAGGGGAAGATTGACGGACGTAGCCGCGCCACGCGACAGAAGGTGGCGGACTATCGGTAGGGGCGGTCTACCTCGCCCTCCGACTGAGGCAGGCGACATCCGAGGCGACGGTCGATAGAGCTCATGCTCCGCCTCGCTGGAGCTTCTCCACGCACTGGGTCGTTGGTACACATCCCGGCCATGTTCTTCGGGGCCCCGCCAGTCCGCGTCTTCCTTGCCGTCGGTGTGTTCGCCTTCCTTCAGAGCTGCGGCTGCGGCCCGAAGCCAACGCCGGACGGAGGCGTGGAGCCCACCCCCGACACCATGGCGCCAACGTGGCCGGACGGAGCGATGCTCGCCGTGAGCGCCACCACCGCTTCGACCGCGACCCTCACCTGGCCCGCGGCGACCGATGGCTTCGGGGTCGCGAAGTACCTGCTCACGAAGGATGGCGCCCCGCTGGCCGAGAGCACCGACACGACCTTCACGGTGACTGGCCTGGCCGCCGACACCTTTCTCGCCGCGAGCGTCGTCGCCGTCGACGAGGCGGGGAACGTATCGGCTCCGCTCGACGCCGAGGTCTCCCCGGCTCCCGAGCTCACGCTTCCGCTCGACGCGCCGCCCATTACCGGCGACTTCTGCGCCACGGTCCAAGCGCTGACGTCGGGCGCGACGCCGATGCAGACCAGCGTGTCCGCCTCCGCGCTCCCCTGCCCCGACATCGGCATCGTCCGCGCGCGGGTGACGACGGCCAGCGGCGCCGGCGTCCCGGGCCTCCGCGTCACCGCGCTGGGACACCCGGAGCTGGGCGAGACGCGCACCCGCGCCAACGGCGAATTCGACTTCGCTGCGCCGGCCGGCCCACTCGTCCTCGAGGTCCGCGCGCCGGCCTTCCTCCCGCTCCAGCGCAACGTCGAGGTGGAGCGGCTCGACTTCACCCACCTGGGCCGCCTGGTGGTGACGCGACTGGACTCGAAGTCCACCGCGGTGTCGACGTCCGCGGGCGGCCTTCACGTCGCGAGCGCGCACACCGACGCCTGGGGGACGCGGGCGGTGCGGCTCTACATTCCACCGGGCACCACGGCCTCGCTGCGCTTCGCCGACGGCGGCACGCAGGTGACGCCCACCGTCACCGTGCGCGTCACCGAGGCCACCGTCGGCTCCTCGGGCCCCAAGGCCATGCCGGCCTCGCTGCCACCCCAGACGGCCTACACCTTCGCGGCCGACTTCACCGTCGACGAGGCCCTGGCCGCCGGCGCCACGGGCGTCTCCTTCTCGGGCCCGGTGGCCTTCTCCCTCGAAAACTTCCTCCACGCGCCCGTGGGCGCCGCCATTCCACAGGGCAGCTACGACGCCACCACGGGCCGGTGGGAGGCCCAGCCCAACAGCGCCGTCCTGAAGGTGCTCGCTCAGGGTCAGGTGGACTCCGACGATGACGGACAGCCGGACACGGAGCTTTCCCTCCTCCCCGGCGAGGCGGACGCGCTGGCCTCGCAGTACCCGGCGGGCACGACGGTGTGGCGCGGGGTGACGACGCACTTCACCGTCAAAGACATCAACGCCAACCACCTCTGTGTCGGAAGCTGCAAGCCGACGAGGAAGAACGACACGCCGGAAGCCAACGCCTGCGGCGCCAAGCAGCCCGGCAGCATCATCGAGTGCCGCAACCAGACGCTGGGTGAAGTCATTTCGGTGGCGGGGGCTCCATTCCGTCTCGTCTACGCCTCCCAGCGTGCCGGGCAGAAGAAGCTGCGCATTCCCCTGGTGGCCGCGGCCGCGGCCGCGCCGGACGGCGGGAGCCTCAAG
>JBBIOE010000328.1:0-6057 GCA_037443525.1 Archangiaceae bacterium | reverse complement strand
AGGTGGCGCGCGAGCTCCGGGCTCACGATCTCGTGGGGCGAGACGCGGCGGCGCCAGGTGTTCTTGAGGTGCTTGAGCTCCGACGCCTTGAGCCCGAGCGTGTTCCCGAAGGGCTCGTTCATGCGACGGGGGGCTCATAACGCTTCGACACCCGGTTCGCGACGTTCCCCTGCCACGGCCGGCGTTCCATGTCAGAGTCCGCCGTTCCTTCGATGACCGCCGCCTACGCCGCCCAGCTCGCGAGCACCCGCCTCCTCCGTCCGCGGACCTGGCGCGCCCTCGCCGAGTGTGCGGTCGAGCTGGTCTGGCTCGGCGCCGGCGGGTGGCTCTCGCTCGCCTCCGTCTGGACGTGGCCGCTCGGGCAGCTGCTGCTCGGCCTGGGCTTCTGGCGGGCCTTCGCCATGCTCCACGCGGCCGGTCACCGAGCCCTGTTCCGCTCGGCCCTGGCGAACGATCTCGCCGGGCTCGCACTCTCGCCGTTCTGCTGGCTCCCCTACTTCTCCTGGAAACACGTCCACGCGGAGCACCACCGCTGGACGGGCTGGGTAGACAAGGATCCGACGATGCGCGCGGTGGCTCGCGGGGGCTTGCCGGCGCCGCTCGGCGAGGCGCTCGACGCCTGCTGGCGGCTGTGGATTCCCGTCGTCTCCGTCGCCTTCATCGCCGGGACCTTCTTCGTTCCGGGTCGCGATGGGCTCTCGGGCCTCAAGCGGCGCGCGCTCGAGGCGCTGAGCATCGCGGTGGTCGTCGGCGCGCACGGAGCGGCCCTCGCTTTCGCGCCCGACGCCTGGCTGCGCGTGATGGGCCTCGCCACCTTCGTCTACCTCACGCTCGGAGACCTCTCGCTCTTGGCGCAGCACGTGGCCCTGCCGATGGAGCGCGCCGATGGCCGCCCGGTGCGCCCCAAGCCCCTCGAGGAGCAGGCCCGCTACTCCCGCCACCATGCTGCTCCCTTCGTGGTTCGAGCGCGCGGTGGCGCTGGGCTTCAACGCGCACGCCTTCCACCACCTCTTTCCCCACGTGCCGTACTACGCGCACCCGCCCGAGGTGGCGTTCGGAGAGGTCAACGACTGGCGCGCCTTCATCCGGCGGGCGAAGGCCCAGCGGGCCACCACCTTGTTGTACGGAGCGGCCTCGTGACGCGTCCCCTCAAGTTCGCCGTGGTCCGCGAGGATCCCCGCATCGAAGCCACGCTGGTGGAGCGCTTCGGCGTCCGCTCGGCGCTGCTCTGCGCCTCCGGCGGCTGCACCGCCTTCGCCCTCGCCGAGCGCTTCTCCTCGCTGGAGCTCGCGCTCTACGACTTCAACCCCACCCAGCTCGCGCACATCGAGGCGCGCGCCGCCGCCATCGCCGAGGGAAAGGTCGCGGACCTGAACCTCGACTCCGACGCGCCGGACGGGCTCTCGCAGCGCGGCGACTTCGAGAAGCTGTTTCGGCTGTTGCGCGCGGCGGTGCTGGAATTCATCGCGCCCGAAGCCGAGGTCGAGCGCTACTTCGCGCCCTCCACGCCGCTCGAGGAAGCGCACGCCCTCGCCCGCGCCTGGGTGCGCTCGCCCTACTGGCCGGCCGTCTTCGCGCTCGCCTTCACCGACGAGCTCCTGGTGGCGATGTTCGGCCCCGACGCCGTGCAGCACGCGGCCAAGGGCTCCTACCCCGGCTACTTCGCCCGCGCCTTCGAGCGGGGCCTCCTGCGCGACGACGGGCCGCGAAACCCGTTCCTGCAGCACGTCTTCCTCTCGCGCTATCTCTCCCCGGACGCTCCGACCTTCCTCTCGGCGCGGCGGCCGTTTCGCTTCGAGCAGCACCTGGGCGGCGTCCCCGACGTGCCCCGCCTCGAGCGCTTCGGGCTCGTTCACCTCTCCAACATCTTCGACTGGGCCGACGAGGCGCTGGCGCGGCGCTGGGCCGACTCGCTCCGCGCGCTCGAGCCCGGCGCGGTGGTGACGCTGCGCCAGCTCAACAACGCGCGCGACTGGCGGCCGCTCTTCGGGCCCGCGTTTCGCTTCGAGGAGGCGCTCGGGGCGGAGCTGCTCGCCGGCGACCAGAGCCTCTTCTACGAGCGGCTCACCGTCGCGGTGCGAACGGAGCGCACGTGAGCGCCCGGGTCGGCCCACCGTTCTGCCTGAGACTCGAAATGGCGACTCCGTTCAGCCCGAGCGGAGTCGAGGGCCGGCGGGGCTCCGGAGACCGATTGGTTCAGCCGAGTTCCTCGCGCTCGTCGCTTGGGCGCGAGTTCGGTCGGCGGTGTTCGGCACCCTTCGACTCCGCTCGGGGTGATCGGGAGTGAGCCTCCGCTTCCACTACTGCGAAGCCCACGAGCTGGCGCCCTTCGAGCCGGGCCTCCACGCCCTGGAGCGCTCCATCACCTACCCGCTCGACGGCGCCAACGAGCGCTTCTTCATCGACCACGGCGAGCGCTACCCGCGCTTCTTCGAGGCCCTCGGCCACGCCCGCTTCCTCGTCGCCGAGGCCGACGGCGAGCCCAAGGGCCTCATCGCCGGGGTGTGGAAGGACGTGCGCCTCGAGGGCGCTGTGCACGGCGCCATCTACCTGGGCGACTTGAAGCTCTCGCGCGAGCTGCGGGGCGGGCGCGTCGCGGCGCAGCTCTTCGCGCACGGCCTCGCCGGGGTCTTGAAGCGCGGCCAGCTTTCGGGCGTGCGGCTCTTCTTCGGCGCCGGCATGTCCGACGGGCGCGACGACGTGCGGAGGTCGTTCAAGAGAGGCCTCCACCTCGGCCGCCTGGGGCGGGCCTTCGCGCGGCTGCGGCTCTTCTTCGCCCGGCCGGCGACGCTCGCCTCGCTCGAGGGCGACGCGCCGCCCCCGCCCGAGGGAGGCGCCGAGCTCAGCTCACGGGGCGCGCCGCTGGTGCTCTCCACCTCTGGACGAAAGGACCTGCGCCTCGTCTCCACGGGCGCGCCGTGGCCCCTCGTCCACCTCCCCCGCGGCCCGGCCGAGTGGCGGGGCGGGCTCGCGGAGCACCTGCGCGCCGCCGGCCGAGAGCTTCTCGCCGCGCCCCACGGCACCCTCGCCTGCTTCGCCCTCGACGAGCGCCTCACCGTGCAGCTCGACTGGCTCGCCGAGCGCGGCCTCGCTCCCGGCGCCACCGCCACCGTCATCGGGCTCGCCGAGCCCTTCGCCCACCGGAAGCTCGTGCGCTCGCCGTGGGTTCACCTCGCCACTTCGGAGATCTGACCATGCGCACCCACCTCGCCGCCGTGAAGGCCAGGGCCGCCGTCGACGCCCAGCCGTACTTCGTGGCCCTGCGCGACGGAGGCTTCCCCAAGGACGACTTCGTCGAGACCCAGGTGCAGTTCCTCTTCGCGGTGGTGCACTTCGCGCGGCCGATGGCGCTGCTCGCCGCCCGCCTGCCGCGCCCGGAGCAGCGCCTGTCGGTGCTGACCAACGTGTGGGACGAGCACGGCGGGGGCGCGCTCTCGCGCTCCCACGAGGCCACCTTCCTCGAGCTGTTGTCGCGGCTCGGCGCCGGCGCCGAGGAGGTCGACGCCCGCGCCCAGTGGCCCGAGGTGCGCGCCTTCAACACCCTGCTCACCGGCGTCTGCGCCCACGACGACGCGCCCACCGCGCTGGCGACCTTGGGCGTCATCGAAGACCTGTTCGCCGGCATCTCCGCGCGCCTCGGCCGCGCCCTGGTGGACAACGGCTGGCTCCGCCAGGCGGACGTGGTGCACTACCGCACCCACGAGGTGCTCGACGTGAGCCACGCCGAAGACTTCTACCGGCTGGTCGAGCCCCTCTGGGCGCAGGGCGCGCGCGAGCGCTACCAGGTGGAGCAAGGCCTCGAGCTCGGCGCGTCGGCGTTCATGCAGCTCTACCGCGGCCTGTGGGAGGGCCGGGCGCGAAGGTGGCGCCGCGACTGCCGCGGGCCGCACTCGCTCGCCGACGGCTGGCACGTTCCGCCGCGGCCTGTGGGCGTCGCCGGCTGAGTCGGCCGCTCGGAGGAGCAGCCCCGAAGGTGAACCCCGCGTCGCGTCGAGGAGTCGCGGCGCCGGGCGGCGAGGCAGAACGGCGCCCTTGGCGACGGCAGGTCGAAGGCGGTCAGCCCCTCAGGGCGGCGTCACCCACCGCACGTCGCGCGCGGTGAGGGGGCCCACCCGCACCTCGGAGAGCTGGGTCGGCACGTGGCCCTGGCGCGGGCCGTCGGGCACCTCGCCGCACATCACCTCGGCGTAGCGCTGGGGGTAGCGCGGCACCTGCTCGGGCTCGGCGAGGCCGCCGGGGTCCACCGCGTGGCCGTCTTCGTCGTAGCGATCCTTCGCGCCCAGACAGTGGAGCACCTCGTGGGCGAGCGCGGCGAGCTCCAGGCCCAGCTCGGTCTCGGCGGCGGCGCCGTGCACCAGGCCGTAGCTGCCGCCCCCCTCGCCGATGCCCTCCACGAGCCGCGCGCCCGCGCCGCCGGACGCGAGCGCCACCACCACGTGCACGTCGGCCCGCGCCGCCCCGGCCTCCGCCAGCGCCACCAGCCCCTGGTGCAGCGCCCAGGACTTTCGTTGCGCGTCGAGCCAGCTCTCCGAGGCGTCGGGCGGCTCGGGCAGCGCGGCGACCCGCCGGGTCCCCGAGAGGGTGAAGCGCACCGGCGCCGCCAGGCCGAGGTGGTAGCGCGCGCCCTCGTCCGCGAACCAGCGCTCCAGCTCCGAAAGCCCGTCGCGCCAGGCCTCGCGCACGCGGGGGTCCACGGGCTCGGTGGCCACCAGCACCACGTCGACGGTGAGCGTGCGGTCCCAGCTGGTGCGGGCCTCGCGGCCGCGCACGGTGCGCAGCGCCCACACCCCCACCGCGGCGAGGCAGACGAGGAGCACCGCCACCCGCGCCCGCTTCCTCCGCACCCGGGTCCGCTCCCGCGCCGCGCACACCCCGCACCGGGGCTCGCCGCCCTCGGTGGCGCACAGCGGGCACACCAGGGTCTGGCAGGTGGCGCAGGGCGCGTCGGCGGTGAGCGGAGGGTGGCTGCCGCACCGGGCGAGGCTTTGGGGCACCTCCACCGGCTCCGAGCGGCAGCCGAAGCCGAGGAGCTCGGCGACCAGGGCCTGAGCCTTCGCCAGCGGCAGCTCCGCGGGGAGGACCCGGTCGCGGGAGATCAGCACCGCCGCGTCGGCCTTGGAGAGCCCCAGGGCCCGCGCCACGGCCAGCGCCGCCGGAGTCGACCGGGTTGCCTCCACCTTCAGCCGCATCGAGCGGAGTGTGCCTGGAAAGCCGGGCGCCGCCACCCCTCCTGCGTGCTTGGAGAAGTCTTCCCACCTAAGCGAAAGCAGGCGAGATTGAGATTGTTGCGTCTCGACGAATTGCCAGGCCCCTTTGCGCTGACCATCACGGTGACGATCGGCGTCTTCGGTCTGATCATCGGCAGCTTCTTGAACGTCGTCATCCTCCGCCTGCCGAACGACGAGAGCATCGCCTTCCCCGGCTCGCACTGCCCGAAGTGCGGCCGGACCTTGCGGTGGTTCGAGAACGTGCCGGTGCTGTCGTGGCTGCTCCTGCGTGGGAAGTGCCGCACCTGCAAGTCGCCCATCTCGCCGCGCTACGCCGTGATCGAGCTGCTCACCGGGTGCCTGTTCCTGGCGGCGCTCCAGAGCACGCAGCTCACCGAGCGACTGCCGCTGGCGCTGGCCTTCATCGCGTTCGTCATTCCCCTG
Source organism: Archangiaceae bacterium (assembly GCA_037443525.1). Classification (GTDB taxonomy): domain Bacteria; phylum Myxococcota; class Myxococcia; order Myxococcales; family Myxococcaceae; genus JBBIOE01. The sequence goes on along the minus strand of JBBIOE010000328.1, from coordinate 406 downwards.
GTCTTCATCGACATCGACCACTGGATCATCGAGACCCGCATCGCCCTGGCGGGCATCGTGACCGGGCTGCTCTTGCAGATCCCACTCGGCGTAAGCGCGGTGGTGTCGGCGGTCATCGGCGTGGTGGTGGCCTACGTGGCGTTCCGGGTGCTGGAGCTCTTGGGCTGGCTCTTCACCAGGCGGGAGGCCCTCGGAATGGGGGACAAGTTCCTCTTCGCGCTCATCGCCGCCTACGTCGGGTGGAAGCCGCTGCTGGGCGTGCTGTTGCTCGCATCGATGCAGGGCTCGGTGTGGGGGCTCTTGAGCATCGCCCTCACCGGGAGAGCCGCGCCGGAGCTCAAGCCCGACGCCAAGGCGCGGGGCGGGAGCGCGCAGAGCGAGCCGGCCGCACCGCCGATCTGCTGGG
>JBBIOE010000327.1:0-6116 GCA_037443525.1 Archangiaceae bacterium | reverse complement strand
CCACTTTCCGAGAACCCTCATCCCTAACAGATCGATCTCCCTCAGATTTCCGCCTCGGATCGTGGGGATACTTCAGGGGGGTCGCAGAGCAGGCGCAGGTTGTCCACCGTGGGTGAACCACCTCGCGCCCATGGGACCGCGGAGTGGTCGAGCTCCAGCTGGTAGGTGGAGCCACAGACGCCGCCGGAGTCGAGCGGCCAGACGCAGCGCCCCTGGTCGCGGGCCCAGACCGCGCGGCGGACGGTAGCGGGGACCTTCTCGCGCGGTCCGGAGCGGCGGTGGAGCGGCGCCGTCGGGGTCTCGGGCGTCACGGCCGGTGAGGTCGGGGTCGGGGGCGAGACCGACGCGACCTTGCGCGGCCGCTTCACCAGACCGCGCCGCCTGGCCTGCCTCTCGAGCAGCAAGTCGAGCGCGGCCTCCAGCACCTGCTCGGTGGTGGCACCCCGGATGGCGTGCGAGATCCCGTCGCGGGCGGCGTCGAGCTTCTTCAGGAACTCGCGGCTGACCGTGACATGGAGCCGGCGCAGATCTGCGGTGAGCGGCTCGATGTCGGCGCGAGGGGCGGCGACTTCGCGCGCGGCGGGGGCCGGGGGCGGTTCTGGCGTCGAAACCGATGCGACAATCTGTCCAGCCATGGCCGCCTGAGGAGCCGCCACCTCCGGCGACATCACCAGCGGAAGCGGCGACGGAAGGGCGGTCACGACGGCCCGCAGCGGAGGCTCCGACCTGGGTAAGAGCTCCGCCGTCACCTCCTGGGCCTCGCGGACCGAGAGGCCGAAGAAGCGGGGCAGCACCGTGGCCTGGTTCTCGGTGGTGAGCACCTTGGCCAGTTCGGCGGTGGTCGTCATGCACAAGTGGCTGTCCCGGAGGGGCTCGATGACGGCCGGGAACCGCTGCAGCAGCCGGGCGGCGCTGAGCCGCCAGAAGGCCGCGCTCTTCGAGAGCCGGAGCTCGACCTTCAGGAATGCGAACAGGCTGGCATGCCCCAGCAGCTCCCACCCTCGGCGCCGATCGAAGTCGGAGAGGGCCAGCAGGAAGTCGGCGGCGGCGGTCCGTTCGGCGCGGAGCAGGGTGGCCAGGCCGTCGCGGAGCTGGCGGGCGGCGGGGAGGTCGAGGGCGGGCGTGGTCGAGATGGTGGTGGTGGTCATTCACGAATCGTCTCACGGGAATTTCGAGCCTCGCCAAACGCGCCAGGAGCCCGCAGGAGCCACGCAAACGCCTCCGGCCTCTCGACCCCTCCCGCTCGCGCCGGAGGCCCTCCAGCGAGGCGCCAGGGCCACGAGGCGAGCCTTCACGGTGCGATCCGTTCGCGCGAAGTGTATTCGGGCAGAAACGCGTCAAGCACGATGAGTGGAAATTTGGGTACACCTGTCGCCGCCACTTCACGTAGCATCCGGGCCATGGGTGGATCCGTGGAATGCACTCACACGAGCCCCGGGTGCGACCTGGCCAACGGAGCCTCCGCGCCCACCGAAGCTGCAAGCGTGTGAGAGGTAAAGGGACGCCGCCGTGAAGCCACGCGTCACTCCGCTCGCGGTCGTCGGTGCAGCACTTGCTGTGGCGGCGGTCGTCCTCTACCAGCTGGAGCTCAAGGGGTTCGGGGTGGGGCTTGGTCTCATTGCGCTGGTGATGGAGACGGTGTCGTCGCTCATTGACATAGGGGGGGCCGAGCGCCCCGAAGACGACGACGGCCCACACGACGACGACGGTCGGCCAACTCGACCGAAGGAGTGGTGAGTGACGCCCTGGCGGCTCCAGTTCGAGTTGGTGGCGCTTGCGGCCATCACAATGGCCATGGCCTCCTGCACCCCACCGCCCCGCGCGCTCCCCGACCGGCTCCAGCTCTTCGAGGGCGGGTGGTCGAGCGGCTCGACGCAACGCCCTACAAAGCTCGAGACCGGCAACACGGTCACGGAGGTGCCATGAGATCTCTTTCGATCATCGTGGGGCTGGCCATCACCGCCGGCAGTTGCTCGACGGTAGTTGCGTCCGACATCACCCGCCCGGCGAAGCCATGGGCTTCAAGCGATGTGGAGGCCATCAAGAACGCTGTCGTGTCTGGGATCCTCCTCTCCAGGATTCACCCTGAGCTGACGCGGGACCCGGAGGCTCAAGCGCCGCTATGGAGGATTCAGAGCCTGTTCGTTCTCTTCCTGGGCTCAAACGATGACAAGGTCCTGACCGCGCTCGGGGACCTGAACTCCTACCGGACCGATGGGGCGCTTTCGGAACTCCTCCGGTGCGTTCAGGTTCAGGCTGGACCCGCCTATCAGGCAAAGCTCAAGCGGCTGCTCGACGCCGGTAGCAACGACTGTCAAAGGAACTCGACGGCGACGGCCAAGGGCATCTGCCTCTCGTCAACAGAATTCAAGAACAGGCTGCTTGAAGTCATCGAGTCGAGGACATCGGGAAGGCGATGCGAAGTTGAGCCTTGAGCGGGGCTGCCAATAACTACTGGGACACCACCCTCGCCACGGTGAAAGGTAAGGGATCTCGCAATGACCTGGCGTCGAGGACTCGCCGCCCTCTTTGCTCTCATGGGGGTTGCCCTCCTGACATGGAGGCAATTCCTCTCCGGGGGCGTTTGCATCGCCTTGGCTGTTGTGTATTGGCGGATGGGGAGGCGTCCCGCGCCATGATTGCAGCGGCCATTACTCGACCCTGCCGATGGGCGAAGGCCCTTAGGGTGCCTATTCAAGCGATGCGCCGTATGGCCTTGCCTCTGCTGGCCACCGTTCTCTCCGCCTGCACCCCCACCCCCCGCCCGCTCCCCGATCGCCTGCCTCAGGTCGAGGGCCGGGTGGTCGAGCGTCTCGACTCGCCCCCGTACAGCTTCGTCCGGGTCGCCACGGTGAGCGGCGACGTCTGGGTCGGCGTGCCGGTCGCCCCCTACCCGAAGGAAGCGGTGGTGAAGGTGCATGACGCTGTGCTGGTGAGGAACCACCGGCTCCCGGCCTTGAACCGGACGTTCGACGCCGTCTACTTCGGGCGGCTGGTAAGCCAGTGAGCCGAGGCGACCCAGCCTACGCCTTGGGCCGCGCTCAACAGCGGAGGCCGACCGCGGTTGAGCCCGCGCTGGCCCGGACCACCAACGGCCGGTACGAGCCGAACGTGCTGGCGAGCGGGCCGCTCGCCTTCGCGTACACGATGCAAACTGGCGTGCCGGTGGAACATGACCGTCGCGCAGCCGCGCCCCTCAGCGCGAGCGCGTAAGCCGGGCACCGGGCGGGTGGACGCATCACTATGAAATAGCTATCATCGAGGCGATGAAGCTCGTCGCCGATGCCGGCGTCGCTGCGTGGCTGGGCCGGCGCCCCGCGTTGGAGTGGGACGCCGGGAACCTCACGAAGAGCGAGACGAAGCACGGGTTCAGCCCCGGAGACGTGGAGTCTCTGCTGCATGCGCCGGTGCTGTTCGCCGGTCGCATCGTCGAGCCGGCGCACGCCGAGGCGCGATACCTGCTCCTTGGCGTGACGGCCACCGGCCGACGGGCCGCGCTGATCTTCGCCCGCCGCGGCGACCGGCTTCGGCCGATCAGCTGCCGCGCGATGCGGGCGTTGGAGAAGGAGGCATACGATGCCGCGACGTAAGAAGGGCGCCGAAGGGCGCAAGATGAAGAACGCAGCTTCCCGCCGAGACCCGGCCCTTCGCGAGTTCGAAGCGCGGGATCTCGGCAAAGACGTGGCCTCGGCGGGAACGGCCGTCGTGGTCCGCCCTCAGCGCCCGACGTCCATCCTGCTCAGCGACGAGCTGAAGGCCGCGCTCCGCAAGCGCGGGCTGGAGCTCGGCGTCGGTTACCAGACGGCTGCCAAGATGATCCTCGCGAAGTACGTCAACGCCAAGCTGTAGCAGGCAGGCGCCTCGGCGCCCCACCCCCGAGGTGGTAGATTCCCGGCACGGTGCGCCGCGTCCTGCCCCTGATCATCGGCTTCGTCTTCGTCCCCGCCGCCCTGATGCTGACGGTGGGCGTGCTGATCCTGGTCTTCGGCGCCGCCCCGCGCGACTACGTCTTCGGCGCGCTCATCCTCACCCTGGTGGCCACCGTGGTGGCCGGCAGCGCCGCCACCCTCATGGTGGTGCAGCGCGAGGCCCGGGTGGCCCGCCTGCAGACCGACTTCGTCAACAAGGTCTCGCACGACCTGCGCACGCCCCTCACCTCGATCCGCATGTTCGTGGAGACGCTGCAGATGGGGCGCCTCACCGACGCGGCCCGCCAGGCCGAGGCGCTCGGCATCATCGCCGAGGAGACCGCCCGGCTCTCCACCCTCATCAACCGGCTGCTCGACTGGGCCCGCATGGAGTCGGGCCGCCGCAGCTTCGAGCTCGAGCAGCAGCCGCTGCGCCCCATCATCGAGGACGCCCTGCAGGCCTTCGAGCCGCAGCTGCTCAGCCACCCGGTCGACCTGCGCTGCGAGCTGGCGCCCGACCTGCCCGAGGTGGTGGCCGACCGCGAGGCGCTGAGCGGCGCGCTCATCGACCTGCTCTTCAACGCACTCAAGTACACCGGCCCGGAGAAGCGCATCACGGTGAGCGCCGCCCGCGCCGGCACCGCGGCGGTGGTGACCGTGGCCGACAACGGCCCCGGCATCGCCGCCCCCGACCAGAAGCGGATCTTCGAGCGGTTCTACCGGGCCCGCGATCCCCTGCAGCGCTCCATCGAGGGCTCCGGCCTGGGGCTGGCCATGGTGAAGCACATCGTCGAAGCCCACCGCGGCAAGATCGCCGTCAAGTCGGAGGTGGGGCAGGGCGCCGCCTTCACCATCACGCTGCCGGCGGTGGAGGCCTCGGCGTGAGCGAGCGGATCCTGGTCATCGAGGACGATCCCTCCATCCTGCGCGGGCTGCAGCTCAACCTGACCATGGAGGGCTACGCGGTCCGCTCCGCCAGCGACGGCGAGACCGGCCTGCAGCTGGCGCGCGCCGAGCGCTTCGACCTGCTGGTGGTCGACGTCATGCTGCCGCGCCTGGGCGGCCTCGAGCTGATCCGCGAGCTGCGGCGCGACGACCCCGAGCTGCCGGTGCTGATCCTCTCCGCCAAGGGGCAGGAGTCGGACAAGGTGGCCGGGCTGCAGCTGGGGGCCGACGACTACATGGTGAAGCCCTTCAGCCTGAAGGAGCTGCTGGCGCGCATCGGGGCGCTGCTGCGCCGGCGCCGGGCCCGGGGCGAGACCGGCGAGGCCCGCAACGTCAAGAAGGCCGGGCCGGTGGAGATCGACCTGCAGGCCCGGCGCGCCAGCGTGGACGGCCGGCCGCTGGAGCTGACCACCCGGGAGTTCGACCTGCTGCTCTACTTCGTCAGCCACCCGGACCGGGTCTTCTCGCGCGAGCAGCTCATGGAGGCGGTGTGGGGCTCGCGCTACTTCGGCACGGCGCGCACCGTCGACAACTTCGTGGCGCGGCTGCGCGCCCACATCGACGACGACGCCGAGTCCCCGCGCCACCTGGAGACGGTGCGCGGGATCGGCTACCGCTTCAACCCGTAGTCAATCCCGGGTCGCGCCCAGGGCCGCGGTCGGGGTCCGGGGTGCGGTGCGGTCGCCCGAGCGGCACCGGCTGGTGAGCGAGAGGCGCAGGGAAGCGAGCGTGGCGCCGGGCGGTGCGGAGAGTCGGCCAAGGCGCAACGATGGACGACCACGTACCCTGAGTCAATTCGCTCCGCCGAGGCCGAGGAGGAGGGAGCCCTTCCGGGGTGGGTCATTTCTTCTTCTGACGCCAGAACTTACTCTGAGTACGCCTCAGCGCGGCGACCTGACCGAGAGTAACGGGCCCCCGAGTCATATCGAGGACTTGCGCGCCGGCCACTGCGCGGGGGCGTCCGCGCCGCGGCCGGTCCGGACGAACCGCGGAACCCTCGGTCAGGTCGCCGGTCAGGTCGCCTTGGGTCAGGTCGCCAAGCCCAGCGCCACCTCGATCGCCTCGAGCAGCGCCGCCTCCTCGCCGTCCAGCACGGTGCGCGGGTCGAGCACCACCGCCCCCTCGGCGATCCGCGCCACCACCGGCGTGGGGGCGCGCCGCAGCGCCGCCAGCAGCGCCGCCGGGTCCGGCGTGGGGAGGGCCAGCAGCCAGGTGGGCAGGGTCTCGCCCGGCAGCGTGCCGCCCCCCACCGCCGACTCGCCC
>JBBIOE010000326.1:0-6136 GCA_037443525.1 Archangiaceae bacterium | reverse complement strand
GACGCCGCGGCGGGAGCGGGCGCCGCCTTGGCCATGGCGGGCGCGGGCGCGTTCAGGCCCGGCACCGGCGGCAGCTGATCGCGGCTGGTGGCCGGCATCGTCTTCGCCGCCTCGGCCATCGGCGCCGGGGGCAGGGTCTTCGCCATGTCGGGCGGCGCCTGCACCGCGGGCATGCCGGTCTCGGTCTTCATCTCGCGCGGCGAGGCGGCGGGGGCAGCGGGCTTGGCGGCGACGGCGGGAACGCCAGGGCGCGTGGCCGGCTTCTTCACCGGGGCCTGCGCGGCCTCGGCTTCGGACAGCTCGCGGATGCTGAAGACGCGGCCGCTCGAGGGCTCGGTGACGTGAATCGAGTTGTCGTCCTGAATGTCGACCATCACGTTCTGCGTGACGGCACCTTGCTCCCCCAGCTTCTGCATGCCCGCCTTGAGCGCCGCCATCCAGTTGTCGGCGGACACCTTGAGCGTCATGTTGAAGCCCCCGGCAGTCGCCGCCGGAATGTGCACCTCGTATTTGGCCATGCGCGCGACCTTTCCATATTTCGGGGTGTCACGGAACGCTCTCTGCTAGACGGTTTTTCACCATGCCGGACGAGAAGAGCCTGGGGTCGAAGCTGCTCGGGTTGTTCGTCGAACCCAAAGAGGGTGAGCCCGGCGACACCGCGAAGAAGAGCGACGAGGAGAAGTCTCCGGCCGAGCTGGTCGAGGAGCTGGCGCGCTCGTCGGCGCCCAAGGCGCAAGGCCCGGCTCCTGCGGGAGGCACCGCACCCGCTCCGGCCGCGGCCCCTCCACGAGCCCCCGCTCCAGTGCCGGTCACCGCGGGCGCCGGTGTCGTTGCGGCCAAGGTCGACTTCGACGTGGTGTTCAAGAGCGCGGGCGTCGATCCCACCGAGCTCGATCGGGTGCGCAAGGCCGAGGAGCTGCTCAAGTCGCTCCCGGAGGGCACGCCGGTCGAGGTGCGGCGGCAGATCGTCGAGGCCTCGCTCAAGGCCTTCGGCGTCGAGCTCTCCCGAATCGCCGGCGCGGCGCAGCTCCAGCTAAAGGCCCTCGAGACCTACGTGAAGGTCAACGAGCAGCAGACCGCGAAGGCCATCGCCGACATGAAGGCCTCGATCGCGCAGCTCGAGGACAAGGTCATCTCGCTCAAGGCCGACATCAGCACCAAGAGCGAGGGCCTCGCCGCTCTGGCCGCCGCCGCCGCCGCGCGCCGGCAGCAGGTCGAGCGCGTGCTCGAGTTCTTCGCCACCACCCCCGCTCCACAGCAGAAACCCTGACGTCGAGGAGACGCACCATGAAACTGACGCCGTTCGGCAAGCTCTTCATCGCCCTGGTGGCCATCGGCGTCATCGGGTTCATCGTCTTCAAGAAGTACGGCGAGGAGATCCGCCAGTGGGCCGGCGCGACCGCTCCGTCAGGCGGTACCACCAAGGGCGGCGGCCTCACCGGGCCCGGCGGCGACGTCTCGAAGGACGACTTCACCGCCATCGGCAAGGATCTGGTCGACGCGCCGCGCACCGGCGAGGTGGCGGTGAAGAGCGGCGAGGCGGCGCTGGGCAGCCAGGGCCTGTCGCGCCCCTTGCGGGTGGCCATCAACACCTGGGCCGGCCACGCTCCGGGCATCGTCGCCAACGGCGGCCTCGCCACCGGCTCCGCGGCGTCGCTCTACAAGAAGAAGTACGGCCTGGACGTCGAGTTCAAGCTCATCGAGGACCCGGACACCAAGCTCGCCGCCTTCATCAAGGGCGACGTCGACGTGATGTGGGACACCGTCGACAGCTACGCGCGCGAGGCGAGCGTGCTCGCGGAGAAGGGTCTCAAGGCCCGCTCCATCCTCCAGCAGGACTGGAGCCGCGGCGGCGACGGCATCGTCTCGCTCAAGACCATCAAGTCGGTGGAGGACCTGAAGGGCAAGCGCATCGCCACCACCAAGTTCACGCCGTCGCACTGGCTCCTGCTCTTCCTCCTCGCGCAGTCGGGCCTGACGCCGCAGGAGCGCCAGGAGGTCGAGCGGAACCTGGTCTTCACCGGCACCGCGCCCGACGCGGCGGCGCTCTTCAAGGCCGGCAAGGTCGACGCGGCGGTGACCTGGGAGCCCGATCTCTCCGGCGCGGTCGCGGCGCGCGAGGCCGAGGCGCACGTCCTGGTCTCGACCACCGCCGCCACCAACGTCATCGCCGACACGCTGGTCGCCCGGCAGGACGTCATCGACCAGGCGCCCAAGTCGCTCGAGAGCTTCGTCGCCGGCTGGTTCGACGCCATCTCGGTGATGAAGGAGGACCCGCAGAGCACCAACAAGCTCGTCGGCGACGCCCTCAAGCTCTCCACCGACGACGTGTCGGGCATGCTCTCGGGCCTCAAGCTCACGCCCTTCTCCGACAACGCGCTCTTCTTCGGGCTCTCCGGCCCCAAGACCTACTTCGACTCGCTCTTCAACGGCGCCTTCGTCATCTGGCGCAAGAAGGGCGTGGTGAACAAGGTGGTCGACGCACCCGACTGGCGGGACGCGCGCTTCGTGGCCGCGCTGGCGCCGCTCTACAAGAGCCAGAAGGTCGAGGAGAGCTTCGCGTTCAAGGACAAGCCCAAGCTCAACGACCGCGCCATCGTGAACAAGAGCCTCTCCATTCACTTCACCACCGGCAGCGACGAGATCATGCCGGGCAGCTACTTCACGCTCGACGCCCTCGGCGACACCATGCTCGCCTTCGGCAACACCTACCTGCAGGTCGAGGGCAACACCGACTCCCGCGGCTCGGAAGCCGTGAACAAGACGCTCTCGCAGAAGCGCGCCGAGTCGGTGAAGCAGTACCTGGTGAAGAACTTCTCCATCGACCCCAAGCGCTTCGTGGCCGTGGGCAAGGGCAGCGCGAACCCGGTGGCGCCGAACGAGACCGAGGACGGGCGCGCCTTGAACCGCCGCACGGACATCAAGGTCGTCCTGAATGCCGAGTAAGCCGGCCTCCACCCCGAGGCTGTGGGCGCTGCGCACGCTGGTGTCGTCGGGCCAGGCGCGGCTGCTCTCCGGCCTGACGCTGGTGGTGCTGCTCGGGGCGTGGTGCGTCTTGAGCTACCTCACCGTCGATCGCGGCCACGGCCCCGAGTCGCTGGTGCCGACCTACTTCCTGCCCGCGCCCGACGCGGTGGTGAAGGGCCTGGTGCTGCTCTTCGTGCAGGAGGACCTGCTCGGCCACGCCGGCATGAGCATCTGGCGGGTGACGCAGGCCTTGGGGCTCACGCTCGCGGTCTCGCTGCCCTTGGGCATCGCCATGGGCAGCTTCGACGCGGTGAATCGGCTGCTCGACCCGGTCTTCGCGCCGCTGCGCTACCTGCCCATCACCGCCTTCATCCCGCTGCTCATCTTGTGGTTCGGCATCGACGAGTCGGAGAAGATCGCCTTCCTCTTCCTCGGCACCTTCGTCTACCTGGTGCCCTTGGTGGTGGACGCGGTGCGCACCGTGCCCGAGGAGCTGGTGCAGACCGCCTTCACCCTCGGCGCCACCCGTGCGCAGGTGATTCGCACCGTGCTGGTGCCTTCAGCGCTGCCGCAGATCTTCGACGGCTTCCGCAACATGAACGCCATCGCGTGGACGTACATCATCCTCGCGGAGCTGGTGAACACCGAGAAGGGCCTGGGCGCGATGCTCGAGGCGGCGAAGCGGGTCAACAAGCCGCACCTCACCTTCGCCGGCGTGATCGTGGTGGGCATCATCGGGCTGTTGTCCGACGTCTTGATTCGGGGCCTGAACCGCCTCTTGTTCCGCTGGAGGGAAGCCGATGTCTGAGCCTCTCGCGCCGGCGCCGCCCGCGGGGCCTTCGCTCGGCCAGGGGAGCGTGCCCAAGCTCGAGCTCGAGGGCTTGTACCTGAGCTACACCGATCGCGCCGGCAAGCGCGTGCAGGCGGTGGAGAACGTCAACCTCACCATCGCCAACAAGCCAGGCATCGGCGAGCTGGCGGTCTTCCTGGGCCCTTCCGGCTGCGGCAAGAGCACCATCTTGAAGGCGGTGGCGGGGCTGATGACGCCCGACGCCGGCACGGTGCGCATCGACGGCGCGCCGGTGAGCGGCACCGGGAAAGACCGCGGCATGGTCTTCCAGAGCTACACCAGCTTCGCCTGGCGCACGGTCTTGGGGAACGTGGAGTACGGGCTCGAGCTGCAGGGCGTGCCCAAGAAGGCGCGGCGCGACAAGGCGATGGCCATCATCGAGCAGGTGGGCCTGAAGGACTTCGCGAGCGCGTACCCGAAGCAGCTCTCCGGCGGCATGAAGCAGCGGGTGGCCATCGCGCGGACCATCGTGAACGACCCGAGGCTCGTGCTCATGGACGAGCCCTTCGGCGCGCTCGACCCGCAGACGCGCTGGGGGATGCAGGCGTTGATCCTCGACGTCTTGCGCAAGCAGGACAACACGGTGCTCTTCGTCACCCACGACGTGACGGAGGCGGTGTTCCTGGGCGACGTCATCTTCGTGCTCTCGCACCGGCCGGCGCGGGTGCTGCACCGCATCGAGGTGCCCTACTTCGCCTCGCGCGAGCCGGCGGTGAAGCAGTCGCCCGAGTTCAAGCGGGTGGAGGCCCACGTGCTCGAGCAGCTGCAGAACCTCTCGGTCCAGGGCAACATTCGGGTCGGGCTCTGACCCCCTCGCGCATGGCCGACGACTCCTTCAAAGGGCCGAACTACCTCAAGGCGGCGTTCGCCAACGCCTACAACCTGTCCCTGCTCACCGGGGCGGTGGTGGCGGCGGCGGCGACCGGCGACTGGCTCATCGCGGCGGGGGCTGGCGCGCTGGAGGCCCTGTGGCTCGCCTTCGGGCCCGACCTGAAGCCCTTCCAGCGGGCGGTGCGCGAGGACGCGCGCAAGGAGAAGGAGAAGGCCGACCGGGCCCGGGTGGACGAGCTGGTGAAGGACCTGCCGGAGCGCGAGTGGCAGCGCGCCAAGGCCCTCGACGAGACGCGCCGGGAGATCGAGCGCGACATGCAGCACAACCCGACCTTCCAGGTGATGGTGCTGCAAACCGAGCTCGACAAGCTGGTGTCCCTGCACCAGGGCTTCGTTCGGCTCGCCTACTCGTGCATGCGCTCGGAGAACTACCTGCAGATGCTCGACATGAACGAGCTCAAGCGGCAGCTCGAGTCGCAGAAGCTGGTGATGGAGCGCGCCCCCGACGAGGCGGTGAAGGAGCTGGCGCGGAAGAACGCCGCGGTGCTGGAGAAGCGGGTGGCGGCGATTCAGGACATCCAGAACTTCCTCGCCCGGGCCCGCGGGCAGATGAACCTCATCGAGAACACGGTGCGGCTCTTGCGCGATCAGGCGCTGACCATGACCAGCCCCGCGCAGCTCACCGAGCAGCTCGACGACCTGGTCTCGGGCGTGGAGGCGATTCAGCAGAGCGCGCGCGACGCGGAGGCCCTGTTCTCGAGCACCTCGGGCCTCGTGCCGGTCGCGCCGGTCGAGGGTGAGCCGCCGGCGCGGGGCGACGGGCAGCGGGTGCGCTGAGCGGTCTTTCTGGACGTGACCTGCTCGACCGGGGCTCCAAGCCCTGCGCTCGTGGCCTCGACTCGCCCAGGGCGTGCCGCGAGGCCGCCGAGGTGAAGTACCCCACCCCGTTCGGCCGCGGCTACTGCTCGACGATGTTGAACTCGGTGCGGCGGTTCTCCGCCTTGCCGGCCGCGGTGCTGTTGGACGCGATGGGGCGGGTCTCGCCGAAGCCCACGGCCTCCATGCGGCCGGGGTCGATGCCGAGGCGCAACAGCGCCGCCTGCACCGACTCGGCGCGGCCCTGCGACAGCTTCAGGTTGAAGGTGTCGTTGCCCACGGAGTCGGTGTGACCCTCGATGCGGATCTTCTTGATCTGCGGGTTGTCCTTCAGGGCCTGAGCCACGTCCCGCAAGATCTGCTCGCTCTCGGCGCCGACGATCTTCGCGCTGCCGGTGGCGAACTTGATCTGCTTCTTGATCTCGATCTTGTCCTTGGTGACGACGACCATCGTGTACTTCTTCGGGCAACCCTTGGTCTCGGCGGGGCCGGGCTGGTTCGGGCACTCGTCCTTGTCGTCGGGGATGCCGTCGGCGTCGTTGTCGAGATCGGGGCACCCGTCGTCGTCCTGGAACCCGTCCTTGTCCTCGGGCTCGTTCGGGCACTTGTCCT
>JBBIOE010000325.1:0-6219 GCA_037443525.1 Archangiaceae bacterium | reverse complement strand
CCGGTGATGACCTGCGTCGGCGGGATCTGCTGGGTTCCCAGGGCCGAGCGCACCACCGAGAGCACGACCGAGATCTTCACGAAGCTCGTCACCATCAACAGCACGAAGGGCGCGAGACCGAGCGCGGCCAACGCGATCATCAGCACCAGCGGCCGGTTGGCGAAGGTCTCGCCGCCGCCGCCGAAGACGGCCTGGGGGTCGACCTTCTCCTCCTTCACTCCGGCGAGGTGCCCGGCGACGCCGCCGGCAGCGTGCACCACGGGGGCGGCGAGCACGCAGGCGGTGAAGAACCAATGATGTGCGCGGGAATAGAGTGCCTTCATCGAGATCGGCTTCCCATCAGGCGGCGGGAGGGGGCGGAGCATCCTTCCGTCCGAGGAGCTTCTGCAAGAAAGGACTGAGCTGGAGCGATGGCGGCGGCGTCTCGGCCTTGAGCTTGTCGACGCTGGCCGAGTCGAGCTTGGTGATGAGGTTCAAGCTCACGTCGGAGCCTCCGACGAGCAAGAGCTCCTCGCCCGCGCGCACCACGAACAGCACCCGCTTCTGATCGAGCGGCACGCGCTCGAGCACCTCGACCAGGCCGCGCGCGCCGCCGGTGGTGCGAATGCCCAGAAGCTTGCGCATGCCCACGTTGAGGGTGAGGTAGGCGAGCGCGACCACGATGCCGAGCACCACCATGGTCCGAAAGAGCACCCAGCCGAGCGAAAGCTCCTCGTCGCCTTCGGACTTCTGCAGGTCGAGCGACGGGACGTCCCTGCGATCATTCACGGGGGCATCGAAAGGCGATGCCTCCACGTCCTTCCGCTCCGCGGCGGGCGCCAAAGCAGGCGCCCCCTCGGCTCCGGCCGACAGCGGCAACACCAGCACGAGAGCGAGAAAACACAGGCCGCGCATTCGCGCGACCGTAGCCCCTTACGCGTCGGTCGTCACCCCGCCAGAGAGAGGATCCGAATGCCCAGGTTGCCCTCGACCTCGACCAGCTCGCCGCGGGCCACGATGCGCCCGTTGACCGAGAGATCGAGTGGCTCGCCGGGGGCGCGGTTCAGGTCGATGACGTGGCCGACCTTGAGGCCGACGACCTCCTCGGCGGTGATGGGCACCCGGCCGATCTCCACCGAGATCTGCATGGGGATGTCGTTCAACAGCTCTCCGCCCTCAGCGTTGCCTTCCACCTGGTCTCTCCCTCTCGCGTTCCCGGGGTTGGTCGATTCTTCGCCGTCCTCGCCGGCCGCGGGCGCGTCGCCCTCCGCGGGAGGCTCCTGCATGCCCTCGTCCTCGGTCGGCCCACCCGGCGGCGGTGGCTCGCCGATCTGAAAGCTGGCGATCTTCGCCTTGAAGCGGCCCTCCTCCAGGGCCACCTCGGCGTTCATCAGGCCCAGGCGGCCGTGGCCCACCCGGAGCTTCGCGGTGCCACCCTCGCCCTTGTCGGGGCGCGCGGTGAGGCCGTCGACCAGGATCACGTCGCGCTCGCGCAACTGCGCCAGGTCGCCCGCGGCGATGTCCACCTGGGCGATCTCCGCGCGCAGCCAGGCCTTCACGTTGCGCACGCGGGAAGCGTTGGCGGTGACGTCGGCGAGCCGGCGGGCGCGGCGCACCTCGGAGTCGGAGGGCGGCGACACGCCCGCCAGCACCGACTCGGGGATGAAGAGCCGGACGTAGCCGGCGTAGGTCCCGAAGACCGCCTGGAGCTGAATCACCGCCAGGTGCTCGTCCTCGCCGACGGTGCTGAGCGCCTCCTCGAAGTTCCGCAGCACGCTCTCGATGCGCAGCTTCGGCAGGCTGGGGTCCAGGCTCGGCGACAGCGCCTTCAGCGTCTCGAGCAGGACGTAGCTGATGACGCCCTCCTCCAGGTCGGTGAGCGGCCGGAGCGCCACGGCCTCGCCCGCGCCGCCCATGAGCAGGTCGATGGCCATGTTGGCGAGGCCCAGCTCGACCTCGAGCAACCCTCGCGTCTTCTGCGGCGCCGGGGCGAGCACCGCGAGGAAGGTGGGGTCGCCGACGAACTGCCGAAGCCGCGAGGCCGGCACCACCTGGGCGTACTCCACGCGCAGGGTGACCTTCTCCTCGAACATCTCCGACAGCCGCCTCTTGACCGACTCGCTCACCTCGCCGGTGGCGCGCACGTTGGGCAGCAGCCACTCGAGGTTCCTGAGCAGCTTCGCGTGGACCTTGCTCACCTTCTCGAGCTTGGTGAACTGATAGCGCTTCCACGCCCGGGCGGTGGGCATGGCCGGCACGGTCGGCGGCGCGGAGGGCGCGGCGGCGGGCGCGGGCCTCGCGATGGGCGCCTTGATCATCATCGTGCGCTCGACCGGGGCGTCGTCGCCGACCTCGTCCTCGTCACGCTCTCTCACGTGCGGGCCTCAATCTTGAAGTTCTCGAGCGAGAGGCCGCGCGAGGCCAGGGCCTTCTTGAGCGCGTCTTCCTGCTCCTCGAGCAGCTTCATCACGTCCTTGTCCGCGCCCTGGAAGACGGCGGTGATCTTCCCGTTGGAGCTCGAGATCTTCACTGACAGACCCTTGAGCACGTCGTTGCGCAGGTCGATCTGGAACTCCACCTTGCCCATGGCGTTGGTGCCCACGCGCACCCGCTCGACGATCTTCTGCGCGAGCTCGTTGGCGACCTTGCGCAGGCGCTCCGAGCCCGACGCCTCCTTGGTCTTCGCCACCGGCACCGGCGCCATCAGCGCGGGGTTGTAGCGGAAGCCCGGGCCCATGGCCTGAGCGCCGTCCTTGTCCTTCGAGTCGCCCTGCCCGCCCGAGCCGCCCTTGTCGGCGCTGACCTTGAGGTCCCCCTTGTCGCCCTTGCCCTGTGCGCCCTGGGTCTGACTCGCGGAAGACGCGTCGGAGGCCTCCTTGCGCTCCTCCAGCCTCTCGTTCGAGACCTTGGCGTCGGCGGTGCGGCCCTCACTGCGCTGCGCGGCGCCGCTCTGCTCCGCCTGCTTCCCGGCCATGGTCTGCTGCGCGCCCTGGTCGGACTCGGTCTTCAGCTTCTGAGCGTGCTCGCCGTCGGGGCGGGCGTGCGCGGTCACCTTCTCCTCGAAGGCCTTGGCGCCCAGGCGGCCCTTGAACGCGGACGGGGGCTGCTGCTGGCTCTTGTCGAGGTGCTGCGCGGCCTCCTGGCCTTGCGCCTCGCTCGACTCGAGCAGGTGGGCGATGGCGCTGCGCCCCACGCTCTCCTTCTGCTGGTTCTTCTCGGCCTTGCCCTGCTGGCCTTGCGCGGTGGCGGCCTCCGACTGCTTGCCCACGAGCTTCTTGAAGGTCTGGTTCTGCTGGGCCTTCTCGCTCTTCTTGCCCTCCTCGGTGCGCTTCTGCTCGGCGAGGCGGGCGGCGACCCGGGCGGCATCGCGATCGTCGTCGACGCGGCTCATTGCTTCTTCTCCGCGCGGGTGCGCTGCAGGAAGAGCGTGTTGCCGATCTCCTCCTGATTCAGCTCCTCCTTCATCGCCCGCTCTTTCTTCACCTCGGTCTTCCAGTTCTCCTTGTGCTTCTCGATGGCCTTCTTTTCGGTGGCGGCCTCGGCCATCTCGCGACGCTTCTGCTCGACGTTCTGCTCGGCCTGGGCGACGGCCTCCTTCTGCCGCTCGTTCTCCAGTGCCTGCTGGGCCTCGTCGTCTTTGAGCTTCTGCTCGAAGCGACCCATCTGCTGGAAGCCGGTGATGCCCCCGCCCTTCTGGGTCATCTCGGTCAGGAAGGCCTGCACCTTCGCCTTGCGCTCGACCTTCATCTTCTCGAGCTTCTGAACCATGCCCTCGAGCTTCTTCTTCTCACCCTCGAGCTCCTTCATCGCCGCGGCGAACGCGTCCTTGGCCTCTTTCTCGGCCTTTTCACGAATCTCGAGGAGCGCCTGGAGGCGATACGGAGGCATGGGGACCCGAAAAGCGTATCACCCAAACGGCGTCAGGTGGCGTCGGCGAACATGTCGACCATGCGCTGCACCGTCTCTTCGTACGGCGAGTTCTCGAAGGTGTCCTGCTTCAAGAAGCCGATGATCGCGTCGTACTTGTCGATGGCGTAGTCAACGCGCGGGTCGGTGCCGTACTGGTAGGCGCCGAGGAGGATGAGGTCCCGCTGCTTCTCGTAGGTCGAGAGCGTCTCGCGCAGCTTGCCGGCGGCCTTCTTGTGCTCGGGGGCGACGATGCCGCTCATCACGCGGGAGAGCGAGGCGAGCACGTCCATCGCCGGCCACTGGTTCCGCTCGCCGAGCGCGCGGTTCATGATGAAGTGGCCGTCGAGAATACCGCGCACTTCGTCCGCGATCGGCTCCTCCATGTCGCCGCCGGCCACCAGCACCGTGTAGATGGCCGTGCACTTGCCGACGCCGGAGTTGCCGGTGCGCTCCAGGATCTTGGGCAGCAGCGAGAAGACGCTCGGCGGGTAGCCCTGGCGCGCCGGAGGCTCCCCGATGGCGAGGCCGATCTCGCGCTGGGCGCGGGCGAGGCGCGTCACCGTGTCGAGCATGAACAGGACGTTGCCGCCCCGCTCGCGGAAGTACTCGGCGATGGCAGTGGAGACGAAGCCCGCGCGCAGACGCACCAGCGACGGCTGATCGCTCGTGGCGCAGATGACCACCGAGCGCTTCATGCCCTCTTCGCCCAGCGCGTCCTCGATGAACTCCAGCACCTCGCGACCGCGCTCGCCGATGAGCGCGATGACCGAGAGCTCGGCGGCGGTCTGCCGGGCGATCTGCCCCATCAGGGTCGACTTGCCGACGCCGGAGCCGGCGAACAAGCCGATGCGCTGCCCCTCGCCCACCGTGAGGAGCCCGTCGATGCAGCGCAGCCCCAGCGGCAGCGGCTTGGTGATGCGCATGCGCTTGAAGGGGTCGGGACAGTCGCGATCCACCGCCCAGTCGACCATGCCCTCGGTGGGCAGGGGCTTGCCGTCGATGGGCTCGCCGATGCCGTTGAGCACGCGGCCGAGCAGCCCGTTCCCGGCGCGGATGGTGAGCGGCCGCCCGGTGGGGATCACCTCGGAGTCGGGGCCGATGCCGTAGAGCTCACCCAGGGGCATCAGCATCACCTGCTCGCCCTGAAAGCCCACCACCTCGGCGCGCACCACCGTCCGGCCGGTGCGGATCTCGCAGACCTCGCCGATGCGCACGTTGGGCACGTTCGCCTTGATGACGAGGCCGGTGAGCTCGGTCACGCGCCCGCGCACGCGCAGCGTCGAGGCGGTCTTCAACACGGCGAGGTGCCGCTTGAAGTCGATGGGCGGCGGCGCCGTCACCTACTTGACCTCCTTCTTCGAGGTGTCGGGGATGAGCACGTTGCGCAGCATCTCGAACTGCGTGCGGATCTGACCGTCGATGACGCCGAACTCCGTCTGGATGATGCAGCCCCCGCGCTCAACGTCGCTGTCGTCGCGGATGGCGAGATCCACGGTGCGGCCGATCAACTCCATCAAGCGAGGGCGCTTCTCGCGCAGGATCTTCCCGTCCTCCGGGTGCACGCGCAGCTGCATGGCCTTCGCCGAGCGCATGTTCTGAATGGCGTTGCCGACGATGTCGATGAGCACGTCGGGGTCGCGCTCCAGATCCTTGCCGATGATCTTCTCGGCGATCTTCAAGGCCAGCTCGAGCACGTTCTTCTCGGAGTCCTCGATCACCTGCCCGGCCTGCATCTTGGCGCGGGCGATCTCCTCCACCTGGCGGGCCTGCACGTCGGCCTTGGCCTCGTCGCGGGCCTTGGCGAAGACCTCCTCCTTGAAGCGCAACGCCTCGGCCTTGATCTCCTCGGCCTTCTTCTGGGCGTCGGCGACGATCTGCTTGGCCGTCTGATGGGCGTCGTACTCCTCGGCGTTGAGCACGCCGGCGCGGCGCGGAGGCGCCAGCGCTGGCCGATCGGCCACCGCGGCGTCTCCGTCACCCTTGATGACTTTGCCGATTACCCGCGGCGCGCTGCCGGACGAGCCGGAGGGGCGCCGCTCGTCGCGCGAGTCGTCCATTCGGAAAGGACTCTAACCCGAACGCCCCGAAGGTCCACGCCCGCTGCCCTTGAGCACCGGCGAGCGCGCGGCCTCCGGGCGCTCCCGCTTCTTGGGAATGCCCTGCACCGGAGAGCCGGTGGACGGTACGCGGGCCGGGGCGCTGCCCGGTCGGGCAGCCGGGTCGCGTTCCAGTGGCCGTCCGTCGCGCAGCACCTTCTTCTTGCCGGCGTCGGTCGGATCGTTCTCCACGCTCCCGGCCGCGGGGCCGCGCGCGGCGCTGGCGCGGCGAGGG
>JBBIOE010000324.1:0-6227 GCA_037443525.1 Archangiaceae bacterium | reverse complement strand
CTGAGGACGCCATGGCCAAGTTCGACGTCTACGATCTGTCCATGAAGAAGGTCTCCGAGATTGAGCTCTCGGACGACGTCTTCGCGACCAAGCCCAACAGCCACCTCATCTACGAGGCGGCCAAGATGCAGCAGATCAACCGGCGCTCCGGCACCGTGATGGTCAAGAACAGCTCGCTCGTCTCGGGCGGCGGCAAGAAGCCCTGGAAGCAGAAGGGCACCGGCCGCGCGCGTCAGGGCTCCTCCCGCGCCTCCCAGTGGGTCGGCGGCGGCAAGGCCATGGGCCCCAAGCCCCGCGACTACACCTACCGCCCGCCCCGCGCCGTGCGCCGCGCCGCCGTGTGCTCGGCCCTGTCGCTGCGCGCCAGCGAGAAGCAGCTCTTCATCGTCAGCGAGTTCCCCTCCGACGGGAAGTCGAAGAAGGCTTACGAGGCGCTGAAGAAGGGCCTCAAGCTGACCAGCGCCCTGGTCGTCGACGAGAAGAAGAACGAGAAGCTCCACCAGGCGGTCCGCAACATGGCCACCTTCGACGTGCTGCCCCCCGAGGGCGTGAACGTCGAGTCGATGCTCCGTCGCAAGAGCGTCGTCCTCACGGTGGCCGCGGCCAAGGCCCTCAACGACGCGCTGCTCAAGCCGCGCGACCCGGCGAAGGTCTGAGGAGAGACACCATGCACCTCAACGACATCATCAAGGGCCCGCTGATCACCGAGAAGCTCGACAAGGCGCGTGAGACCCACCGCCAGTACAGCTTCATCGTCGATCGCAAGGCCACCAAGCTCGACATCGCCCGCGCGGTGTCGACCAGCTTCAAGGTCACTGTCCTCGACGTCCGCACGCTGGTGATGCGCGGCAAGATCAAGCGCGTCGGCACGTCGATGGGCAAGCGCTCGAACTTCAAGAAGGCGTTCGTCACCCTCAAAGAGGGCGACAAGATCGAGCTGTTCGAGGGAGGTACGGTCTAATGGCGCTCAAGAAGTACAAGCCGACGTCGGCCGGTCACCGGCTCATGACGGTCTCCGACTTCGCGGAGATCACCAAGGCTCGGCCCGAGAAGTCGCTCACCGAGTCGATGCACCGCTCCGGCGGCCGCAACTCCGACGGGCACATCACCCGCCGGCACCAGGGCGGCGGCCACAAGCGCCGCTACCGCACCATCGACTTCATCCGCCGCGACAAGGACGGCGTGCCGGCCAAGGTCCACTCCGTGGAGTACGACCCGAACCGCACCGCCAACATCGCGCTGCTCCACTACGCCGACGGCGAGAAGCGGTACATCCTCGCGCCGGTCGGGCTCTTCCGATCTGACGTGCTCTACTCGGGCGCCACCGTCGACATCCGCCCGGGCAACAGCCTGCCGCTCCAGAACATCCCGGTCGGCACCGTCATCCACAACATCGAGCTCAAGCCCGGCCGCGGCGCCCAGATGATCCGCTCCGCCGGCTCCTGGGGCCAGCTGATGTCGAAGGAGGGTGACTACGCGCAGGTCCGCATGCCCTCCGGCTCGGTGCGCAAGGTGCTCATCAACTGCCGCGCCACCATCGGCCAACTCGGCAACATCGACCACGAGATCATCCGCAAGGGCAAGGCCGGCAAGAGCCGCTGGCTCGGCATCCGCCCGACCGTCCGCGGCCTCGCCATGAACCCCGTCGACCACCCGCACGGCGGCGGCGAAGGCAAGTCCGGCCAAGGCAACCCGCACCCCGTTTCGCCCTGGGGCAAGAAGACCAAGGGCCTCACCACGCGCAAGAACAAGCGCACTGACAAGTTCATCGTCGCGCCCCGCCGTCAGGGCGTGCGGAGCCAGTAAAGGAATACGACCATGGCACGCTCTACGTGGAAGGGCCCGTTCGTCGACAACAGCCTCATGAAGAAGCTCGAGGCGATGAACCAGGGCAACAAGAAGGCGGTGGTGAAGACCTGGTCCAGGCGCTCCACCATCATTCCCGAGATGATCGGGCACACCTTCGCCGTGCACAACGGGAAGAAGTTCATCCCCGTGTACGTCACCGAGAACATGGTGGGTCACAAGCTCGGCGAGTTCTCGCCCACCCGCACCTTCGTCGGCCACTCGGCCGAGAAGAAGGTCGCGCCCGCGCCGGGGAAGAAGGGCTAAGCGATGGAAGCGACCGCACACCTCCGCCACATCCGCATGGCTCCCCGGAAGATCTCCGTGGTCGCCTCGCTCGTGCGCGGCATGAACGTCGGCTCGGCGATCAACACCCTGAAGTGGACCCGCCGGTCCGCCGCGCTCCCCGTCCGCAAGCTCATCGAGAGCGCCCTCGCCAACGCCACCGACCTCTCCAAGGGCTCCGTCGACGTCGACAAGCTCATGGTCAAGGCGATCTGGGTCGACCAGGCCACCACCTCGCGGCGCTACATGCCGCGCGCCATGGGCCGCGCCACCCGCGTCAACAAGAAGTCGAGCCACGTGCACGTCGTCCTGACGGACGAGGCTCCCACCAAGGCCAAGAAGTAAGGCACCGAGGACACATGGGACAGAAAGTTCATCCGGTTGGGTTTCGCCTCGGTGTCATCCGCACCTGGGACTCGAAGTGGTTCGAGGAGCGCAACTACGCCCAGTGGTTGCACGAGGACATCAAGATCCGCGACCACGTGAAGAAGACCCTCGCGCACGCGGGCGTCTCGAAGGTCGAGATCGAGCGCGCGGCCAACAAGGTCAAGGTCAACGTGCACACCGCGCGTCCGGGCATCGTCATCGGCAAGCGCGGCGCCGGCATCGAGACGGTGAAGAAGGAGCTGCAGCGCTTCACCAAGAACGAGGTCTTCCTTAACATCGTCGAGGTCCGCAAGGCCGAGATCGACGCGCAGCTCGTGGCCGAGAACATCGCCACCCAGCTCGAGCGCCGCATCGCCTTCCGCCGCGCGATGAAGAAGGCCATCCAGACCGCGATGAAGTTCGGCGCCAAGGGCATTCGCGTCGCCTGCTCCGGCCGCCTGGGCGGCGCCGAGATGGCCCGCTACGAGTGGTACCGCGAGGGCCGCGTGCCCCTGCACACCCTCCGCGCCGACATCGACTACGGCTACGCCATCGGCCGCACGACCTACGGCACCATCGGGTGCAAGGTGTGGGTCTGCCGCGGCGAGGTCCTGCCCACCAAGGGCAAGGGCGAGAAGACCGAGACCGCCCGCTGAGTTTTTGGAGACACCAACGCCATGCTTCAGCCAGCACGAACCAAGTACCGCAAGATGCAGAAGGGGCGCATGCCCGGTCGCGCCGACCGTGGGAACTCGCTCGCCTTCGGTGAGTACGGTCTGATGACCCTGCAGCCGGGCTACATCACCTCGCGGCAGATCGAGGCGGCGCGTATCGCGATGAGCCGCCAGATCAAGCGCGGCGGGAAGATCTGGATTCGCATCTTCCCGGACAAGCCCATCACCAAGAAGGCCGCCGAGACCCGCCAGGGCACCGGCAAGGGCAACGTCGAGTACTACGTGGCCGTCGTGAAGCCGGGCCGGGTGCTCTACGAGATGGGCGGCATGGACGAGGCGATGGCGAAGTCGGCCCTGAAGCTCGCGGCCGCCAAGCTCCCGGTCATGACCCGCATCCTCCACCGCTCCGAGCAGAGCCTCTAAGGAAGACGACCATGGCCACCGCCAAGGAACTGAAGGAACTGTCCATCGACGATCTGGGCCGGCGCGCGGCGGAGCTCCGCACGACGCTGTTCCAGGACCAGCTCAAGCTCCGCACCGGCGCGCTGGACAACCCCAGTGAGCGCACGGGTCACAAGCGCGATCTCGCGCGGGTGCTCACGGTGCTGAACCAGAAGAACGCCGAGGCCAAGAAGCAGGCGAAGGCCCAGGCGGCCAAGAAGTAAGGAAAGCGACCATGGCAGAGACCGACACCCAGAAGCCTTCGAGCGAGCGCGGCCGTCCCAAGACCCGCATCGGCATCGTCACGTCGAACAAGATGCAGAAGACCGTCGTCGTGACGGTGCGCCGCCGTGCTGCGCACACCGAGTACGGCAAGATCCAGACGCTGCGCGTGAAGTACAAGGCGCACGCCGAGGATCACGACTACCCGAAGAAGCCCACCATCAACGAGGGCGACAAGGTCCTCATCGCCGAGACCCGGCCGACGTCGAAGGACAAGCGCTGGCGGGTGATGAAGGTCCTCGAGAAGGCGACCCCCGCGTAAGCGGAAGGGACAAGGAGACTTCCATGATTCAGATGACCAGCGTGCTCGACGTCGCCGATAACTCCGGCGCCAAGAGCGTGTTTTGCATCAAGGTGATGGGCGGTTCCACCCGCATCTACGGCAGCGTCGGCGACACCATCGTGGTGTCCGTCCGCGAGGCGCTCCCCAACGCCAAGGTGAAGAAGGGCGACGTCGCCCGGGCCGTGATCGTGCGCACCACCCGCGAGGTGCGGCGCCCCGACGGCAGCTACATCAAGTTCGACGGCAACTCCGCGGTGCTCATCAACAAGGAGAACGAGCCCGTCGGTACCCGCATCTTCGGTCCCGTGGCGCGCGAGCTTCGGCCGATGGGCTTCATGAAGATCATCTCCCTCGCGCCCGAGGTGCTCTGAGTCATGTCCATGCAAAAGCTGAAGGTCGGAGACACCGTGCAGGTCATGTCGGGCGCCGAGCGCACCCGCAAGACGAACCGCGGCAAGATCATCGAGATCGACAAGGGCGCCGAGCGCGTCCGCGTCGAGGGCCTGCGCCTGGTGAAGCGGCACGTGAAGAAGGGCCGCGACCGCAACAACCCGGACGGCGGCATCGTCGAGAACCCGGGCACCATCGCGCTGTCCAACGTCGCGCTGGTCTGCCCGAAGTGCGACAAGGCCACCCGCGTCGGCATCCGCGCGGAGAACGACAAGAAGAAGCGCTTCTGCAAGCAGTGCGAAGCGACCATTGACTGACGCCCCGGGCCTGCGCTAGGCGGGCCCTCCACCACAAAGGCTCTTCGAAGCGGAGAGACGTCGTCCCGATCGAGGAGAACGCACCATGGCTGACGAAAAGAAGACCGAGAAGGCCGAAGCGGCTCCCGCCGAGGCGAAGCCGAAGAAGGAAGCGAAGAGCAAGCGCGCCAAGAAGGACGACGGCCGCCGCGCTGGCTTCGCCGCCAACATCGACGAGTCGCTGAAGGTTCAGCCGGCGCGCCTCAAGCTCCGCTACCGCAAGGAAGTGGTGCCGGCGCTGATGAAGGAGCTCGGCCTCGAGAACCCGATGGAGTGCCCGAAGGTCGAGAAGGTCGTCGTCAACATGGGCTTGGGCGAGGCGCTCGCCAACAACAAGATCATGGAGTCGGCCATCGACCAGATGGGCGCGATCACCGGTCAGAAGCCGGTCGTCACCCGGTCGCGCAAGGCCATCGCGAACTTCAAGCTCCGCGAGGACCAGGCCATCGGCTGCATGGTCACCCTGCGCGGCGACCGCATGTACGAGTTCTTGGATCGCCTCATCAACATCGCGCTCCCTCGCGTGCGCGACTTCAAGGGCGTGTCCCCCAAGGCGTTCGACGGGCGCGGCAACTACACGCTCGGCCTCCGCGAGCAGATCATCTTCGCGGAGATCAACTACGACCAGATCGAGAAGGTGAAGGGCCTGAACGTCAGCATCGTGACGACGGCGGGCAACGACGAGCGCGGCCTCGCGCTCCTGAAGGCGATTGGAGTCCCGTTCCGCGCTTGAGCGGAGCGGCAGTGACCTAAAGCGAACCACCGGCATGGGGCCGGCAGGCGCTCGGGTCTCCAACGGCACGCGGACAGCGCGCCAATGGGTGCAGTTGCAGATGGTCATCAATGATCCCGTGGGTGACATGGTCACCCGCATTCGCAACGCGGTGATGGCGCGTCACGACAAGCTGACGCTGCCCGCCTCGAACCTGAAGACGCAGATCGCGAACGTGCTGAAGTCGGAAGGCTTCATCGCCGACGTCGTCGTTCACGAGAAGAAGCCCCAGAACGAGATCACCCTGATGCTGAAGTACGGCCAGGGGCGCATGCCGGCGATCCAGGGCATCAAGCGCGAGTCGAAGCCGGGCCTGCGCCGCTACGTCCACGTGCGCGAGATTCCCCGCGTGCGCGGCGGCACCGGCGTCGCCATTCTCTCCACCTCCAAGGGCATCTTGGCCGATCACGACGCGCGCAAGCAGAGCGTCGGCGGCGAGCTGCTCTGCACCGTGTACTGAGGCGAACCATGAGCCGCATCGGCAAGCTGCAGATCAAGCTCGACGACAAGGTGAAGGCCGTCGTCCAGGGCGA
>JBBIOE010000323.1:0-6376 GCA_037443525.1 Archangiaceae bacterium | reverse complement strand
AGCACCCAGCGCCCCGATCTCCTCTCGCCGCCGATGAACCCCGGCTTCGATCACGCCACCAACGGCGCCAGCGACTGCGTCGGCTGCCACCAGGCCACCCTCGCGCGGGGCAGCTTCGTGAACCTCATGCCCATTCCCGGCGGAGACTGGCGCGGCGGCACCACCTACCCGGGCGCCATCGCCGTCACCTCGGCGACGCAGTTCATCCGCATTCCCAGCACCGCGCTCACCCGCGCGAGCGGCAAGGTCACCGGCATGACGACCTCCACCGTCACGCTGCCCAACGCCTTCCTCCACACCTCCTCCGCCATCCCCGCCGCCATCTCCCCCGGCCCGGCGGGCTCGCCCAATCAGAGCTCCTGCTGGCACTGCCACACCGCCACCGGCACCACCGTCACCGCCTACGCCGACGGCAGGTTCCACGCCTCGCTCACCAGCTTCAAGTCCACCCCCACCAGCGCCACCACGCCGCTGCCGCAGCCGACCGCCTGCCTCGACTGCCACAAGTCGATGCGGCCGCCGAACATCGTCACCCGCCAGGCCGCCGCCGCCTGGGTGCAGCCGATGGATCACGCCGCCACCTTCTCCGGCGGCTCGGTGTCCGGCGTCTCGGCCATGGACTGCGGCAGCTGCCACCACACGCCCGGCCTCGGCCCGATCCAGTGGAGCGACGGCGTCTTCCACGCCAACACCCCCTCCGGGGCCGCGCCGGCTGAGTGCGTGAGCTGCCACTACCCCCTGAGCACCACCAGCGCCGCCGACGTCAACACCGGGCCGCCCACCCCCGCGCTGATGAAGCACCGCTCGGCGCTGGTGACCACCCAGGCCTGCGGCACCTGCCACACCGGCGCCCTGGCCAAGAGCCTCGCTACGCCCGCCACCTCCACCCTCTGGCGGCCGGGCGACTACCACCTGTCCTTGCCCCTGGCCTCGCAGCCCGCCACCTGCCTCGAGTGCCACTCCGTCTCCGTCCCCCCCAGCGCCACCCAGAGCACGGTGACCTACGCCCTCTCCCAGGGCGCCACCGCCACCAACGGCGGCCAGTGGATGAACCACGCGGACCCGGCCACCGCCGGGAAGGACTGCGCCGTCTGCCACAAGAGCGACGCCAAGCCCTCGGGCGGCGTCTGGAGTCGCTCCTCCACCTACCACGCGCAGGTGGGCGCGCCGGGCTCCTGCGCCAGGTGCCACGGCCTCACCAACGGCAAGGGCACCACCCCGGGCGCCAACAACAACCTGCCCCAAGGCCTCGTCGACGCCGACACGCTCACCACCTCCAGCGCCGCGGCCGCCGGCACGCACGATCAGATCAGCCACGCCGACGTGAACGTCACCGCCAACGACTGCAGCCGCTGCCACACCCAGGTGGGCCCCTCCACCGCCGCCGGGGTGCGCGGCAACGAGTGGGCGATCGCCTCCTTCCACGCGAGCTTCTCGTCGACCCGGCCGCTGACGATCAACGGCAGCACCGGGCGCTGCAGCAACTGCCACCTCAACGTGAAGCCCGGCTCGGGCTACGCGGCCTTCAACCACGCCGCCTACTCCGGCACCTCCGCCCAGGACTGCAGCGCCTGCCACGCCTGGCCCGGCACCAGCCCCGCAAACCCCAACTGGAAGGGCGCCTCCGGCGCGGCCCACGGCACCAGCGGCTCCACCGCCACCTCCGCCCTCGACTGCGGCACCTGCCACGGCCCCTCGGGCACCGCCACCAAGCACCTCACCGTCGCCGCCAGCAGCCACTACGGCGGCGTCACCAACGGCAACCGCTGCACCTCGTGCCACATCGACTTCACCGCCTTCTCCGGCACGGTGGCGGTGCTGCGCTACGGCCACACCAACGCCACCGCGAACTCCGGTGGCTGCGTGACCTGCCACCGCTTCGTGTCGCAGGTCTACACGACGCTCACCACCACCCCGAGCCTCTCGCGACCGATGGCGGGCAACGTCCACGCCTTCAGCCAGATCGCCTCGGTGACCGGCAACTACGACGGCGACTCCTTCACCGACGCGCACACCTCGACCCCCATGGGCAACTGCGGCGCCTGCCACCGCTACACCACCACCAGCGCGACCACGAACATCTGGACCTTCGGCCACCGACCCAACAACCCTGGCATCTTCAGCTCGAAGCGCAGCAACGGCTGCAACGAGTGCCATTGACTCTCTCCGGCCCCCCGCGCGCTTCACGATGACCTTCGGTTTCCCTCGTCACTCCTTCCCCCGCCGGGCTCCATGATCCTGGAGCTCGTCATCGGCATCACCCTGTCGGTGCTCATGGGCGTCGGCGTGGCGGTCTGGGTCTACAAGCGCCTGGTGCGCGAGGCCGCCGACACCCTTGCGCTGGAGCAGGCCAGGGCCTCGGGCCGGGGTCAGCCGCCCACGCTCCACCCGGTCATCGACCTGGACAAGTGCATCGGCAGCCTCTCCTGCCTGTCGGTCTGCCCGGAGGGCGACATCCTCGGGGTGATCGACGGGAAGGCGGCGCTCATCGACCCGTCCGCCTGCATCGGGCACGGGCGCTGCGCGCTGGAGTGCGGCGTCGACGCCATCACCCTCGTCATGGGCACCGAGACCCGGGGCATCGATCTGCCGGAGCTCTCCGAGTCCTTCGAGACCAGCCGCCCGGGCGTGTACATCGTCGGCGAGCTCGGCGGCATGGGCCTCATCAAGAACGCCTTCACCCAGGGCGTCCAGCTCACCGAGCACCTGGGCCAGGT
Organism: Archangiaceae bacterium; assembly: GCA_037443525.1. GTDB lineage: Bacteria > Myxococcota > Myxococcia > Myxococcales > Myxococcaceae > JBBIOE01. The sequence goes on along the minus strand of JBBIOE010000323.1, from coordinate 3,659 downwards.
GATGTCGGCCGGCGGCGGGGGCGTGACCGACGTGGTGGTGGTCGGCGCGGGGCCGGCGGGCCTGGCCACGGCGCTGGGCCTCAAGAAGGCGGGCCTCTCCTTCCGCGTGCTCGAGCAGGAGAGCATCGGCGGCACCATCGCGGCCTACCCGCGCCAGAAGCTGGTGATGTCGGAGCGCGTGTCGCTGCCGCTCTACGGCAAGTTCGGCCGCGCCGAGCTGTCCAAGGAAGAGCTGCTCGAGGAGTTCGAGCGGGCCATCGCCCAGGAAGAGCTCGCCATCGAGGTGGGCACCAAGGTGCAGAAGATCGACGGCGAGGACGGCGCCTTCGTGGTGCACACCTCGCGGGGCGCGGTGCGCGCGCGCAAGGTGGTGCTGGCGGTCGGCCGGCGCGGCTCACCCAGGAAGATGGGCGTGCCCGGCGAGGATCACGGCAAGGTCACCTACCGCCTCATCGATCCCACCCAGTACGCCGGGAAGCGGGTGCTGGTGGTGGGCGGCGGCGACGCGGCGCTGGAGGCCGCGGTGCAGCTCGCTCAGGAGACCGACGCCGACGTCTCCTTGAGCTACCGCGGCGCCGAGCTCGGGCGGGCCCGCGAGGCCAACCGCCGCCGCTTCCAGGACCTGGTCTCGAAGCGACGGATTCGGGCCCTGATGGCGTCGACCATGGTCGAGGTGCGGCCCGAGGCGGTCATCCTCTCCACCGAGAAGGGCCAGGTCTCGCTGGGCAACGACTACGTCATCGCCTGCTTGGGCGGCGAGCTGCCCACCGACTTCCTCGCCGCCAACGGCGTCTCGATGCGGCAGTACAAGGGCGAGGCGCTCCGTGGCTCGGCCAGGCCGGGCGAGCGCAGCGCCAAGGAGCTGGCCGAGGACGAGAAGCGGCGGCGGTTCGCGCTCGGGCTCTTCGTGCTCGGCGCCGCCATCGTGGGCGTCCTGGCGCTGGTGGGCCAGGACTACTACCACCTGCCCCTCGCCGCGCGCCGCGCTCACCCGGCGCACGCCTTCCTCAAGCCCGCGGGCCCCTGGGGCCACGGCGTCGGCATCGTGGCGACGCTGGTGATGATGTCGAACTTCCTCTACTCGGTGCGCAAGCGCTGGGGGCGGCTCAAGGGCTTCCGCTCCATTCGCGGCTGGCTCACCTTCCACCAGTTCGTCGGCTTCATGAGCCCGCTGGTGATCGCCTTCCACGCGGCGTTCCAGTCGAACAACCTGCTCGCGACGCTGACCACCCTCTCGCTCTTCACCGTGGTGGCCACCGGCGTGGTGGGCCGCTTCCTCTACGGGCTCGTGCCCTCGGGCGCGAGCCACCAGGACGAGCTCGCCGAGCTCACCGCGCGCTACGAGGCCCTCAAGGCCAAGACCGGCTCCGGGCTCCACGAGGCGGTCACCGACGAGTTCGAGGTGAGCGAGGTCTTCACCGTGGTGACCGAGGTGCCGGTCGAGAACACCTTCCTGGAGTTCGTGGTGCACCGGCCGCTGCGGTGGCTGCGCGAGCTCAGGCGCGTGCGCGGCGTGCGCAGCCGCTTCAGCTCGGCGGGCGCGTTCGATCGGTTCGAGCGCGACGTGAAGGACCTGAACCGCCTCCGGGTGCAGGTGAAGTTCTACCGCACGCTCAAGCGCCTGATGAGCGTGTGGCGCGTGCTGCACGTGGTCCTGGCGGTGAGCCTGGTGCTGATGATCGCCGGGCACATCTCGGTCTCGCTCTTCCTCGGCTACACGTGGATCTTCAAGTGAGCGGAAGGAGCGCGCGCAGGCTCGTCGTGCTGGCCGCCGCCCTCTCCGCGACGGCGTGGGCCGACCTCTTCAGCCCGGGCGAGCTCGCCCCGGCGCACCGAACGTTGGAGGGCCTGTCGAACTGCACCAAGTGCCACCCGGCGGGCGCGCAGCTCTCCGAGGCCGAGTGCCTCGCCTGCCACGCCGAGATCGAGCCGAGCCTCAAGACGCGCCACGGCCTGCACGGGCGCATCCCGAGCGAGCAGCGGGCCTGCGAGAAGTGCCACCACGAGCACCAGGGCGCGGCGACCGATCTCGCCGGCTTTGGGCCGGCGGGCATGAGGGGCTTCGAGCACTCCCGCACCGGCTGGGAGCTCAAGGGCGGCCACCGCAAGACGGAGTGCACCGCCTGCCACGAGCGCCGGCTCATCACCAAGCCTCTGGCGCTCAAGCTCCTCCAGGTGCGCAAGACGATGCTGGGCCTCGAGCGGGAGTGCGCCGGCTGCCACTTCGACGAGCACCGCGGCCAGGAGAAGGACGAGTGCGACAAGTGCCACGACGAGGTGAAGTGGAAGCCGGCGCCGAAGTTCGATCACGGCACCACCCGCTACGCGCTCAAGGGCAAGCACAAGAAGGTCGCCTGCGAGAAGTGCCACCCCACCGAGCGCGACGCGGCGGCGCACGACTTCCCCAAGCCCAAGGACGACACCTTCCTCAAGCTGACCGACCTCCCCTTCGACTCCTGCAACACCTGCCACAAGGATCCGCACGCGGGGAAGTTCGGGCCGCGCTGCGAGAGCTGTCACACCGTGGCGAGCTGGACGCAGATCCGCAGCCGCGACAAGAGCTTCCACGACAAGACGCGCTACCCGCTCGAGGGCGCCCACGCCGACGTGGAGTGCGAGGACTGCCACGGGCCCTGGCCCGGTCAGAAGTCGAAGTTCAAGAACATGGACTTCGATCAGTGCACCGACTGCCACGCCGACGCCCACCTGGGGCAGCTCGCGCTCCCGGGCAAGCGCCGCGACTGCAAGGACTGCCACTCGCTCGAGGACTTCATTCCGCCGCAGTACGGGCGCCTCACCCACAACAAGACGAGGTTCCCGCTCGAGGGCGCGCACCGGGTGGTGGCCTGCGACGAGTGCCACCCGCAGAACCAGGCGCTGAGCGCGAAGGTGCCCCAGGCGGTGGTGGCCGAGCTGCGCAAGAAGCACCGGAAGGAGCTGTTCAGCCTCGCCGTCTTCGAGCTGCCCGAGGCCGAGGTGGAGAGCTGCGACGCCTGCCACGCCGACGTGCACGACGCTCAGTTCCGCGACGCGCAAAAGGGCTGCAAGACCTGCCACACCGCCGCCAGCTTCTCGACGCTCAACTTCAACCACCAGCGCGACTCGAGGTTCAAGCTCACCGGCAAGCACCTCAAGGTGCCGTGCGAGAAGTGCCACTTCGTGCAGGCCGGCGCGCCCAAGAGCGCCGAGGGCGCGGCGGTGATTCGCTACAAGCCCCTCGAGCAGACCTGCGCGGCCTGCCACGACGACAAGCACGCGGGCCAGTTCGCGCCGAGCGAAGGGGAGCGGACCAAGTGCGAGACCTGCCATGAGACGGAGGACTTCAAGAAGACGAAGTTCCGCCACGAGCCGCCGTTCACCGAGTACCGGCTCGACGGGAAGCACGCGCAGGTCCCGTGCGAGAAGTGTCACCCCAAGGTGAAGATCGGCGCGAAGCTCGCCGTCGTCCGGTACACGCAGCTGCCGGCGAAGTGCGCCGGCTGCCACGCCGACTTCCACCAGGGCGCCTTCCAGGGGTTCGCGCCATGAAGCTCTGGCTGTCCCTCCTCGCGCTCGGGCTCACCGCGGCCCGCCCCGTGACCCGGCCCGCGCCGCCCACCGACTCGACGAGGGCCGCGCCGGCCGCGCGCGCGCCCGAGCGGGCTCACCCGGCCGACGCG
>JBBIOE010000322.1:0-6398 GCA_037443525.1 Archangiaceae bacterium | reverse complement strand
GAGGTGCTCTGGAACTGGAGCACCTGATGCGAGAGGCCCGGCACCACCTGGCGGTTCCAGTTGACCTGCAGCTTCTCGGTGAGCTGGGTCGGGTTGAAGAGGCACTCCATCGACTCGCCCGTCGGGACGTTGACGAGGACGCACCGGGGCGGGCGCGCGAGAGCGGAGGACAAGCGCATGAGCGGCAAAGGACGCTCAGCTGCGTCGGTGGGGACCGCGGCCACTCCGTTTCGGGCCGTGGCTCCCGGCGTTGTCGCCGGGAGCCACCCTTGTCAGCTCCCTCAGGCGACCTTCAGAAAGCCGTGCTGGATCGCCACGTTCTTCGTGTGATCGCACGCGGGCGCCCACGAGGACTTGGCCGAGCGTGCGAAGTATGAGGCGCTGGACTTCCCCTCCTCCTTGTAGGCCTTCCAGAGGTCCCGGATTGTGCGCTCGCCGTACTTCGCCCACGCCTCCTCCATGGGCATCAGCCACTCACCCTCCCGCAGGAACACGCGGAAGGCAGCCATGACCGGGAGAACGAAGGGGTCGGCAATCGTGACACCGGGCCGGTGCCCGCTGAGCAGCAGCGAGGGCTCGGAACTGCAGCCGGAGGTTCGGCTCAGGTCGATCTTCTCCTTCGAATCGCCATCGGCCTTGGCGCGATTCCGCCCGTACAGCTCCTCCCACTTGCGCACCACGAGTTCCTCGAGCTTGAGGATGTCCGGGAGGCGCTGGGCGAGCTTGATGAACTTCTTCTTGTCGTACTGCCGGACGAGCGCGCCGATCCCCGAGTAGGCACGAACGGGGTGCTCGCCGTTCTCCGCGGGGAACAACTCGTTGTTCATGACCGCGAGCCGACGGACGAGATCGGTGACGTCGAAGTTGGCATCCGGATCGACATCGGGCTCATTCGGCTTGAAGAAGACGAGCTGGCGGCTCTCTGTCGGCAGGTACTTCTTCAGCTCAGTCCAGTCGCCGTCGAGGTTGCGCAGAGCGTGGAGCGGCACCTTTTCGGAGGTGTTGCGGGCCTTCGAAATGCGCGAGATCTCCTCATCCTCGATGCCGAGCGCGACCGTCACGAGCACCACCGCATCACCCGCATTCGGGTACCGCTTCGCGTCAGTGAGCGCCTCGAGCAGCACCTTGTAGGTGTGGCCACCGTTCAGGACACCGTGGCCGGGCGCGAACTCGCCTTCCTCGGGCTCCGAGCAGACCAACGTCACCTCGTTTCCCTTCGACTCGAGGGACTTCGCGACCAGCATCATCCCGTTGTTCTTGAGCACGAACGACTCGGGGTCGCTCGCGAGGGTATTCAGCATCTCCTTCGCGGGCTTTGCCTTGAGATCGGCGTACCGAGCGTTCGGACCGAGCTTCCACGTCTGGGGCAGGTTCCTTGCGCGGACGGTGATCGTCCAGAGTTCCTGCGCCTTCTTCTGGGAGTTGCCGTTTTCCGCGAACTCGAGGCGGTGGGAACGGCAGACCTTCTCGCACGACACCGTGTACGTAACGTCTTTCATATTCACTCTTTCTGGTCCGACGGGACCGTTGTTGTCCGACTGGGCCTGCTCCGCCGCGAGGCAAGAGCACCGTCCGACAGGACGGCGAGGCCAAAGTACGCCACAGCACGACCGAAGCGCAAGCCCGACTGCGATTCAGCTCGCGATCAACGAGCAGCGGTCAGCGCGCCGGCCAGGCACGGCACGAGTGATCTCAATACGCCGGCACTGGCGAGAAGGCCCGGCTCTCCGAGTCGCGCTTCGCGTTGTGCGCTGCGCGGGCGATTGTCTCTCCGTCGACCTGGACGTTCACGGTGATGGGCTGGGGCGCGCTTCGCGGGCCTGGAGTGAAGCTGGCCTGGAGCTGCGCCAGGTCCGCGCTCCGCGACACGGCCTCGGCACGGGCAGGCATGGCGGAGAGTGCGGCGTCCGACGTTGGCGCCGTCGCGGGCGCCGCGAGCGTCAACTGCTGCTGGACCTCCGTCGAGAGGGGCTGGCGCGCAAGCCACGCGTACTCGGGCGGGAGGAAGCGGGTGGGCACGCGCCGGAGGAGACCGATGACTCCGTCCGAGAGGCTCTGGAATGCGCTCCGGATGGAGGCCGCGAGGTCCGCCAGGAAGTCCCTGACGCGCACGAAGGAGTCGTGGACGTTGGCGAAGACGACGCCGAACACCTCGGCGACGAGGGTGGCTCCCTTCACGAGGCTGGTGAAGAAGCCGGCCGTCACGGTTATGGCGGCGGCCGTCCACTTCACGATGCCGGCGAGGGCGGCGCCGACCAATTCTCCGAAGCTCCTGTACTCGTCGGAGGGAAGCCCAGCCGCCTGCCCGGACAGGGCCTGGAAGAGCTCCAGCACGGCCTGGCCAAGCTCCTTGAGCGCCGCGCCGAGCGCCTGGAACACCGGCCAGCCCTCCTCGAGCGCCGTGGTGAAGCCGGAGACCAGCCCCTCCCAGATGCGGCCGAGACGGAAGGCCACCTGGTACACGGTGATGAGGAAGCGCTTGAGGCCGGCGTTCTCAGCGCGGCCGAGCTCGGCCATGACGGCGCCCGAGAAGCCGCCCTGCTCGAAGAGCTGCACCAGTGCCTGGAACGCCACCGTCACCTTCGCCCAGACCCGCTGCACGAAGTCGCCGAAGCCGCCGAGGTTGTGCCGGACGGCGTAGACCAGCCCCGCGATGACGAGTCCCATCGCGGCCACCGCGACGACGGCGGGCAGCATCGTCGAGGCGAGCCCCGCGGCCGTGATGCCCAGCGCCTTGAGGCCGATCGCCAGCAGCGCGATGCCAGCCTTGGCGGCGATGACGGCTCCTACGGTGGCGACCACGGCGCCCGCGGCGACGACGAAGCCGGCGAAGGCGCGCTTCACTGGCGCCGGGAGCTGCCGGAGCACTCCGAGGAGCCCATTCACGACGTCCACCACCGCGGTGACGATGGGCTTGAACACCTGGGCGAAGGGCTCGCCCAGGACGATGGCGAGCGTCTCCAGCGAGCCGCCGAGCAGCTTCTTCTGGCCCTCGAAGGTGTTGAGCATCTGCTCGCGGAAGCGCGCGGCCGTTCCGCCGGCAGACTCGAATTGCTGGCGGAGGTAGGCGATGGCCACCGCGCCGCGGACCGTCTCGCCCGTGTTGGTGCGGATGCCGTTCGTCACCTGGGTCATGACCGCGCTGAGGCCGCCGAGGGCCTCTCGGCCGAAGGCGCCGAGGAGGAAGGCCGAGCGCTGCGCCTCCGTCATGCGCTCGAGGCGCGGGGCCATGTCGCCCACGACGTCTAGGAAGCCGCGGAAGCTTCCATGCGCGTCGACGACGCTGACGCCGATGCCGCGGAGCTTCTTCTGCACCTCAGGGTCGGCCATTCGCTCCATCGCCACCGCTGCGGCCGTCGAAGCGCGCTCGACGCCCGGGATGATGTTCTTCACCAGGCCGAGGGTGATGAGGGTCTCCGAGAGGGACTGGTGGAGTGCCTGAGCGCCGCGCGACGCCACGCCCAGCGCCATCGGCAGCTCGCTCGCGTTGAGGGCGAAGACGTTCACCGCCTGGAGCATCCGGTCCACGGACACCGAGGCCTGGTCGACCGACAGGCCGAAGGCCTTCATCGCCTGGGCGGCGAGTCCCGCAGCCTGCTGCGGCGAGAGCTCACCAAGCGAGCCGCCGGCCAGGTCAAGCACCGGCGTAAGGAGCGCCATCGACTCGCCGGCGGAGAAGCCGGCTTGGGCGAGCTCCCGGAGGCCGAGCACAGCCTCGGTCGGCGAGTACTGGGTCGCGATGCCCGCGTCGATGGCCGCATCTCGAAGTTGCTGTAGCTCCGCGGTCGTCGCGCCCGAGATGGCGCCCACGGCGGCGATGCTCTGCTCGAACTTCCCGGCGGCGTTGGCGAGCGAGAAGGCGCCCGCGACGACGCCGGCGCCGGCGGAGAACACCGCCATGCCGACGCCGAGCTGCTGGAAGGACGACTGGATGCGCTCCGTGCCGAGCCCGACTCGACGGTCGAGGCTCAGGAAGTTCCGCTCGAGGTTCTGGATGGCGCCGGAGGCGAGGTCCCTCGCGGTGAAGACGAAGCCGAGGCCGAGGTTGTTGAGCGACATCGGTCACCTCCGCCGGGCGGCCTTCTCGAGCTCGCGCCCCTCGCGTTGTCGTTGCTCGCCCATGCGCTCGAGGAGCCAATCGCGCTCGCCCACCGGCAGCTCCAGCGCGTCGGCCATCGACACCTGCAGCCCCGAACCACCGTGCTGGTGCCAGCACAGCTGGAAGAGGCCCTCGCGCCAGGTGTCGAGGCTCACGTCGGGGAAGAGGCGCTCCGGGCCTTCCGCCGCGCCGTCCGGTCCTTCCCCGGCAGGAAGAAGGCGCTGTCGAAAGGGAGCTCGACCTCCTGGACCTCGCGGCACTCCGGGCACTCCACCTCGATGGTGGTGTCGACGCCGCAATCGACGCGGTCGAACTCGTCGACGAGGAAGTCGGCGTCGCGCAGGGTGAGGTCCTCGAGGAACTGCCGCTTGTTCTTCGGGTCGACGCCGTCGATGTCGAGGACGCGGTAGCCGAGGACCGCCGAGAGGAGCCGGTCAGGCGAAGCGCGCTGGAGCGCGGGGAGCTTGCGCTCGTCGTCGCCGGTGAGGAGCTTGAAGGTGACGCGCTTGCCGGCGTCGGGGAGCGTGGCGCCGAAGCGGTTGCCGGCAACAAGGGCCGCGCGGCTCTCGGGCGAGAGCGGGCGGACGGGGAGCTTCGTGAGGTCCACCTCCCACTCGATGCGTGCGCGGCAGGCGCGGCAGGAGACGGCGAAGGCGTACTCGGGGCCGTAGGTGAGCGCGCGGATGCTCAGCAGTGCGAAGAAGCGGTCGCCCTGGAGGACGGCGCCCCAGTCGGTGTCCTTGTCGCCGAACTGGTAGGGGCCGGTCTCGACGGTCTCCTCCCAGCAGGACTTGAGGAGTTCGTCGAGTTGGCCGCCCGACTTCGCGAGCTTCCGGTCGGCGAGGACGCGCTCTTCGCGAACCTTCATGCCCCGAATGCGACCCCTGAGGCCGGAGGGAGTGATGATGAGGCCAGTCATGTCGCCGCAAAGCCTCAGACTAGCCGGCGAGGGGACCAGTAGAGCAGCGCGCTGCACGTGCTCCTGGCTACTTACGGTGTCCAGCTGAAGGTTGCGCTCCCGAGGTTCCGCAAGACCTGAACTGAGGAAATGGGGGTGGAGCCGTTCCAGCCACCAATGGCGTAGATGCGACCGCTTGTGTCCGCCGCGACCGCCAACTGAGACCGAGCAGTCGGCATTGGTGGCAAGGCTGTCCAGGAAGTGCCGTTGAAGAACTCAGATGCCCCCGTCACTCCACTCGAAGTTTCTCCTCCGACGGCAAAGACTGGTCCGGGCGCGGGGCCAGGGAACGGCGTCGCAACTCCCAGCAGCCACCGAGGCGTGATGAGCCCGGGCATTGCGGTCCAGGATATCGTGCCCGACTGCATGCACTCCGCTCCGACGAACGAGCCGCTCTGGTTCTTGCCGCCGAACACAAAGTTGCAGTTTCCGAATGCCGCAGCCCCATGTCCGGTACGAGCAGTGGTCATCGCCGACCACGAGGACCATGAAGTGCCGCCCACTGAGATGTCGACTTGGCTGGTCGCGTTGCTCGTCGAAGGGGTTCCTCCGAGCAGATACCAGCCAGCGCCGCCGCCCTGACCGATCACGACCGCGTGTCGATAGATCGGAGTCCGTATGTGGCCCGCAAGCGACCACGTACCCCCGGACACCGAATAGACTTCGATTTCGTCTCGCGAGTAGAGGGCGTCGGCGCCTCCAATTGCGTAGATCCCGTCTCCGGATCCGACGACCGCCAAGCTGTGTCTGGGTGTTGGCATCGATGGGAGCGACTGCCACGCGTTCGTCTTGGGATCGAACGCCTCGAGCGTACCAAGTGCCACGCCGCCGTCGTTCACGCCGCCGACAACGTAGAGTTTCCCGTCGGGGCCTCGCGCGGCACCCATCGCTGCGCGAGCTGTCGGAAGCGCCGGTGGAACTGTGCATTGCCCTGCGAGACAGACCGTGCCCGCTGCACAAACTACCCCGCATCCTCCGCAGTGAGAGTCGTTCGTGAGAATGTCGAAACAAGCAAGGCTTGTGGGGCAGATCCCTGCCCCGGCCGGGCAGACGCAGTTTCCACCCGTGCAAGTTCCGGTTTGCGCGCAGACTGAGCCGTCGCTCCTGTTGCTCCACGCGGTAGTGGACGAACCCGGCTGGCACGTCTGGCAGGAGTTGAGTGGATTGCTCGCGCCGGTGCTGTAGACGACGCCGCCGATGAAGCAGCCGGGGCTGCAGGTGCCCGAGGAGCAGACACGGCCGCTGCCGCACGAGGCGCCGGTACCGAGGGTGCTCCATGCGATGGTGGACGAACTCGGCTGGCACGTCTGGCAGGCGTTGAGTGGGTTGCTCCCCCCGGTG
>JBBIOE010000321.1:0-6444 GCA_037443525.1 Archangiaceae bacterium | reverse complement strand
GCGCCGAAGGGGCAGGCTCCGGCGGCCTTCGACTTCGCCGCGCTGGGGGGGCCGGCCGGAGGCGCGCCCTCTCCCAAGGCCGCCGCGAACCCGTTCGGTGAGCCCACCCACGGGGGAGCGCTGGCCGATCCCTTCAGTGGGCCGCCGGCCGCGAGCCCCTTCGGCCCGCCGCCCTCGGGGCCCCGCGCCACGGAAAGGGCCGCCGCGCACGATCCTTTCGCGCCCACCCCGTCGCGGGGGCAGTCCGGTCAGGCAGGGGCCGACGCGAAGACGGCGGTCCACGACGCGCCCACCGCGGTCGGCGCGGTGGCGTTGCCCGGCGGGGCCGACGACGTCGACCCGCTGGCTGTTCCCTCGGCGCCCGAGCCAGCCAAGGCGATCGCGGTGGGCAAGTTGCGACCCAGCGCCCCACCAGCGCTCAAGCGCGCCGCGGCGGACGAGAGCTCGAAGCCGCGCACGGTGGTCGCGGTGGTGGTGAACGTCGGCATCGCGGCGGTGTTGGTGGCGGCGCTCTTCGTGGTCTTCTCGGTGGTGGCGAACGAGGGCAAGTTCGACAGCACCTCGCTGAGCCCGGAGCGGCTCAAGGCGCTGGTGGCCGACCCGTCCGAGTTCGTGGCCCAGGACGTATCGAATGGTCTGTACGAGACCAGGTCCGGCCGGGCGGTCTTCTTCGTGCGCGGCGAGGTCATGAACACCGGCAGCTCGACCTCGCGGGTGAAGGTGCGCGCGGAGATCCTCGAGGGCGGCAGCCTGGTGCGCGCGGTGGAGGGCTTCGCCGGCCCGGCCCCGACACCGGAGGAGCTGCGAGCGCTCTCCAGCCCCGACGAGCTCGAGCACCTGCTCAGCCAGCAAGGGGTGCAGGCGAAGGCGCTCGAGCCGGGAGCCAGCGCGCCATTCGTGGTGGCGTTCTTCGAGTACCCGCCTGACCTGAAGGCGTTTCGAATTCGAGTCGCCGCGTCGGCCGAGGCGAAGGCGGCCGGCGGAACGCCGTGAGCGAGGCCGAGCGGAGTGAGGCGCGCGCCGTCGCGCAGCGCCTCTGTGTGCTCGGCGGCGGCGACGAGATTCGACGGCGGGCCGCGGCGCGGGCCATGGTGGAGCGCCCGCCCGGCGAAGCCAGCGCGCTCCTGAAGGAGCTGATGCTCTTGGCTCGCGGTGGTTTCGGCCCCGCCCAGGTGGCGCTACCGGCCTTCACGCGGGCCCTGGAGATCGAGCTCGCCAACGAGCCGTACGTCGAGGAGCTGCGTCGAGTGGCGGGCCTCGACTGCACGGCGGAGATCGAGCTGCTCTTGGCGACCGGGGCCTCGGCCCAGGAGTACGACCGGGACGCGGCGGCCCGCGCGGACGCGAAGCTCTTCACCCTGCCGCTCGGGCACCTCAAGACGCGGGCGCGCCTCACCAAGAACCCCGACGAGCTGGCCCGCCTCGCGATCGCCTCGGACGCGACCGTGGTGCGCGAGGTGCTTCGCAACCCGCGGCTCACGGAGGAGCTGGTGGTGCGCATCGCCTCGCGCCGGCCCGCGCGTTCCGAGCCGCTGGTGGAGATCTGGAGATCGTCGCGGTGGTCGGTGCGGCCGGCGGTGTTGCGTGCGCTGGCGTTCAACCCGTACCTGCCGCCCGAGGTGGGCGCCAAGGTGGTACCGCTGCTCGCCAAGGTGGAGCTTCAGGAGATCGCGTCGGACGCGGGCCTGCACGTGTCGATTCGGACGCTCGCGCGGAGGCTGCTGGAGGCGAAGACCAGCGACTGAAGGTCAGGTCGAGGGCGGCTCGGGCTTGGTCTCCGCCACCGGTCCGCTCTCGTCGGCGCGCAACACGGGCCGCATGGGCGTGACGTCGATGGTGTTCTGGCCGTTGGCGGCGCGGCGGAAGGAGTACACGAACCGCCCCAGCGCGTCGCCGAGCTGCCCCATGCGCGACGCCGAGAAGACGATGAAGATGATGAGCGCGAGGGTGAGCAGCTCGCCGGTGCCGAGGCCGAACATGAGGGCACCCTGCCTCACGGCGCGGCCCGGCGCAACTTGACGTGGGCGAGGTCTTCGCCCATGTCTCGGCCCATGCGTATCCTCGGCCATCGAGGCGCGAGCGCCGACGCTCCGGAGAACACGCTCGAGGCCTTCAAACTCGCCATGGAGCAGGGCGCCGACGGCGTCGAGCTCGACGTCATGCGCTGCGGCTCGGGCGAGCTGGTGGTGTGCCACGACGAGTGGCTCGATCGCCTCGCGCACCGCCACTGGGAGGTCGCCAGGACGCCCTGGTGGAAGCTCGCGAAGGCCGACGTGGGGACGCCGCTCGGCTTCGCGCCGGCGCGTATGCCCACGCTGGAGCAGGTCTTCGACGCGCTCCCCCGCCGCGCGGTGATGAACGTGGAACTCAAGTGCGACGCCTTCGACGACCGCGGGCTCTCGGTCGCGGTGGCCGAGCTCGTCGAGGCGCGCGGGCTCGCCGATCGGGTCTTCCTCTCGAGCTTCAACCCGCTGTGCCTGGTGCGGGTGGCGAGGAGCCATCCGGCCCTGCGACGCGGGCTCCTCCTGGATCCCGATCGGTCGCTTTCCCGCCAACTCTTCGGCTGGGCACCCGTGACCGCGAAGACGAGCATTCACCCCTGGTCGGGGCACTGCACCCAAGCGCGGGTGGCGCGCTGGCACCACGCGGGGCTCGAAGTCGCCGCTTGGACTGTGGACGAGCCAGACGCAGCTCGGCGTCTTCGGGCGATGGGGGTCGACTGGCTCATCACCAACCGGCCCGGCGCGATGAAGAAGGCGCTCGCGGTCTAGAAGTCGAAGCCGACGGTGCTGTTATAGGCGATGACCGGGGCGACGGTGCGGTTCTCGCCGGTCTTCCCGTCTTTGAACGTGCCCACGGCGGAGTAGGAGATCTCTCCTCCGAGCTGCAACACGCCGCCGATGAAGCGGATGCCACCGTAAAAGCGGTTGTGGCTGTTGGCACCGGCGAAGAGTGAGCTGAAGACGTAGAAGTCCTTGTACTGCTCAGCCGGGGTGTCGCCCTGGGCAAGGCTTCGTTTTGGGTTGAAGTCGACGTTGCTGGTCGACGCTCCGACGAAGACGAGGTTCCACCCGACATAGGGGGTGAGCGTCACCATGCCGCCGATGGCGAACTGCTTGCCGAGGCCGATGTCGAGGCCGCCGGCGGTGAGATCGAAGTCGCGGCTGTTGAGCAGCTTGGTGATGTTGCCGCGCACGCCGATGTCGGGGAGGTATGCGAAGCCCTCGTTGAGGGCCCACTTGAGCTCGAGGGTGGCCGTGCCCATGCGGCTCTTCTCCACCCAGCCGCCGCGGGCGCCGATCTCGAAGGAGAAGGGGAGGCCTTTGCGGATGTGAATGCTGGGCAAGAGCATCGGTTGGTGCAGCGTGCCCTCGGTCTTGATCTGATTGTCGCCGCCGCCGAAGTCGATGACCGACAGCTCGGCGGTGAACGACATGCCGGAGTGCCCGAGCGTCTCCGGCGGCGCCAGGTTCACGCTGGTCATGCCCGCCGCGTACTGCCGGGCGAACACACGGAAGTTCGCGTCGGCGCGCGGGGTGTAGCCCGTCGCGTTCTCCTGGGGGTTGCCGAGCTGGTAGATGTGAATGTCGTACGGATCGGCGAGCGCCGAGACCGAGACGAGGGCCGTCGCCAAACCGAAGGCGCGAAGAGTTGGTGCGACCATGGGCGAGACACTAGTCGCGCTCATGGCCCCCTTCAACAAACGGGCAGGACCAGTCGTGTGCTAGGGCGTCACGAGCTGTTTCTCGGCCGGCGCCTTCTGGGCCACGGCGGGCGGGCGGCGCCGCACCACCACGGTCTTCCGGCTGGCGAAGTCCTGGCTCTCGCGCGCGACGACGGTCACCAAGTTGTTCCCTTCCTTCAGTGGGAACTCGGTGGTGAAGGTCAGGCGGTTCGGATCGCCGTCGCCCTTGCCGCGGAAGAAGACCTTCTGGTCGTTCACCAGCACGTAGACGTCCAAGAGCCGCGAGTCGACGACGACGCTGGAGAGCGTGAACTTCTCGGAGTCGACCACCACGCCGCCCTGCGACGGGTCGACGTTCATCGAGATCTGTGAGGGGGCGCGCTGCGGCAGCCACTCGACGACGGCCGGGGGGACGACCTTCGCGCCCTTGGCCTCGCGCAGGTCGCTCAGGCGCGCGAACGCGGTTCGGCCGCCCTCGAGCTCGACCCTGGCCATCGACGCGCCCTGGGTGAGCTCGGTGACGACGGCGCCCTTGGGCAGACGGGCGATGGGGCGGGGCGGGCTCTCCACGCCGGCGAAGAGCTCGGCGCGCTCGGCCAGCCTGGCCACGACCTTGTGGGCGTCGAGGGCCGGGAGCGGGGTGCCCTCGGGGGTGACCGGCACGAGGAGCTTGTCGGCGGAGTACTCCTGCAGGGGCTCATCGATGATGCCGAGCCTCAGGCCGAACTCGTTCTTGTCGTAGGCCTTCTTCACCTCGAGCTGGAACTGGGCGGTCTTGGTCTCGCCGGGGGCGAGCTCGCCGAGCTTGAAGTTGCCCTTCTCGATGAAGATGTTCTGGTCGGCCGCGTTGCGGATGCTGGTGAACGTGTCGAGCGCCTTGCCCTGGCCGACGTTGGTGACGTCGACGAACACCTTCACCGCCTCGCCGCGCTGAGCGACGCCGTCGCCGTTGCAGACGGCGCAGTCGTCGACGATGGACCAGTTGAAGGCGAACTGCGGGCGGGGGAGCTCGACGAGCGAGATCTCGCCGGCGAAGGACTCCTGGAGGACGCCGGTGTCGTCCTGGAATCGCACCGTCACGGTATCGCGGCGCGAGGGCAGGTCCTTGGGCAGCTTCACCGGCACGGTCCAGCTCCGCCTCTCGCCCGGCTTGAGCATGCCGAAGAGGAACTCGCGGTGATCGAGGTAGCCGTTGTCGCTCTCGGTCCAGGCGCGGAGGCGGCGAATCGGCTCGGGGCCGCGGTTCTCGGCGGTGAGCTCGAGCTGCACGGTCTCGCCGGCCTGCACCTTCTTGTCGGTGGAGGGCTTCAGGTTCCCGACGAGCTCGACCTTCTTCGGCGTCTCGCCCGGCGTCCAGTCGATGCCCTGGGCCTCGATGGCGGCGGCGATGCGGGTCTCTTCCTGGCGGCGCTTCTCGGCGACGAAGCCCTTGCCGGCCTCGAGCATCTTCTTGCGCTCGATGAACGGCGCCTGCACGAGGAAGTCGCGGGCGAACTGGACCTCGAAGTCCTCCTTCACCTCGTCCTGGGACTCGGCGTCGAGCTGGTCGTCGAGCTCCTCCTCGGGCGTGCCGTCGGTGTCGGTGAGGACGTTCTTGCCGCCCTTGCTCTGGGTGACCTCCGGCTTCTTGCCGTCCTTCTTGTCGCCCTTGTCCGCCTTGTCCGCCTTGGCGACCTTCTCCTTCGTCTCCTTCAGGTACTTGAGGCTCTCGCTCGGCTTCTCGCGCAGGACCACGTCGTCGCGCTTCTTCGCGGCCTGGGCGTTGGCGGGATTGCTGAAGTGGTGCTCGAGGTCGGCCTCTCCCATGGACTTGCGGGGCGAGAAGACGTCGACGCGATCTTTCGAGACCAGGGTTGGGACGAGCTGGATGTCGGGGGTGATGCCGACCTCCTGGATCGAGACGTCGCCCGGCGTGAGGTACTTGGCGATGGTGAGCTTCAGTGCGCTCTCGTCGGGGAAGTCGTAGAGCACCTGCACGCTGCCCTTGCCGAAGGACTGGCGGCCGATGATGACGGCGCGGTTCTGGTTCTTGAGGGCGCCGGCGACGATCTCCGAGGCAGAGGCGCTGCCGGAGTTCACCAGCACCGCGACCGGGAAGGCGTCATCGCCCTCGTCGGGGTGGGCGCGCTTCTCGTCGCGCAGCTTGTCCGACAGGCCCACCGTGGAGACGATGGTGCCCGAGGAGAGGAACGTGTCGGAGACCTGGATGGCCTGATCGAGCAGGCCGCCCGGGTTGCCGCGCAGGTCGAGCACGAGGCCCTTCAGGCCGGTGGCGAAGCCCTGGGCCTTGGCTTGGGCGTTGAGGTCCTCCAGGTATTGCTGCAGGTCGTGGGTGGTGTTGCCCTGGAAGTTCTTGAGCCGCGCGTAGCCGATGCCCTTGGCGAGGAGCTTGGCCTGCACCGACTCGATGGTGATGAGGGCGCGGGTCACGGTCATCACCTGGGGCTTGTCCCACGCCTTGCGGTTGAGGGTGATGGAGACCTTGGTGTCGACGGGACCGCGGAGCTTCGTGACGGCCTCGTTCACGTCCATGTTGACGGTCGACTCCTCGCCGATGCGGGTGATCTGATCGTCCTTCTTGATGCCGGCGCGGAAGGCGGGGGTCTTGGGCAGCACCTTGACCACGGTGAGCGCGCCCTCGCGCATCTGGATCACGAAGCCCAGGCCGCCGAACTCGCCCTTGGTCTGGGTGCGCATGTCCCGGTACAGGTCGGGCTTGAGCAGCACCGAGTGGGGGTCGAGGGTCTGCAGCATGCCGT
>JBBIOE010000320.1:0-6475 GCA_037443525.1 Archangiaceae bacterium | reverse complement strand
AGGTGTGAACGATCACCGAGATCCGCGTGAATCTGGACGGCGAACTGCGGCGTGAAGTCGTTCACGTCGTCGCCGTGACCACGATCGAGCACCACGTCGGGGACGAGCGCTGCGATCGGTCCTGGTCCGTTTGAGGAGGGGTCCGGGGAGGAGACCGGAAACTTGTGGGCTGGCTGTGGAGAATTACGAGGCACGGCCAGCGCGTGCCCCAAAGACGAAGGGCCCCCCAGCAGCCACTGGAGAGCCCCTCTGGACGGCGCGCCCGTGTGCGCAGCGCGCTCGTGGTGAGCGCGAGGTAGCGCAGACGGGAGCGGACCGCCAGAAACCGGCTCGCGTCGTGTGCTGTGGACGCGCTGCGCATCGTCACCTGTGCCCGGTCCGCGTGCCGGCAGCTCTTCTTCCTCTGCAGCCACTGCGACCGCGGGCACCGGTACTGCGGGCCTGACTGCCGCGACATCGCCCGGCGCTCATGCCTGCGCGAGGCCGGGCGGCGCTACCAGACGACGCGAAGCGGGCGGCACGCGCACGCCGAGCGGCAGCGCCGGTACCGCGAGCGCCAGCAGAAAGTGACGCATCAGACTGACGAGGAGGTGCCGGTGGCGGCGACCGTGCCGCCCGCGCCGACCGAGGTCGCCATGCCGGCGGAGTCGAGCAGCGGCGCAGCGAGAGAAGGATGCGATGCGAAGCCCGAGGGGAAGTACCGGTGCGCGTGGTGCGAGCGGGAGAGCCGATTCCTGCGACACCAGACGCTGGCGAAGTACCGGCCGCGCTGGCGGCGGCCGCCGTGAAGGAGGTGGGCGATGACGCTGCCGATGGAGGTGGTGGCGAACATCCGCCGGCTGCACTTCGCGGAGAAGTGGACGGTGGGCACCATCGCGACGCAGTTGGGCGTGCACCACGAGGCGGTGGAGCGGGCGCTCGGGCTCGAGGCGAGGGGCCCGGTGGCCAGACGCATCGCGCCGATGAAGCTGGACCCGTACAAGCCCTTCATCCGCGAGACGCTGGAGAAGTACCCGCGATTGAGGGCCTCGCGCCTCTTCTGGATGGTGAAGGAGCGCGGGTACTCGGGCAGCGCCATCCAGGTGCGCCGCTTCGTCCGGGTGGTGAGGCCAGAGGCGAGGGCCGAGGCGTACTTCCGGCGCGAGACGCTTCCGGGCGAGGAGGGCCAGGTGGACTGGGGCCTCTTCGGGCCGCTGCGAGTCGGCAACGCGACGAGGAAGCTCTGCTGCTTCGTGATGGTGCTGTCGCACTCGCGCGGGGTGTACGCGCGCTTCTACCCGGACATGACGATGGAGAACTTCCTGCGCGGCCACGTCGCGGCCTTCACCGCGCTCGGAGGCGTGCCGCGAGCCCTCCTGTACGACAACCTCAAGTCCGTCGTCCTCGAGCGCCACGGAGACGCGGTGCGCTTCCACTCGCGGCTGCTCGAGCTGGCGGGCCACTACCACTTCGCGCCGAAGCCCTGCGCGCCGTACCGGGGCAACGAGAAGGGAAAGGTGGAGCGGACCATCCGGTACCTGCGCGACAGCTTCTTCGCCGCGCGGCGTTTCAGCGGCCTCGCCGACCTGAACTCGCAGCTGGCGACGTGGCTGTCGGAGGTGGCCCTGGTGCGGAACTGGCCAGGTGCGCCCGACGGCCGGCGCATCGTCGACGTGCTGGGCGAGGAGCGAGAGCGGCTCTTGCCGCTGCCCGAGGGGACCTTCCCGTGCGACGTGGTGCGGCCGGCGGCATCGGGAAAGACGCCGTACATCCGCTTCGACGGCAACGATTACTCGGTGCCGCACAAGCTGGTGAAGAAGCCGCTGACCCTGGTGGCATCGGAGAACAGGGTGCGGCTCTTGGATGGCGACGTGGAGGTCGCCAGCCATGAGCGCAGCTACGACAAGGGCGCGCGCGTGGATGATGAGGCTCACCTCGAGGCGCTGGCCCGGCAGAAGCGGCGCGCGGCCGAACTCAGCGGGCGAGACGTGCTGCGCGCGACGCTGAAGAACGCGGCCGCCTTCATCGACGCGCTCGCGGCCCGAGGCGCGATGCTGGGCGCGGAGACGTCGCGCCTGCTCAAGCTGCTGCGCGAGTACGGCCCGAAGGAGCTCGACGCCGCGCTCGCCGAGGCGATGAGCCGCCAGGCCTTGAGCGCCGCGTCCGTCGCTCACCTGCTCGACACGAAGGCTCGGCGTCGCGGGCGACCGCCCGACATCGACGTCGTCGTGCCCGAATCCGTGCGGCACGTGCACGTCACGCCGCACGCCCTGTCCGACTACGACTCGCTGCTCGGCGACGGAGGCGAGTCATGACCGTGCAGCTCTCGACGCAGCTGACCGGGCTGGGACTGCACTGGGCCGGCGGCAACCTCGACGACATCGTGGCGCTGGCGACCAAGCACCGCTGGGGCGCCGTCGAACTGCTCGGGCACGTCGCCGAGCAGGAGGCGAAGGAGCGCGCTCGCCGGAGCATGGAGCGGCGCGAGGCTCGCGCGAAGCTGGGTCGCTTCGGTGTGATGGCCGACTTCGACTGGGCGTGGCCGACGCGCATCGACAGGCCGGCCCTCGAGGCCGCGCTCAAGCTGGACTTCCTCGCCGAGCGCCGGAATCTGGTCCTCGTCGCGCCGCAGGGACTGGGCAAGACGATGATCGCCCAGAACATCGCGCACCAGGCCGTCGTCGCCGGTCACACGGCGCTCTTCACGACGGCGTCCCAGCTTCTGCTCGATCTCGGCGCGCAGGACTCGCCTCGCGCGCTCGACCGGCGGCTCAAGCACTACGCCCGCGCGGCACTGCTCGTCATCGACGAGGTCGGCTACCTCTCGTACGACGCACGCAACGCCGACCTGCTCTTCCAGATCGTCTCACGCCGCTACGAGGAGAAGAGCTTGGTGCTCACCACCAACCTGCCGTTTGGCGACTGGGCCACCATCTTCCCGAACGCCGCCTGCGCCACGGCCCTCATCGACCGCATCGTCCATCACGCCGACATCATCACCATCGAGGGCAAGTCGTACCGGCGTCGCGCCGCTGAGGAGTCGAAGAAGGCAAAGGCCGCCAAGAAGTAGCGGCCCCGGACTCGGCGATCGCTGCTCACCCACGCGCGATCGCCGGTCCGAATTCCCGCGGATCTCGGTGACCGCCAACAGCCGAGGTCGGGATCAGGAAGTGGATCCGGTTCTACAACGTGAGGCGGCCGCATCAGGCGCACGACAACCGCACGCCGATGGAGGTCTACCGAGGAGTGGGCCTCGTCAGGAGGGCAGCGGCATGAACGAGACGTCGGAGATCGCCTCCGCTCGGCTTCGCCGAGCTCCGGCGGGCGACCGACCGACCACCAACACGACCACGACCAGTCACGACTTCAACTCAACGACCAGACGATCAACACTCAACTCGCCGTCCCGAGATGCAAATGCGGAGGCCCGAAAAGCTGTCCAGCCGATGGGGTCCACCTCCCAGCGCGGCCAGAAGATCGACGCCTTCACCCGCGCCCTCACCGACGTGCTCGGCCTCGTCCTCGACGAACTGCACTCGGTGAAGAACACGTCGGACGCCCCTCGCCGGCCGTCGCCGCCACCAGCCCACGAGCATGAGGAAGGCCTGGGGCGCGTCAGGCGTCGCGGAGTACCTCTGTGTCTCGCGGAGTTCGGTGCCGAGCGAATCGCGGTTGGGCCGCGCACGCCCCCGAACGCACCATTCGAGTCTCACACAACTTCCTTCAAAGCTCCGAATGAGTGCGCTATGAACCTTCCGGTCGACGCACGCTTTCGTGGGAAGAAGCATCGACGCATTCGGGAGGACGGTAGACATGAAGCAACTCGCGTTGTGGCTCGTCGCCTGTGTGTGGACGCTCGTCCCGACGGTCGTGCGTGCACAAGAAGCTGCCGGCGCAACATGATTCGCGGCTCAAGAAAATACCTCCAATCTTGGCGCAGCCCTTCATGACCTCCACGCTGCTTCGTTCCTCCTCCTGTGTCGCACTTCTGGCACTGGGCGCCTGCACCAAGGCCGCAGTCGGCTTCCACGAGTTGACCGATTACCGTGCCCATTACGCTGCCCAGCACGGCTCGGTGCCGACCAGCGACGAGATTCACGGGGCGAACATCATGGCCAACCTGCGCACTCCGCAGGATCGTCCCGAGCCCATCGCGTCCCGCCGCTGTTCTCTGGCCTTCGCCATCTCCGGGGGCGGTTCCATCTCAGCCGCCTACTCCTTCGGTGTGCTCCGCGAGATGGCGGACTGGGACCTTCACGTGCAGCACTCGTCAGTCTCACTCCTGTCGCAGGTCGACTACATCAGCACCGCGTCGGGCGGCGGCATCACGGGGGCTATTCTCGCCGGGACGTTCTGGGAGAAGGACGTTTACTGGGTGCTCCAATCGAGTCCCTTCGACGTGGCGGCCTTCCAGAATGCGGTGAGAGTGCACTTCGATTCCGCCGACTACGAAAGCTCCTTCAGCGAGGCGTACCTCCGCCGCTCGGAATTCCTCTGGACTGACAACCAGACCAGGTTGTTGCGGTTCAGGGAGCGCCTCCCCATCGGGGTGTTCGGCAAGAACTTCGCCACAAACAACTGCGAGCTGGCGCTCACGTTCGACGACATGTTCGCCCCCCTTGCGATCTCAATCGGGCGGCGAGTCGAACTTGCCGCCGCGCAGCACTACGAATCTGCCCGAAAATTCGCTCCTACCTGGATTCCCAACGCAACAGCGTTCGCCGACGGTTCACGCGTCCCGCTCACCTCAGCGGTCCTTGAGAGGCTCGGTGTCTTGAGGCTGACGACTCCCGTCCGCTGCTCCGAGAGTGCGAGGTTCCGCGATTGGCCCATGAGCGAAGCCCTGGCAGCATCGATGTCGTTCCCCGGCATCGGACCGTTCCGGCTCTCGACCGCCTCCGGATCGTTGGATCTCGTCGACGGCGGTCTCGCCGACAACCTCGGAGTCTTCACCGCCTTGGACGTCGTGAATGCCGACCTGGCACGCTCGCGCGGCTCCCAGCCGGACCAGCGGGGGCTCATCATTGTGATCGATAGCAGCACCGACGCCGAGAGTGGCATGTTCGCGGGTTCTGGAACTGGGGTCCCGGACTCCGAGTACCTGCTCGAGTACGGTCTGACGGAATTCTTTGCGCAGTACCAAGTCGCACGCGCGGCGCTTGATGCCGCGGCGCCCCGAATCGAACACATCTTCATCAATGCCCGGGACGCCCGCGACTCGCTCAACGACCTCGCGCTATGCGACGGACTGAGCCCGACTTCCGGGAAGGAGGCCGGTGGGGAGAGCTGTCCCCCGGGAACCCGGTCGCTCGCCATGCGGGTAGGCGACTTCGTGAAGGAGCAGCGAACCTCCGCCGCTATCGACTACCGACACGCCGATGGACTCATGCAGCTCGGTCGCCGCCAGGCGCGTGCCGTGAGGAACAGGATTGAGCAGGCGCTGGAGCGCTGCATGGCTCCGACCCCGTAGGGACAACGCCAGTTTCTGCATTGGGTGAGGCTCCAATCCTGATCGTGCAGAGCTCGTCCGTCAGGCCGAGCCTGAAGGAGTCCCCGAGGCCGTGCGCATACAGCGCAACGTGTCGGCGAGCATCCGACGATAGCGCCAGCGCCTCAAGCTGCTCCACCCTCGGCGAGAGGCCGAAAATTTCACAGCCTTGGTCGGGACCGCGTCTCCGGCGCTCACTCAGGATGGGGAAGTGTAATTGTCGCTACCGGGGAAGAGTAATTGTCGCTGGGCACGGCACCGCACCCGCCGATTTCCCTCCGCTCGCGCTCCCCGACTCGGCGCGGACTTCAAAAAGAGGGGCTCTTCCTCCTATGCTTCTCTGGGTAGATTGGGTGCCGCTAGGTCACGCAACGAGAGGCGGTGCGATTGATGCCTGATCTGCAAAGACGGCTCGCCGAGCTTCTGCATTCGGTGTCGGAGCCCGGCTGGCGGCAACGCGCGAAGGAGTTCGAAGCCGAGCTCCGCGCCGAGCGGCTTCAGCGCGAAGAACGGGACGCCCTGTGGAGGAGCTACCAGCAGGCGTGGAGCGACTACAAAGCTCGTGGAGCGCAGCGAGCGCACGATGCAGATGGCGCGGTCAAGGAGTTGGGAGAACTGCTCGACGCCATGGAGGAGGGGCTGGACTCCCTGTCATTCAAGGAAGCCGCCGAGAGCTTTCAGAATCGGCTCGGCGAGTCGCGCGCGCTGTTCAAGGCGCAACGGGATGAACTGTGGGCGCGCTCCCAGAGCCTTTGGGCGCGTCGCAAGACACGCATGTCGGAGCGCGCCAGCGAGTCGGAAGTTGCGAGGTCTCAGTACTCGCATGAGCTGTTCTCAATCGACTTCAGCTACGACGGAGCTCCGATTTTGCAGTCCTACTCAAACCAGTAGGCGTTTGACGCGGTCGCTGTGCGCGCGGACGGCGTATCAGCGGCTGACCGCGTCAAACGTCGCGTTGAACGAAGCCGGCATGATGCCTGCTATTGGGCACCAAGGACTCGGGCGTCA
>JBBIOE010000319.1:0-6489 GCA_037443525.1 Archangiaceae bacterium | reverse complement strand
CTGGTCACGCAACAACTGGCATTGCGCCAGCACCTCGGCGCTGTTGGACATGAAAATGTCACGCCAGACCTGCGGGTCACCGGCGGCGATGCGGGTGCTCAGGCCCTCGGCGCCCGGCGCGCCGCAGAAGCCCGCCGTGGCCGCTCCCGCCCGGCCCGCCGCCCCGGGCTCGCCCGCGCCGGTGAGCGCCTCCGGTGGGCTGTCGGATCAGAAGGTGAAGGCCATCTACGACGCGTACATGATGGCCAAGCGTCGCTGCGGCGAGGACACCTCGAGCCTCTCCTTGAAGTCCGTGAGCGACTCCTTGCGCAAGCAGGTGCCGGAGCTGATGAAGCAGCAAGGCGCGAAGTCGGTGGACTTCAAGGTCGTCATCAAGGACGGCAAGGCCATCCTCCGAGCGATGCCCAAGGAGTAGCGGGCTTAGCGAAACCACCGGCGCGCTCGCGCGTAGCCCGGTCATGCGCCGCACCGCGCTCCTTAAGCTGCTGGTGATTTTCTCACTGGGCCCGCTGGCCTGCGGCACGCCGGGGACCGCCGCGCGCTCGCCCGGGCCGGCGGCGAGCCTGGGCCGGACCGCGCCCGCTTTCGTGGAGGCCGTCGGCGGCGCGGTCTGGGTGGGGGCGCACCCGTGGACCGAGCTCCGGAGGGCCTGGGCGCTCCCCACCAAGGGTCTCACCGAGGTCAGCGTCGCGGAGCTCCCCGACGGCTCGGGCTTCGAAGTGCGCGTCTCGAGCGACGGCCGCCAGTGGAGGGGCGAGCTCGATCGCGAGCGCCGCGCGCGCGGCCCCTTGGTCCCGATCGGCCCTCCGCCGGCCCCGTTCGCCCGCGTCGATTCGCCCCAACTTCCCGGTCTCTGACGAACGAGAGTGGGCGCCGTCCGAATTCCGCGAAACCAGCGCGTCGATGTGACGTAGTCGGCTCCGTGTGTCCGGGGTGGGCCCGGATCCGGTCCGCAGCCGCTCTGCAGGGGTTCTGCCGCGTGAAGCCGGCGACAGTCGTGTGGGGGGAACCGTGGCGCGAGCCTCGGACTCGGCGTGGCGGACGGCGCTCTCGGCGGCGATGGATCGCCACGCCGACGGGGACGCCGCCGCCTTCGCCGAGGTGTACGACGCGCTCGCGCCGCGGCTGAAGGGCTACTTTGGCCGCAGGGGCCTCGACGCGTCGGGCGTGGACGACCTGGTGCAGCAGACGCTGTTGCAGATGCACTGCGCCCGGCAGAGCTTCGTGCGCGGCGCCGACGTGGTGCCGTGGGCCTTCGCCATCGCCCGCCGGCTCCACGTCGATGGATACCGGCGCGGGCACTTCGAGCGCCTCGAGCCGGCGGGCGCCTTGGGCGAGAGCGCGCTCGACGCCCGCCCCTCCGCGGAGGCGCCGCCCGACGAGGTGGCCAGCGCCCAGGAGCTCGCCCAGCTCGCCGAGGCCGAGCTCGGCCGCTTGCCACCCTTGCAGCGCGAGGCCTGGCGCCTGGTGCGCGAGGACGGCCTCTCCGTGGAGCAGGCGGCCGCGGTGCTCGGCACCACCGCCACCGCCGTGAAGCTCCGGGCGCACCGGGCCTACAGCGCGATGCGCGCTGCCCTCGGGCTCCTCCGCTCCTCCTCGTCCAAGGGAGACTCGCCATGACCCCGGTCCCCAGCGCTCGCGACCTGCTCCTGGCGCGAGTGGCGGCGCACCCCTCGCCCACGCGCCAACGGGGCCGCCTGGTGGCCCTCGGGCTCCTCGCGCTCTCCGTCGGCGTGGCGGTGGGCATTCTGTGGCTGATGGGCGGACCGGCGGGCGAGGCGGCTCGGCCGAGGCGCCTGACCTGGCTGGTGTCGGGCGTGTGGGGGCTGTTCGCCGCCGCGCTCTCGGGGCTCGTCTTCACTCGGAAGGGCTCGGTGATGGGGCGACCGCCGAGCCTGCTCTTGCTCGCGGCCTTCGCCACCCCGCTGGTGCTCCTGGCGTGGCTGCACTCGGTCCAGGGGAGCTACCCAGAGCCCTACGCCCGCGTCGGCTGGCGCTGCCTGAGCATGACGCTCGGCATGGCGGCGCTGCCCTTGGGCTCCTTCCTCCTCTTGCGCCGGGGCATCGAGCCGCGCGGTCCCTGGGCGCTGGGCGCGGCGGTAGGGGCCACCTGTGGCGCCTGGGCCAACCTCCTCGTCGACGTGTGGTGCCCGCTGTCCGACACCGCGCACGTGCTGGTGGGGCACGTCTTGCCAGTGGTGGTGCTGGTGCTGGCCGGCTCGCTGCTCGGGCGGCGGCTCCTCGGGGTCAGGCCGCTGCCGCCGCCTGCGCGCTGAGGGCCGCGGCCTTTCGCGTCGACGGTGCGCCGTCGCGTGGGGAACCGCGCGCGGTCGCGCCTGTTCGACCGTTCCGCTCTCCAGGCACCGCCCACGCAGGTGGTCACGACCACGGGGGCCGTGGCCTGGCGAAACCGCGGCGCGCCTGGTGCGTAGGCCGACGGGTGGTCGATCGAACAGAGACCGCCGAGCTCATCGCTTCCCTCGAGGCTCTTCCTCGCGCGGCTCGACGCTCGTCACTCGGGCTCGGTGCGGCATTCCTCGACACCCGGCTCGCCGAGCTCGTGCGCCGGCTCCTCGCTCCGGGCCGCGCTGAACCATCGCGCGGCGCCGCGCTCGCGCGGACGCGGCTTCGCACCGCGTCGTCTGGTCGGGTGCTGGGCCTCGAGGCGAGGTCTCGCTCGAGCGCCTAGGGGAAGCAGGCGGTGGTGTAGGTCACGGTCAGCGTCTGGCCCGGGCTCGGCGTGGCGGTGGAGGCGAACTTGATGGAGTTCGAGGCCGAGTCGTAGGTCCAGGTGGTGGTGGACGGCGCCACGTTCTGCCCGTTGAGCTGCACGGTGATGACCTTGCCGCCCGAGGTGTCGGGGGCGGTGTTCAGGTAGAACTGGGTGCGGTAGCCGAAGGCCGTGCGCCCGAGGTTCTGCAGCGTGGTGGACCAGTTGGTGGTGCAGATCTCATCCTTGATGCCGCTGGTCGCCGTCACCACCGTCTGGTACCGGGTGTTGCTCGCCGGCTCCGAGTCGTAGGTGCAGCCCGAGGGCGCCATGCCGTTCGCCGAGTAGGGCCCGATGTTGTTGAAGGTGAACATCGACTGGCGGTTGAAGCCCTTCACGTTCCACAGGCGGTTCTCGTAGTAGCTCACCGGCTGCGGCGACTGATCGATGGCGTCGGAGACCACCACCACCGCGAGGTTGGCGTCGGTGCGCAGGAAGCCGGCGTTCTCCGCGGCCACCAGCGGCGGGGTGAGCGCGGCCACCGCGGGCTCCAGGCCCTCCTCGGAGGAGCTGCCGTTGATGCCCACCTTCACGAAGTCGGAGAACTTCTGCCCGATGTTCGGCGTGGTGGGCTTCAAGATGTAGAGGCCGTTCGAGTCGCGGCGCAGGTGGCCGGCCTTGGCCACGCTCCCGTTGGGCGGGCAGAAGCCGCCGATGCAGGGGTCGTCCTGCATCGAGGTGGTGGTGACGCCGATCTGGTAGTCGACGTTCGCCGCCACCGCGTACTGGATGAAGCTGGAGAAGTTCGCCGCCAGGTTGTTCTGCTTGTCCTGCATCGAGCCGGAGTCGTCGATGACGAGCAGGATGTCGGCCTTGGGCTTGAGGTCCTGCACGAAGGTGTCGGTCTGGAGGCCGCTCGTGTCGCCGGTGCCCATCAGGTTCACGAGGTAGGTCACCGACTGGCCGCCCTGGAGCGCGGTGATGGCGACGGCGCCCTGGTCCTGTCCCAGGTCGATGGGGTGGTACTTGGCCTGGAAGGTGATGGGCGCGGCGCCGGTGGAGATGGGCAGGCCGGTGGCGGGCAGGGTTGGCGTCTGCACCAGGAAGAACTCGGGGCAGGCCGCGGCGCCGGGGCAGTTGGGGCCGCCCGGCGGCTGGCCGCCCGGTGCCTGCATGGCGAAGCCGGTGATGGTCACCGAGGTCGAGCACACGTTGTAGATGTTGAAGGTCTTGGCGGCCGAGCTGCAGCCCTGCTTCACGGTGCCGAAGTCGAGCGGGTCGGGCGTCACCGTGAGGCAGACCGGGCCGACCGCGGTGGTGAGCGGCACCGAGGCCTGCGGCTTGGTGGGGCTACTCGCGTTGAAGGTGAGCACGCCGGTGAGCGACTGCACCGTGGTGGGCACGGGCCCGGGCGGCGCGACGCGCACCACCACCTGCCACGACTCCTGCGGCTGGAGCTCCTTGTCTACCACCGGGCCGCCCACGATGGAGTAGGCGAGGTTGCTGCCCGGCGCGAGGTCGATGCCCGAGAGGTAGCAGACGTCGGTGGCGGCGGTGCCCAGGTTGGTGATGGTGATGGGCAGGTCCTTCGAGGTGGGCGGGGTGACGAGGCCGAAGTTCGCCTGCGCCGGCGCCACCTTGTAGTTGCAGGGCGGCAGCTGCTGCACGTCGGCGGTGATCTTCACGGTGATGGACGGCTCGGCCGAGTCGTTGGAGTAGATGACGAGGTCCGCCTCCTTGAGGCCGATGGACTTGGGGTTCAGCACCACGCCCACGTCGACGAAGTTCTTGCCCGCGATCGGCTCGAGGCCCTTGGCCGGGTCGTAGGCCGAGGCGAGGCTGACGGTGAACTCGTCGGCGGCGGTGGCGGCGTTCTTGGGGACCAGGTCGAAGAGCGGGAGCTGGCCCGGGGTGCCCGAGGCGTCCACCTGGCCCAGGTAGAGGTTGGCGGTGGTGGTGGGCGTGGCGGGCCGGCTGCCGATGTTCTGGATGTTCACCTTGCGGGTGACGGTGAAGGAGGTGTTGCCGGGGAAGTAGCCCACGCGGCCGAAGGCCAGGGTGGGGCGCGGGGTGACCTTGATCTTCGGGCCGCCGCCCACGCACTTGAGCGAGATGGTGCCCTGGGGCGTCTTCTTGAGCGGCGTCTTGAAGGTGAGGGTAGCGGTGCGCGGGCCCATGCCGGCGGGCGCGCAGGCCAGGTGCATCGGGAAGGGCTGACCGCCGCCGGGAATGGAGAGCCGGGTGGCGTCGGCGCCGGCGGGCACCCGGTGCTCGAAGTCGGTGGGCATCGACGAGGTGACGTCGGTGATGGTGATGGGAATGTTCGACAGGTTGGTGAAGAGCACGTCCTTCACCGAGTCGAAGCCCGGGCTGACGAAGCCGAAGTCGAGCGTGTCGGGCGTCCAGGAGAAGACGTCGTCCGCGCCCTCGCCCTTCAGGGTGACGTCGACCTCGGGGCAGTTGCCGGCGCCCTTCAGCTTCACCGTCGCGGAGTAGGCGCGCTTCTCGGTGGGGGAGAAGGTGACCTCCACGTTCACCTGCGACTGGTGCGTCACCGGCACGTCGCCCGAGGGCGTGGCGCCGAAGGCCGCCGCGTCCGCGCCGCCGACGGCGCCCACCGAGCCCAAAGCGTCGACGTTGGTGGGGTTGTTGTAGACGACCTCGAAGGGCAGGGTGTCGCCGACCGGCACCTTGCCGAAGTCGATCTCGGTGGGCAGATCGCACGCGCCCTTCTGGCCGGCGCCGCGCAGGGTGATGGTGGCGGTGGAGTCCTCCACCCGCGCGCCCTCGGCGGTGAGGGTGAGCTTCGACTCGTAGAGCTGCTTCAGGCCGCGGGGCGTGAAGTACATCGGCACGGCGGTGTCGGTGGAAGGCTCGAGCTCGACGGGAGCGAAGTCCACCTCGAAGTCGCCGTCGCCGGGGCCGCCGATGGCGGTCTGATCACCGGAGGCGAGCTCGAGCTTGGTCAGGGTGAGCTTGCCAGCGCCGGTGTTGCGCACCGTCATGGTCATCGGCTTCTTGTCGCCGACCAGCGCGTAGCCGAAGTCGAAGAGCGCGTCCCGGTTCACCAGCCGGTTGCCGTCGGCGTCGTACCAGACCACGCCGATCTCACCGTTGGAGCGGCTGATGTTCGAGCTGCCCTTGCAGTCGCAGCCGGAGGCGATCAGCGCGAACACTCCAAGCAGCCACGCTCTGTGGGCGACGGGGGTAGAAGACATGCGCTGACTCCGAAGTGTGAAAGGCGGAAGACGCCCGCGGCCCTTTGAACGGCGGCGCACTGTGCAAGTGGCGAGGTCAGAGATCAACCCCCTCCCGGAGCCGCTGTCGGACGATGTAGGCGGAGGTGGTCGGGAGGGGCCCTCTTTCCACCGACCCAGGAGATTGAGTAGGAGGGGCGGCTCCAAAGGGCCGTGCAACGTGGAGCCGCCGCGAAGGCTGGCTCCGGGAGAAGGAATCGAATGTCGATGTCTACGTGGAAGATGGGGGCGTTGGCCGCCGCGGTCGGCTTCGTGGTGGCGCTGGCGCCGTCCTGCGGCCCGACGCAGTCGGTGAAGCGCTGCAGCGCGAGCAACTGTGACGGGTGCTGCGACGAGCAGGGCCTGTGCTTCAAGGGCATCGCCGACGAGACCTGCGGCGTCTCCGGCGCGACCTGCGTCGACTGCACCAAGTCCAACCAGCAGTGCTCGAAGCTCGATCCGAGCCCGGACAAGATGGGCGGCAAGTGCGAGGCGCGCGGCGGCACCGGCGGGGGCACGGGCGGCGGTACCGGCGGCGGCGCG
>JBBIOE010000318.1:0-6504 GCA_037443525.1 Archangiaceae bacterium | reverse complement strand
CGGCGATGGCGAGGCGCGGCACGCGGGTCGAGTTCACGGCCGGCGAGATAGCACGGCGCCCGAAGCCAGACTCGCGCCGCGCGTCACATCGGCAGCACGAGCGTCCAGCCGATGGCGACGACCGAGAAGACGGCGGCCACGAGCGTCCAGGCGGCGGAGGACTCCGGGGGTCGGGCTTCTTCCTCGTCGAAGAATGCCTCGGGCTCGAGCTGCTCGGTGATGACGTCCTCTCGGGGCTCGGACCACCACGCCGGCGGTCGGCGCGTGACGCGCGGCTCGAGGACTGGACCCGGGCGTGACACCTCGGGCGTGGCAACCACCTCCCGAGCGGTCACGGCGGGTGGCGGCGGCGGCACCAAGATGGGCGCCGGCGTCGGAGCCGGACGCGCCAGCACGGTCGGGACCACCACCGCGTCCCGAAGCACTGCAGTGCGCGGTGGCGTCACGGCCGTGGGGATGGCGACTGTCGGAAGTGGCGCGGGCGTGGCGTACGTCCCGGGGGGCGGCCCGTTCCCGGCCAAGATGGCCACCACCACCTCGGAGAGCGGCAGCTCGCTCTGGGTGGTCGACGAGGCGCTCGGCAGCGCGCGAGCCACGTCGTCCAGCACGCCGCCGGGGACGACGGGCAGCTCGAGCTCCTCGAAGGCGGCCTCGATGGCCACGATGAGCACGCGCACCGAGGCGGGACGGAGCGACTCGTCGCTGGAGACCGTGGCCGCCACCAGCGTGTCGAGCTCGGAGTCGATGGCCGGGTTGAAGCGGCTCGGCGCCGGTACTCGCGCCCCCGGAGAGCGCACGTGCACCGCCAGCACCTCGGCCACCGAGGCCCCGGTGAGCAGCTCGTAGAGCACCCGGCCGAGGGCGAAGACGTCCTTCTTCACGTCGTGGGGACCGCGTGCGCCGGAGCCCAGCGAAACCGCACCTTCCTCGTCGATGAGCACGCGGTCGACGTCGAGCTCGCCTACGCCGAGGCCCATGCGGTGGCGGCCCTCGACGCGCTTGGCCAGCTCGAGCCCAACGTAGAGGGCCTCGAGGAGCGGCAGCCGGCGGCCACGCTTCGAGAGGAGCTCTTCCAGGGTCACGGTCGGGAGGCGGCGGTTCATGCCCCCGAGGCAGAGCAACCGATGCGCCACCGCCCAACCTCCGGTTATTCGGGCCGGAGGTCGGGCGGCGGATGATCACTGCGCTTCACAGGTGGAGGGTAGGCGCTCCGGGTGGGTGCGTAGTTCCTCATCGCGGCAGCTGCCCAGGACGAGGCTCGAGGCGGCGGAGGCTCTGAACCTGGGTCACCGCCGCAGCGCGTCGCCGGACACGTGCTCTCTCGCCTCGCAGGGATCGTATTGCCTGACGGGCGTCCCCACGACGCCTCCGTCCGTCGATTCGAAGATGTACTCCCGCTCGGAGCTGAAGATGTCCACCGAGGGCGGCCGTTCGAACTTCACGCAGAGTGACTGGCGAGCGCCCACGGTACAGGTGAGCTGGCAGGTGAAGAACGTTCCACGCAGGTCCGGCCGCGACCACGTCACGCCGCCGTCGCCCCGAATGGTGAACACCGGGCCCCGGCTGTCCCGAAACTCCCCCGGCTCGAGCTCCTTCGCGGCCAGCCGGTGCCCGAAGGCCTCGCGCCGTTCCCACGGAGTGGGGTGAGCGCGGCTGGCGACATGGCTGGAACCCCAAAGATCGGTGCTGGCCCGCTGAGTGTCGAGCCACTGCCAGGAGCGAGTGTACATGTGGCCCCATTCATCCTTGAGGAGAAGCGTGTACCCGGAGCCGCTCGGTTTCGCTGTGAAGGTGAATCGCTCGCGCTCTCCGTCGGCGAGGATGACCACCCCACGCGAGGGAAAGATGAGCGTCGGCCACCCGCCTCTTGTGAGGCGTTCGTCGGTGACCTCCTTGACGAAGTCCTCTTTGGCGAAGTTCATGTTCTCGAAGAGAGCGGGAGAGGTTCCGACGGGCGCTGCGGCGCAGAGGACTGCAAGGATGAGCGAGTTCATGGAGCCTCCGAGCTACTGGTTCTTCCGCACCTGCGAGACCTCGTAGCGCGCGTCGACGGTGTACATCTTCCACGGAGCCTCCTGGAGCCCTGGGCGGAAGAGCATCCCGGTGTTCGCGTCGACGAAGAAGCGGTTCTTCTCTCGTGTGTCGGCGCCGTTCGCTGCCGACGTCGCTCCAGGGTCGTTGAACGTGTAGTACGCCGTTCCGTCGGCGGCGACGCCTCTGCCGGTGATGGCCACGTAGTGGTCCGCGTTTCCGTCATTGGCGCCGGGCGTCGGCGTGCGCCACATCACCCCCACCATCACGGGGTGCCCTGCATCGAGCTGCGCATCGATGTACCCGCGTCCCTCTTTCGCACGCGCCGCGTTCGGCTGGATGCGTCCGAAGTCGTCCTTGGACTCGGCGACGTTGAAGTTCCAGGTCGGGTCTCGACCTCCAGGATTGGCGGTGTTCTTCCCGTCCTTCATCATCTCCCGCGTCATCGCATTGCATTGGGTGCCGTTACCCTTCACCGAGCCGTGGTTCTCGAACTGCGAGTACCAGGGCACGTTGAGCGCGACGGCCTTGAATCCCGCGGGCGCCTTCTCTGGAACCGTCTCGGTGGCAATCGCCTTCTCGGAGATGGCGGGACCGGCGGTCTTCGGCGCTTCCTTCTTCTTCTCCGGCTCGCTCGGCTTCTTCGCGCCCATGGACTGCGCGGCCGACGTCGGCGTCGACCCTGGATGCGCTGCGGAGCCGCTCGCGGACGGATCGATCGACTGCTGATCCGAGGCCTCCTTGGAAGACGGCGCCCGGCTCATCATCAGCATCGCCGCGGAGATGGTCGGCGCGCCCTCCGGCCCGCACTGCGAATGCGACCCATCGTCGTACGACGCGTTCGCCGCGTAGCTCTCGACCTGGTGCGACTCCCCGGACGACCTCATCGTCTCCGGAGGCTTCGAGCGAGTGCCGTCGGGCTTGGCGGCAGATTCGGTGGTGGGCGAGGAAAGCGCGTCGCCGGGGAGGCAGGCGTCACTGGCGCCGGTGGGGCTCGAGTCGATGCGAGTGCTCATGGGGGCTCCGGTTGGGGTGTGGGCCCTGCCCGTGAGCAACCCCGGTGCCGTTCAAAAATCAGAGCAAAACCAACAAGTTCCGCACCGGCGCCGGTCTGAACCGCGAGACGCGCCAGTCTCCGGCGGCGATCAGCGCAGCAGCATCTCGACGTGCGGAATGCCGTCTTCGTCGTACGGCGCGCCCGCCACCACGAAGCCAAGCTCGCCGTAGAAGCGCTCCAGGTAGCGCTGGGCGCCGATGCGAATCGCGAGCCCCGGCCACCGGGCGCGCGTCTCCCGAATCGCCTCGCCCATCAGCTCGCGCCCCAGGCCCGTCCGCCGAACCTCCGGCGCCGTCGCCACCCGGCCGATGGCCGGCTCCTCGAACTTGAGGCCCGGAGGCACCAGCCGCGCGGTCGCCACCACCAGGCCGTCGCGCTCGCCGAGGCCGTGAACGCACGACACATCCGCTCCGTCCGCGTCCTGGTAGGCGCAGCGCTGCTCCACCACGAAGACCCGCTGACGCAGCGCGAGCACCTCGTAGAGCTGTCGCGGCGTGAGCCGCTCGAAGGGAAGCCACTGCCAGCGCACCGTCGACACCCCGCCGAGGTAGCGTGCCCGGGCGACGCGCACAAGCGCGGGGCGCCGTTGCGGACGAAGCCCCCGGGACGCTACGAGGTCCGAATGCTCTCCACCGCCCTGCTCTCGCTCGCGCTCGCCGCGGGCCCCAGCATCATCGAAGACGACTTCCCGGCGGCGCTGGCCAAGGCGAAGCGGGAGAAGAAGGTGCTCTTCGTCGACGCCTGGGCGCCGTGGTGCCACTCCTGCGTCTTCATGCGCGAGCACGTCCTCTCACAGGACGCCTTCGCCCCGTTCGCCAAGGACGTGGTGTTCGCCGCGGTGGACACCGAGAAGGCGAAGAGCGCGGCCTTCCTCGCGAAGCACCCGGTCGAGGTGTGGCCGACGCTCTTCTTCATCGACCCCAAGACCGAGGCGGTGGTGCTGCGCTGGGCCGGCACGGTGGACGCGGCGCAGATGAAGGCCCTCATCGCGGTCGCCACCAGCCGCTCCTACTCGCCCACCCGCGAGGCGGACCTGCTCTCCGCGCAGGGGAAGTCGCCCGAGGCGGCGAAGAAGTACTCCGCCTCGCTCACCGGCGGCACCGTCGAGGCCACCACCCTCCTGCGCCTGCTCGCGACGCAGTACGCCGCGCACCAGTACGAGGACTGCGCCCGCACCGCCGAGAGCACGGTGGGGAAGCTTGGCTCGGTGGTCGATCAAGCCTCGGCCCTCGGCTGGGGCCTGGGCTGCGCCCTGGAGGTGGAGGCGCCGGGCGCCGACCTCGCTGGTGTCCGCCAAAGCCTCGCCGCCAGGTCCCGCGGCCTGCTCAGCCAGGAGGGCCCGCTCGCCGACGACATCTCGGGCCTCTACGAGCTCTTGGTGCAGGAGCGCACGCTGGCCAAGGACGCGGCCGGGGCGAAGGCGCTCGCCAAGACCTGGCTCGAGTACCTGGAGGCGCAGGCGAAGAAGGCGAAGACGCCCGCGGCCCGCGCGGTGTTCGATCCGCACCGGGTCAGCGCCGCCATCGCCGCCGGCACCCCCGAGCGCGCTCTGGCCGCGGTGCAGCAGTCGGCGAAGGACTTCCCCGCCGACTACAACCCGCCGGCGCGCGAGGCGCTGCTCCTCCAGGAGCTCGGGCGCTTCGACGACGCGCTCGCCGCCATCGACCGCGCGCTCGCCACGTGCACCGAGGGTCCGCGCAAGCTCCGGCTCTTCAGCATCAAGGCGGGCCTGTTGAAGGCGAAGGGCGATGCGCCCGGGCGGGTGAAGACGCTCGAGGCCGCGGTGGCCTGGGCGAAGGCGCTCCCGCCCGCGCAGCTCCCCAGGGGCCGCCTCGAGGCCCTGGAGAAGGAGCTGGCGGCCGCCCGCTGAAGGCGCCTCCAAACGACGAGGGCCCCCGGTCGTCCCGGAGGCCCTCGCGTGCTTCACGCTCTCGAAGCGCTTACGGCGTGGTGCCGCTGCCGTCGTCGGTGGTGCGCTGGAAGTTGGTCGTCACCAGGGGCTTCGAGAGGTCGGCGATGTTCGCCACCCGGATGCCCACGTCGCTGATGGCGTAGACGAAGTCGTCGGCCATCACGCTGCGGCGGATGTTGGGCGTCCAGTAGTAGCTCCAACCCCAGTAATTCTCGTGCTGGAACTGGTCGTTCACGCTGATCGCGCCCTTCGGGGTGAACCCGTTGACGGTGTCGACCGAGAACACCCGCAGGTCGGAGGTGAAGCTC
Source organism: Archangiaceae bacterium (assembly GCA_037443525.1). Classification (GTDB taxonomy): domain Bacteria; phylum Myxococcota; class Myxococcia; order Myxococcales; family Myxococcaceae; genus JBBIOE01. The sequence goes on along the minus strand of JBBIOE010000318.1, from coordinate 1,196 downwards.
GACCAGTACGAGGTGCCGGAGCTGGTGGTCCAGCTCGAGTTCCAGTCGGCGAAGGGAATCGCGAGCAGCTTCTTGGCCGGGAAGTAGTTGAAGGCCTTGTGCTCGGAGGCGGCCTCGCTCCAGCCGTAGGCGGTGCCGACGAACTGCACGTGGGTCTGCCGCGGGGCCGCCATGTCCGACACGTCGAAGATCTGCAGCTGGAGCGAGCGGGCCCTCCAGTCGGTGGTGCCGTTCGGCCCCGGCGGGGGGACGAAGGTGCCGATGGTGAGCAGGTGATCGGCGTCGATGGGGTGGATGTAGGTCGAGAAGCCGGGGATGGTGAGCTCGCCGATCTTGGTGGGCTTGGTCGGGTCCTTCATGTCGAAGGTCACCAGCGGGTCGACCTGGCGGAAGGTGACGACGAAGCCTTTGTCGTCCACGAAGCGCGCCGACATGATGCGCTCGCCCTTGGTGAACTCCGCCGACTGGCCGACGACGTCGAGGCTGCCGTTGTTCTCGCCCAGCACCGTGACGCGGTTGGTGGTCTCCAGCCGGCCCCACCAGTTCATCGGGTTCGACAGGTCGGCGACGCGGCTCTGAATCGTGGTGGCCACGCGGAAGAACCCGGCCGCGTTCTCGTCCATGGAGAACTGGTCCTGGATGTAGCCGTCGACCGTGCCGGAGGCGACGTAGTTGGCCGAGGCGGGCTGCGAGATGTCGAACTTGTGGAAGTAGGTCGTGTCCTTCTGCCCGGGGGCCGGCCACCACCACCAGTGCCGGGTCGAGATGTAGAGGTTGTTCTCCGAGGCGTAGATCTCACCCGGCTCGGCGATGATGGAGCTGCGGCCGATGGTGCCGGGGTGCGTGAGGTCGAGCGTCACCACCGAGACCGTGCCCAGGCGTGCGGGCGCGTTCACCTTGGAGAAGTCGCCGCACGCGTGGGGCAGGGTGGTGGTGTTGCCGTTCTCGACGAGCTTCGCGGCGGGCACCCACTCGGCGAGGGTCTGGGCGCGGATCGCCTTCTCGTTGGCCGCGATGAGGTCGTCGTAGGCCTTCTTCTGCGCGCTCTTGTCGTTCCAGAAGTTGGGGTCGCTGGAGCTCGGGTACCACTGCACCGACTCGGGGAAGTTGAAGCCGTCGGAGATGACCAGCCGCACCGAGCTGCCCACCTTGCGCGCCGACTCGTAGCTGCCGGGCAGGAAGAACTCCTCCTTCAC
>JBBIOE010000317.1:0-6575 GCA_037443525.1 Archangiaceae bacterium | reverse complement strand
CCGCCACATTCCAACGCGGCTATCGTCATAGACCGGCACGCCGAAGCGCAGCGGCCAGACGCGGTGTGGTGCGTGGTCGAGATACAACTGTCGTTCGGCGTGGTGCGAGGTCCCTTGATTCCGTCCATGGCGTGGCTCCCCTGACAGCGACGTCGCGCGGCACCTGTGCCGCGAAGACTCACCATCGAGTCGGCCTGGGCCAAAGTCAAGGCGGCGGCTCGACGAATGAGCCGCGCTGATACCCCCGCCGTGGTGCCCGGCGCGCCCGCTACAGCCGGACGTCGGTCTGCATGATGGGCGGGATCTTCACGAAGCTGATGGAAGCGCCGCGCCCCATGAAGCCGCGCGCCTCCTCGATGGCCTCGGAGAGCGTGTCGGTGCGGTCCCACCCCATGATGGCGGGGACGTGGTTGTTCTCCGCGCCGGCGGCGATGACCTTGCCCACCCACTGCCGGCCGTTCTCGCCCCAGTAGTACATGTAGAAGGGGTGCACGCCGTGGTAGGCGTTGCCCTTCCGGTACAGGTGCACGTACGACGGGTTCTCCGCGAACTCCTTCTCGTACTTGTGGGAGAGCACCATCGCGTCCTTCGTCTCGGGCAGCAGCCGGTTGAAGAACTCGATGTACGAGGGGTGGTGGTCGGGGTCGAACTGGTCGTAGCAGGGGTGGGTGAAGATGATGACCCCGCCCTTCTTCACCAGCGGCACGCCGCGGTTCAGGTTGAAGAGGTAGCCGAGCGCCATCACCTGAACCAAGAGCGGGTTCAGGATGGAGTTCACGTTGTACGGCGAGACGTACGGCATGCCGAAGATGACGATGTCGCTCTGCCCCTGCACCGGCACGCTGTACTGCTTCCACGACAGCTCCAGCGTCTTCTGGTGCGTGGGCTCGGTCGCGCCGGCGAACACCCCCGTCACCTCGTAGGGCGCGAAGATGTTGAAGAACATGTTCCGCTTGAGCGGCCGGGGCATCTTGGAGAGCGCCAGCTTCGTCGCCGAGAGCTTCAGCCGGTCCATCTCGGTGAAGTCCTCTTCCCGCTTCATCAGGAAGTCGACCTCGTCGCCGAACATCTTGTTGTTGATGCAGGTCTCGATGTGGAAGACCTTCAAGCTCTTGTCGATGACGCGGCCGATGCGCGTGGTCGAGGCGTGGAGCGCGCTCTTGGCCGGCTCCATGTACGACTCGGAGTCGCGGATGGTCTTCGGGTTGTGGTGCTCGCGCAAGCTGGCGTAGTTGGCGAGGCCCGTGCCCACCGACTTGTGGCCGCCGTCCATCGGCACCAGGTTGATGTTGACGTAGATGAGGAGGTCACTCTCGGCGGCGCGGCGGTTGATGGCCACCACCTCTCCGTGGGCGGTCTTCTCCAGCGTGGTGATGCCCTCTGGGTCCTCGGCGTCGTGGTTGTAGTAGCGGTCCGGGTAGAACTCGTCCCAGATCTTCTTGCCCACCATGCGCTTCATCTCCGCCTCGGTCATGCGGCGGTGGAGCGCGTTGGCGATGACCAGGTGCACGTCGTCGACGCCGGAGTCGGCGAGCAGCTCGAGGACGATCTCCAAGACCTGCTGCCGCACGTCGGGCGTCTTCATCGGCGGCAACGGCAGCGAGATGTCGTCGATGGCGATGGTCACCTTCATGCCCGGCTCGAGGAGCGCGTGCAGAGGGTCCATGCCCTCGGGGTGGTTCAAGGCGTAGCGAATGGCGGCCTTCACGTTGGGCACGCCCTCCAGGGGCGGCCGGGCGGAGATGACGCGCGTGCCGACGGGCAGGTCCTCCACCCACAGGTCCTCGCCGTAGAAGAGCACCCGCGGCGGGCTGCCCTTCTCGGTGATGGTGACGTGGGCCTCGTCGTCGTACAGCTTCTTCAGCGTCTTGAGCGGTCGCATCCTTGGCGCCCTTCTGAATTGGCGGGGCGCAACCGTCAAGGCAAAGAACGGAGCGGTCGGGGAGGTCGGGCTACAGGCAGCAGGCGATGCGGCCGCTGGTGCTGCAGTAGTTGTAGTTGAGGTACACCGACGCGTTGGTCCAGAGAATCGAACCGCCGAAGCTCGCGGCCGAGGTCGTCCAGCCGTTGCAGTCGTTGATGGTGACGGCTCCAGCCCCGTAGTACCAATAGGTGCCCGACGAGTACCAGAGCTGCTCCGTCGACGGCGGCGTCAGGATGCCGAGCTGGAGCGAGCGGACGATCTCCTCCGACGTGCACATGTGGGCCGCCGGGTTGCCGCAGGTGGCCTGGCAGTTCGCGCGCGCGGCGGCGTAGCCGGTGAGGGTGTTGTAGGTGATGGCGCCAGTGGTGGTGGTCGGGCTCTTGCCGCAGTAGGCGCCGCCCACCGAGATGACGCCCGCGTCGGTGGAGACGATGGTGCGCTGCGCGGTCAGCTCGCCGTCCACCGCGCTCGCCTTGGTGACGTGGAACTGCGCGTTCGCCTGCGCCGCCGAGCCGTTGACGATGAACTGCGTCGGGTCGGGCGTGCCGGCGGGGCCGGTCGGGCCAATGGGGCCAGTCGGTCCGGCCGGGCCGGTGGGGCCGGTGGGGCCGATCGCGCCCGCGACTCCGGTGGGACCGGTCGCACCCTTGGGGCCCTCGGGGCCGGTGGTGCCGTTGATGCCGTCGGCTCCCTTCGCCCCGGCGGGACCAGCGGGCCCGGCGGGACCGGCGGGGCCGGCAGGGCCCGAGCTCCCGGTGCAGGCGGCGAGGGCGAAGAGGACGGCGGACGCGAGCAGCGATGAGCGCAACGTGTTCATGAGGACTCCGCAGGCGGGAGGACGGCGGCGGTCGAAGGCAGGGAATGACGGACGAAGCCGAGGCGTCGAGAGTCAATCTGGCGGCGCTCCCCCCCGTCAAACGAAAAGCTCGGGTCGAGGCGCGGTGGCCAAGACCGGAGCTTCGGTGACCGACGGGTCAGCGCTCTAGAAGCAGTCCGTCGGGTCGGCCGTCGGGGTCAGCTTCATGATGGCGTTGGCCCCGTCCACCGCGATGAGCAGGTTGCCCGCCGCGTCGACGGTGAGGCCACGCGGGTTGGGAATGCCGCGCGCGATGCGCTCCACCGCCGGGGTGAAGGCGGTCGGGGTGCGGGTGTCGACCGCGTAGATGTTGCCGTTGCCGTCGTCGGAGACCAGGAGGCAGCCGTTGGCCGCGAGCTGCACGTCCCACAGCGCGTTGAAGCCGATGATGGGCGCCACCGTGGTGCTGTTGAGGTTGAAGCGCTGGGTGGTGGCGGTGGTCGTCCCGGCGCCGTTGCCGGTCACCGCGGTCTCATAGGCGCGCAGGGTCTGGTTGGTGTTCGAGTCGACGAAGTAGGTCATCACGTCGAAGAGCGCGTCGGACGGCGCCGCCCAGATGTCCCGCGAGGCCAGACCCCACTGGGGCGCGTTCACGCCGAACTGGCCGTGGTTGGTGGCGAAGGGGCCGCCCGCGGTCAGGTAGCGCGCGAACGAGTTGCTGCCGTCGTCGGCGACGTAGAGGTCCGGACCATGACCCTCCGCCAGCTGAGGCGCGGAGATGCCGATGAGCGAGATGATCGGCGACTTGGCCAGCGAGATGACCGCGGTCGCCGTGGTCGCCACCGGCTCACCCGACGACTTGCTCGCCAGCATCACCCGCGAGGTGTTGGCGGAGTTCACCGTGGCGGTGACCACCGAGCTCGCGTTGGCGTTGATGGCCGCCGCCAGCGCCGTGGCCCGCGCCGCGCCGGTGGTGCCGGTGAAGCAGAACGCCGGGGCCAGGGTGCAGGCGGTGTTGTTGTCGTACTCGTAGGAGACCGTGGTGCCGTTCTGGGTCAGGCGCACCTGGTCGGCGTCGAGCGCGGAGGTGACGTCGATCCAGCCGCGCTGGGGCATCGCGCCCACCACCGACATGCCGCGCGCCGGGCCACCGCTCCCCAGCGTCGCCCACACCGACAGACCGCCACCCGCGGGGTCGTAGGTCACCACGTCGCCGTTGTTGCGGTCGTTGAGCCAGAAGCGCTCGCCGGCGCCGCTCGGGCCGTGGGTGATGAACTCCGCGGTGATACCGGTGGCGAAGATCTGCGGGGTGGTCGACCCCGACGGCACGCGCAGGACGTTGTTGTTGCCGCGGTTGATGATGAAGAGGTCACCGTTGCTCGCGAAGGCCATGTCCTGCGGGCGGTTGATCTGGTTGCCGCTCACCACCACCGAGACCGTGCGCGCGCCCACCGGGATCACGCCGAACTGCACGAACAGGGTCACCGCCGCCGAGTTCTGAATGTTGCCCGCGCGGTCGATGGCCATCGCCACCAGCTGCGAGGTCTCGATGGCGTTGGAGTTGACGCCGAAGCGGAAGTGCACCGTGGTCGAGGCCACGTTCGCGGCGATGAAGACGGTGCGGGTGCGGTTCGACTGCGTCGACTCGAAGAAGGCCGAGTAGGCGACCTCGGCGAGCGCGCTGTTGTCGGTCGCCACCGCGTCGAACTCGATCTGGTCGCCGTTGGTCACGTCGCAGCCGGGGGCGCCGGTGCGGGCGGCCGGGTCGCAGGGCGCGCCGTTGATGGTGACGTTCTTGATGCTCACCTGCGGCGGGGTGTTGTCGAAGTTGAGCACGGTGATGAAGACGTTGCCCGTCACCGCGGCGCTCGCGCCGGTCGGCTGGTAGGAGGCGGTGATGGCGTAGTTGTCCTCGGCCGCGAAGGTGAAGCTCGCCTCGAAGGAGCCGTTGAAGCAGGTGGTCGCCGACGGTGTCACCGCGCCCGCCGTGGTGCCCTGGGCGGCGAAGGTGATGTCGGCGGTGTTGGCGGTCGAGCAGAGGATGACGTTGCCGAAGGCGTCGCGCACGCGCGCGAAGACCTTCACCGCGGTCTGCGGGCTCGCCAGCGTGGCCGAGGCGGAGACGTCGACGAAGGCGCCGGGCGCGGTGCCCACGTCGATGGCGAGGCTGCCCTTCTGCCCCACGCCCGCGATGTAGAAGGCCACCGAGTAGCTGCCGGTGGTGGTCAGCCGCGTCACCTTGCCCGAGCCGGAGACGCCGTCGTCGAGCACGATGGCGCCCGGCGCGTTGGTGAAGGCCGAGACCGGGCCGGTGGTCACGTTGCCGTACAGGTCGATCACCTCGTAGCTGTACGAGGCGTCCTCGCCGGCCTTGAGGCTCACCTGGGTGCCCGAGGGCGCGAAGGCCAGCTTGGAGAAGCTCTGCGCGGGCGCCGGGCGCACCGAGAGCACCTGGGTGTCGCTGGCCGAGCCGGAGGTGGCCTTGATCTGGAAGGTGTAGCCCGAGCCCTTCACGCCCGAGAGGTCGTAGGCCACGAACTGGTGGCTCTGCGCCAGCACGCCCTGGTCCTTGGTCACCGCCGGCGAGCTGCCCGGAATGGTGAAGGTCGTGGCCAGCGCCGGCGTCACCTGGAAGGTGACGGCCGCGTCGGTCATCTCGTTGCCGTACTGGTCGAGCACGCGAGTGACGAGGCCCACCTGCTCACCGGCCTTCACCGCCGGCGAGGCGAACGAGAGCTTGATGGTGGTGGCCTTGGAGGCCGCCTGCGTCACCACCGCCTGGGTCGCCTCGGAGACGTTGCCCGCCGCGTCGGTGGCCGTCACCGAGAGGGTGTTGTCGGCGTTGGCGGTGAGCTTCACCGTGGCGCGCCAGCGGGCGGTGAACTGATCCGCCTTGGTGGTGACCTCCTCCGCGCCGCCGGTGATGGTGACGGTCGAGCCGAACTCGGCGCTGCCGGTCACCGAGACCGAAGCCAGGGGAGTGGGCGAGGTGATGGGGTCGACCACCGGCGCCGGCGGGGGCGTCTTGTCCTTCTCCTCGCACCCCATCAGGGCGAGGCAGGTGGTGAGGAGCACTGCGGATACACGGTTCATGAGGTTCTCCCAGAGACTTCGGCCGAAGCGTGATGATGCGGTGAAGGTGATGGTGAGGCGTCAGTGCGCCGCCGCGAGGGCGGGATTCACATCGGAAGCGCGATGCCCACCACCGCGCCGATCGACTGGTACCAGGGCAGCTCGATGACGTTGGAGCGGAAGCCGACGTGGGTGGTGCGAACGGCCCAGCGCGCGCGCAGGTAGGCGTTCACCGGCCCGAGCTCGCGGGCAAAGCCGACGTCGATCGCGACCTGCTGGCCGACGCCCGACTCGTTGCGAAGCGAGCCCAGCGCCTGCGTCTCGGTCCAGGTGGGGAGGATGCCGTAGGACAGGCCGAGGGTGAGCGCGTTCAGGCCGCTCTCCCAGGCGCGGTAGACGACGCCCAGCTCGATGGGCATCACGTTCTGGTTCTCCAGCGACGCCAGGTCGTACCCGCCGCCGGCGCCGGGGAAGATCCTCGCCGCGGACGCGGTGTGGCGCTCGTAGCCGATGCCGAAGGAGACCAGGAGCGGCAGCTCCGGCAGCAACCGGTACTCGACGCGGGCTCCAGCCTTCACGCCCAGGCCGAGCACCGACACCGGGCCAGCCACGCCGACCTCGGCGCCGAGGAAGAGCCGGTGCGCGCTGCCCGAGGCCGGCGCGGGCGCCTGGGCCTCCACCTTCGCCGGCGTGGGCGCCAGCTCGTGGTCGCCGTAGGCCTCGATGACGCGCGTGGCGGGCGCGGAGGCGGCCGGGGTGGCCGGCGCGCCGGCGGCCGCGGGG
>JBBIOE010000316.1:0-6592 GCA_037443525.1 Archangiaceae bacterium | reverse complement strand
CGCCCGCGCCGTCGCACACCTGGTTCGAGCCGCAGGCCGCGCCGGCGTCGAGCGCCGCGCCGTCGACACAGGCGGTCAGGCCGCTGGCACAGGAGACGACGCCGGCCGCGCAGGGCATGCCGGGGTTCGATTTGCAGGCTGCTCCCTCGGGGCAGGCGAGGCACGCCCCGGTGGGACTGCAGACCTGGCCAAAGCCGCAGGGCGTCCCCGCATCGAGGACGGGCCCGTCGACACAGGCGGAGGCGCCGGTGGCGCAGGAGATGACGCCCTGCGCGCAGGGGGCGCCGGGGTTTCCCGAGCAGGCGGTGCCAGCCGCGCAGGCGACGCAGTTCCCGTCGGCGGCGCAGACCAGGTCGGCGCCGCAGCTCGTGCCCGCGTCCTTCGCCGCGCCGTCGGTGCACACCGGGCCGCCCGAGCAGTCGAGCACGCCGAGGTGGCAGGCGGTGTGGGGGTTCGTGTCGCAGCTCAGGCCCGGCGCGCAGGCCACGCAGGCGCCCGTGGAGTCGCAGACCTTCGCGCCACCGCAGCCGGTGCCCGCTGCCACGGAGCGATGGTCCACGCAGCTTTGGACACCGCCGCTGCACGCCGTCTTCCCGGTGCGGCACGGCGCGCCGGGGTTGGTGGCGCAGGCCGCGCCCGCCTCGCAGCTCCCCCCATCGCTGACGGCCGGCGGCGTGGAGCAGTCGCACGCTTCGAGCAGCAGCAGGGCGCAGGCGACGACGGGGCGAAGGGCTCTCAAGTGGACCTCGGAGTGGAGCGAGCGCGCGCGACTGTAGCGCAGCCCCCCTGATTCAGCGTGCAGCGCGGACCGCTTCGCGCCACGCTCCCGCCGGAGGGTGTCCATGCCGACTCGCGCCGTCGTCGCCGTCATCGCCGTGCTGCTTCACGCCGGCTCCGCGCTGGCCGAGGACGCGGCGCCTGCTCCTGCTCCCGCAGCCGAGGCGGCCACGGCGACTCCGGACGGCGGCGTCCCGCCCTGCGCCTGCGCCGAGGCGAAGCCGGCCAAGCTCGACCACGCGCTGGAGATCAGCTTCGGCACCGCGCAGCTCTTCAACGGCGCGTCGTCAGTGCTCGAGCCCGGGCGGCGCATCCTCCCCACGGCTGGAGCGCTGCTCCTCGGCGAGTGGTTCCTGGGCGAGGCCTTCGCCGTGGCCGCCTTCGTCAGCCTGCCGCTCTCGGAGGCCAAGGCCCTCAACGCCGACGGCAGCATCACCTACCAGGCAGCGGATCCGGTGGCGGCGCTCGGCCTGCGCTGGTCTCCCGTGCGCCTCGACGTCCTGAGCAAGCGCGCCCGGGTGGAGCTTCAGGTGGCGGCCTTCGCCGGCTCGACGCTCTTCAGCGTGAACCCGCAAGGCAACGCCTTCGTGCCGGTGCTCTCGGGGCGCCTGCACCTCCACGACACCCAGGGGCTGGCGCTCTACGTCGGCGGCTCGTGGGCCTTCGTGCGCGAGTCGCTCGTCTTGACCTACGGGCTCGGGTACCGGTTCTGAGCAGACGCCGGAACGAGTCGACTTTCGCGCCACAGGGGGAGCCATGCTGAGCCTGATGCTGGTCGTGTCGGTGGCGGGCGCGGAGCCGAAGCCGCCGAAGATGCGCGAGCCCAAGGACTTCATCCGCATCATGGAGAAGTCGCCGCGCGAGTACTCCATCAACGAGTGGAAGGACGACACGACCCAGTGGCGCCAGCAGAACCTGTGGGCGCTGTGGCCGCAGCTGCGCGAGCCGGCCTACGTCGCCGACGTGGAGGTGACGAAGGCCGCGCGGCGCGTCGTCGATCGCCGCCCGTCGCCGGAGATCATGAAGCAGATCGTCGCGCTCGAGCCGATGTTCGAGGCCAAGGACTACGCCCTGGGCGAGAAGCGCTACGCGGCGCTCGCGGCCCGGTACCCGAAGGAGTACCTCGTCCAGCTCTACTGGGGCGACGTGGCGCTCTTCGACGGCCGGCCGGAGGTGGCGCTCGAGCGCTACCTCGCCGCCGGGAAGCTCGCGCCGCTCGACCACCGCTCGTGGCTGTTCCGCGGGAACGCGCTGCGGGCGCTGCACCGCACCGACCAAGCGCGGGCGGCCTATGCCCACGCGTTGATGCTCCGGCCGCACCTGCCGCTGGCCCACCAGATCCTCGAAGGCGCCTCGAAGGAGCTCGGCGTGCGCGTGGAGGACATGCCCTTCCTCCCCGCGGTGCGCATCAGCGAGACCACGACCGGCGGCGCGAAGCTCGACGTCACGCACCCGCAGCCCTGGTTGGCGTGGGGCATGTGCAAGGCGGTGTGGAGGCTCGAGCCCGAGGCACGGAGGGCGGCGCTGGGCAGCGAGGAGCACGCCCCGAGCAGCGTCGAGGAGCGCGAGTGCCTCATCAACCTGCTCGCCACGTGGCTGTCCAAGCGCGAGGGCGGCGACGCGTCGGTGGAGTTCCTCGAGCGCGTGCAGAAGGCCGGGAAGCTGGGCGAGTTCATCGTCTACGAGCTCCTCGCCCGCGAGCTGCCCAACGTGACGCTCACGCTCACCGACGCGCAGCGGGCCGGCGTCGAGGAGTACGTGACGACCTTCGTCCTCGTGCCCCGCGCCGCGCCGTAGCATCCGTGACGCCCGAGCACGGCACCAGAGCCCCGTCACCGCCGCGTTCCCGGTGGCCCGCGCGACGCGGGCTCCGTACGCTCCTCGCTTTCCGCCCGCGACCCGCGAGGGCGGCAGGAGGGGCTGATGAGGACGACGACGATGGCGCTGATGCTCTCCGTGGCGACGCTCGCCGCCTGCACCGGGAAGACCGGTGAAGCGGGCACCCAGGGACCGGCGGGGGCGACCGGGCCGACGGGTCCCGCGGGCGCCGCCGCCACGCTGACCTCCACGGTGCTCCCGACCGGCGACACGCACTGCGCCAACGGCGGCGTGCAGGTCTCGACCAACGGCTCCGACACCTTCGTCTGCAACGGCCAGCCCGGAGCCTCCGTCACCACCACGCCGCTCTCCGCCGGTGACGCCCATTGCGGCAACGGCGGCCTGAAGGTGTCGAGCGGCGGCAGCGACTCCTACGTCTGCAACGGGATCCCGGGGCCTCTGCCCACCGTCGCCACCGGCGGCGGGCTCCAGGGCGACGGCTCGTCGGCGAGCCCGCTCGCGGTGAGCTTCGCCGGCACGGGCACGGCCGCCACCGCCGCGCGCAGCGACCACACCCACTCGGCGGATCAGCTCACCGCGGGCACCCTGAGCTCGGGCGTGGTGGTGCCCGGCGCGCTGGTCAGCGGCGCGGTGAGCGACTCGGCGAACCTCGGAGGACACCCGGCCGCCGATTTCCTCCTCTCCAACGCGAGCTCGCTCTCCGTCTCGGGCACGGTCACCGCGGGGACCGTGGTCGCGCAGAACGTCCATGCCCCCAGCACGCCGTTCTCTCCCACCGGGACTTACGCCACCGGCCCCAAGCCGCCGCTGCAGTTGGTCAAGGTGGCGGGCACCATCCTCACCGGCTCGGGCGTCGCCGGCCGGTTCGACTCGCAGCAGGTGCTGCCGGCGTGCGTCTTCACCGAGGGCGGCGTCTGGTACCTCTATTTCGGCGGCAACAACGGCTCGGCGTGGGGCGGCCTGGGGCTCGCAACCGCCACCTCGCCCACGGGGCCCTTCACCGCCTCGGCCACGCCGGTGGTGCCCGCGTCGGGAGGACAGGAGAACGACAACCTCTACCACTGCTCGGTGCTCAAGGACGGCGCGACCTACCAGATGTTCTACAGCGCCACCGGGACGGACAACATCTGGCGCATCTTCCGCGCCACCGCGGCGTCGCCGGCCGGCCCTTGGACCAAGCAAGGGCTGCTCCTCGCGCCGCGCACGGGACAGAGCGCGTTCGACGCCACCCATGCCGCGATGCCCACCGCGGTGAAGGACGGCGCCACCTGGTGGCTCTTCTACGCCGGCTACAACACCGCCTGGGACAGCGACGCCTACTCCTTCGCGTCCTTTCAGCCAGGCTGGGCGGCCATGCCGTGGACGGTGGGCGCCGCGACCGGCACCAACCCGGGCGCGCTCACTCCGGTCTCGTTGCAGCCGCTGCTTCGCTCGCCGTTCCCCAGGCCGTACATCTGGAGCAACACCAACACCGCCGGACGCTTCTCCTTCGGCCACGCCCCGTGGGACCGCTGGGCCACCACCTCGCCCAGCGTGATGAAGATCGGCTCGCTCTGGGTGATGCTGTACCAGGGCGACGACGGCTTCTGGACGCAGATCGGCGCCGCGCTCTCCTACGACGGCCAGACCTGGACCCGGCAGGGCGCGCCGATCCTCACCTCCGAGATGCCCTCCGCAGGCTCCAGCTTCGTCGCGTACCCGAAGGCCGCCATCGACGGCAACACGCTCGACGTCTTCTACGCGACCTACGACTACGCCGCGCAGAAGTACCAGGTGCGGCTGGCGACGATGCCCTTCTGACGGCGCCCTGGCCGTGCGCGTGCGCGGGGCCCCGGTTACAGAGCGCGCCCCATGAAGACCCCCGCCCTCCTCGCCGCCTGCGTGTCGTGCCTCGCCGTCACCGCGCTGGCCGACACCGCTCCCTGGAAGATTCCCCCCGCCGCGCTCAAGGGCGTGAAGAACCCCGTCGCCGCGAAGGACAAGGCCGCCTCGGTGGAGCGGGGCAAGGCGCTCTACGCCAAGGAGTGCGCCGGCTGCCACGGCGACACCGGCAAGGGCGACGGCCCCGACGCGGCGTACTTCAACACCGCCCCGAAGGACCTCTCCTCCGACGAGGTCACCAAGCAGTCCGACGCCGAGCTCTTCGTGAAGATCACCCAGGGCAAAGGCGACATGAAGGCCACCGAGAAGCTCTTCGACGCCAAGCAGCGCTGGGACCTGGTCAACGCCGTGCGCGCGCTGAGATAGCCGACATCAGTCGAACGGAGGAGGCGGCGCTCGCCCGGCGACGTGACCGGGGCGGGCGGTGTGCGTCTCTGCTATCGAGGCAGCCCAGGAGGCTCGAATGCCCTCGTTCCAGTACACGGACCTGTTGCCCCTCGGCCACGCCGACACCGAATACCGCCTGCTCACCAAGGACTACGTCTCCACCTTCGAGGCGAAGGGGAAGACCTTCCTGCACGTAGAGAAGCCGGGGCTCACCCTGCTGGCCAAGGAGGCGCTGCGGGACATCAACCACCTGCTCCGCCCCGGGCACCTCGCGCAGCTGAAGAAGATCCTCGAAGACCCCGAGGCCTCCAGCAACGACAAGTTCGTCGCCTTGGACTTCTTGAAGAACGCGGTCATCGCCTCGGCGGGGCAGTTGCCCATGTGCCAGGACACCGGCACCGCCATCATCAAGGGCAAGAAGGGCCAGTACGTCTTCACCGGCGGCGGCGACGAGGCCGCGCTCGCCCAGGGCGTCTACGAGACCTACCAGACCTCGAACCTGCGCTACTCGCAGATGGCGCCCTTGACGATGTACGAGGAGAAGAACACCGGCACCAACCTGCCGGCGGAGATCGAGATCGCCGCGGTCGACGGCGACGCCTACTCCTTCCTCTTCATGGCCAAGGGCGGTGGCTCGGCGAACAAGAGCTACCTCTTCCAGGAGACCAAGGCGGCGCTGAACCCGTCCACCTTCGTCTCCTTCCTCGAGCAGAAGGTGCGCACGCTCGGCACCGCGGCCTGCCCGCCGTACCATTTGGCCATCGTCGTCGGCGGCACCTCGGCGGAGTACGCGCTCAAGACCGCCAAGCTGGCCTCGGCGCGCTACCTGGACACCCTGCCCACCAAGGGCTCGGAGGCGGGGCACGGCTTCCGCGACCTGGAGCTCGAGGCGGCGGTGCACAAGATGACGCAGAAGACGAACATCGGCGCCCAGTTCGGCGGCAAGTACTACTGCCACGACGTGCGCGTGATTCGGCTGCCCCGGCACGGCGCGTCGCTCCCCATCGCCATCGCGGTTTCCTGCAGCGCGGACCGGCAGGCGGTGGGCAAGGTGACCCGCGACGGAATCTGGCTCGAGGCGCTGGAGCGCGACCCGGCTCAGTACCTGCCCGAGGTCGACGAGAAGAAGCTGGGCGGCGCGGTAGTGAAGATCGATCTCACCCGCCCGATGAAGAAGATCCGCGCCGAGCTGTCGAAGTACCCGGTGACCACCCGGCTCTCGCTGTCCGGCCCCCTGGTGGTGGCGCGCGACATCGCCCACGCCAAGCTCAAGGAGCGCCTGGACAAGGGCGAGGGTCTGCCCTCGTACCTGAAGGACAACGCCGTCTACTACGCGGGCCCGGCCAAGACGCCGAAGGGCATGGCCTCGGGCAGCTTCGGGCCCACCACCGCCGGCCGCATGGACTCCTACGTCGAGCAGTTCCAGGCGGCGGGCGGCTCGATGGTGATGCTCGCCAAGGGCAACCGGTCCAAGGCCGTCACCGACGCCTGCCAGAAGTACGGCGGCTTCTATCTGGGCAGCATCGGCGGGCCGGCCGCGCGGCTGGCGCAGGACTGCATCAAGAAGGTCGAGGTGCTCGAGTTCCCCGAGCTCGGCATGGAGGCGGTGTGGAAGATCGACGTGGTCGACTTCCCCGCGTTCATCGTGGTCGACGACAAGGGCAACGACTTCTTCAAGGACCTGTTGCCCGCCGGCACCAAGGCCTGA
>JBBIOE010000315.1:0-6600 GCA_037443525.1 Archangiaceae bacterium | reverse complement strand
CGCCAGTGTGGCGGCCAGCGCGGCGGCCCCGATGTTGATGAACGTGATGCCGACCAGGAGGGTCACCAGCAGATCGTGGGGCCGCTCGATGAGGGGGGCGCGGCTCGCCTCGCCGCCCTCGGTGCCAGCCCCTTGCACGCACGGCTGGAAGCCGATCTGGACTACGCCCGCACCGCACCGGCGTGGCTGGCGGGCTGGCGCGGGCCTCAAGGCCGGGCGCACCACCGGGCGGGCCGCGGGCTTCTCACCCTCCTTGCGCGGCTCGGCGTTGCCCATGTCGATGCGGCCACGGAAGCTGGCGCCGTCCACGACGATCACGCGCGGCGAGCGAATGTCGCCCACCATGCGGCCCTCGCGGGTGAGCTCCACCGACTCGGTGGCGGAGATGTTGCCCACCACCACGCCCGAGACGATGGCGTTCTTCACCACCACGTTGGCCTTCACGATGCCGGTCTGCTCGACGATCAGCGTCTTGGCGAGGTTGAGCTCGCCCTCCACGCGGCCGCGAACGGTCAGGTCTTCGTCGCCCGACAGCTTGCCGCTGATGAGGATCGACGGACCGATGATTGTGCTGTCCACGGGTGCCCCTCCGAAATCCTTCGTGGCCGCCATGGTGGATCAGCGCTCCTTGACGTCCATGTCGACGTTGCCTTTGAAGCTCGCGCCATCGGCGATGAGGATGCGCGGCGCGCGGACGTCTCCGACCACCCGGCAGTCGGCCTTGAGCTCGACCTTGTCGGTGGCGGAGATGTTGCCGGTGACGCGGCCGCCGATCTCCACGTTCTGCACCTCGATGTCGGCCTCCACCACGCCCGACGACTCGACGAAGAGGCTCTCCTTGAGCGCGATCTTGCCCTTGACGGTGCCCTGGATGACGAGATCCTCGTCGCCGGAGATCTCGCCGTCGATCACGATGCTGGAGCCGATGATGGTGTTGGCCATGTGCGTTCCTTGGGGGTCGAAACAGGTGTGACGGGGAAGGTCAGACTCAGACGTCGTCGGGCAGCTTCACGTCCATCTCGATGGAGCCGTTGAAGACCGCGCCGTCCTCGATCACCACGCGCACGGCCTTGATGTCGCCGTTCACGCGCGCCGAGGTGTTGATGGCCACCTTGGTCGAGGCGTCGATGTTGCCGGAGGCCTCGCCGTTGATGGTCAGCTCGTCGGCCCGAATGTCGGCCTCGACGATGCCGCTGCCCTCGATGGTGAGGTGGTTCTTGAGGGCGATCTGCCCTTCGACGCGGCCCTCGATGACCAGGTCGCCGCCGCCGGTGAGGCTGCCGCGGATGGTGATGCCCTTGCCGATGATGTTGATTTGGTCGTTCTGCGCCATGGCCGTCGTCTCGCTTTCGCGGGAAAAAGCGCGCGCACCGTACGTCAGCGGTGAGCGGAAATCCACGAAGAGATGTCGGCGAGAACCTGCTCCTTGCCGATCTCGTTCAGCACTTCGTGTCGGAAACCGTCGTACTCCTTCCACGTCTTGTCCGTGGAACCCATCGTGTCGAAGAAGGCCTTCGCCACCGGCGTCGCGGCGATCGGATCGGCGTTGCCGGCGCAGACCAGCACCGGCAGCTTGAAGTCCTTGCCGCGGCCGTCGAGGGCCTTCTGCGCGCCGAGCATCTCGAAGAACCAGCGCGGCGTGGTGACGTGCAGATAGAGCGGGTCTTCGGCGCTCTTCTTCTGCCACGCCTCGTCGCGAGACAGCTGGCTGACCTCGAGCTCGTTGGACATGTGGAGGCCGGGGAGCAGGCCCTTCACCACCCGCGCCGCGAGGACCTTCACCTTCGGCGCCTCGAAGGCCATGCGGTAGAACGGCGCCGACAAGATCACGCCCTTCACGAAGGACGGTCCGGTGAAGGCCCAGTGGGTCGCCATCAAGGCTCCGTGACTGTGGGCGAGCACGAAGAGGGGCTTCGAGCCGGCGAGCGCCCGCGCTCGCTCCAGGAAGACCTCGAGGTCGCCGAGGTAGTCACTCCAGGCGTTGCAGTCTGCGCGATTGCCGTCGGCCTTTCCGTGCCCACGGTAATCGAAGGCGATGGTGCCGAAGCCCTGGGCGACGAGGCCGTCCATCACGTGGGCGTAGCGGCCGAGGTGATCGCCGTAGCCGTGCACGATGGCCACCACCGCGGAGAAGTCGCCGTCGGGCAGCTCGGACTTCCAGTAGAGCCGGGTGTTGTCCTTCGCGGTGAAGAAGCCGTCTTCCTGGCGTGGCATCGTCGGGGCCCTCGAGAGACCGCCTCGACTCTCGAGGCGGCGCGGGGGGCCACCTTAGCGACCGGCGGGCCTGGGGGGCAGCGCTTTCAGCTTTCGATCGAGATCGAGGCGCTGAGACGGGCGCTCGGCGCCGTCGGGGTTCTCGGTGAGCAGCCGCCTGGCGTGGCCCCAGGCCTCGAGCGCCTTGTCCTTGTGCCCGGCCTTCATCTGAGCGTCGCCCAGGTGCTCGAGCAAGGTGGGCTCGTCGGGCGCCTCCTGGGTGGCGCGCACCAGGGCGTCAATGGCGTGCTCCAGGTCGCCCTTCTTGAACAGCACCCAGCCCAGCGAGTCCAGGAACGCGGCGGAGTCGGGACGGGACTCCAGCGCCTTGCGCACGTGCCGCTCGGCCTCTTCGAGATCGCCGCCGTGGTCCGCCAGGGTGTAGCCGATGAAGTTCATCGCCGCGGCGTTGGCGGAGTCCTTCGCGAGCACGCGCTGCATGGTCTCCACGGCCCTTTGCCACTCGCCCTTGCGCTCCAGCGCGGAGGCCAGGGCGAAGAGCAGCGCCTGATCGGCGGGTGACTTCCCCACCGCCGAGAAGAAGAGCGACGCGGCCTCCTGGGGGCGACCCTGGCGCGCGTAGAAGCCGATGACCGCGTCGTAGGTCTCGTTGGAGGGCGCGTCGGTCATGGCGCGCAAGAGCAGCGCCTCGGCCTGACTCGGCTGCCCCGCCCGCTCGCAGGCGCGCGCCCAGGCGGCGTCGAGGCCCTGCACGCCCGGCCGCTCGTCGAAGATCTTCTTGAAGAGCTCGAGCGCCGCCTTGTGCTGCCCCTCCGACGAGAGGCAGATGGCCCGGTGCAGGCGCGCCTCATGGAAGAGGTCGCCGCTCTCCTTCGGCACCGCCTGGAAGGCGTCGGCGGCCCGCGACCACTCGTGAAGCCGCTCGTGCACCAGGCCCGCGTAGAAGTGCAAGCGCGGCTCCTCGGTGTTCCTCCGGCCTGAGTCGAGCACCTCGGCGGCGCCCTGCACCTGCCGCGCGGCGAGGAAGGAGAAGGCCACCTTCACCACCTGCTCGGGATCGCGCGAGAGCGACAGGAGCTGATCGAAGTACGCCCTCGCCACCGGCACCTCGTTCATGCGCAGCGCCAGCCGGCCGGCGGACAAGAGCACCTCGCGGTTCTCAGGATCGCGCTCCAGGGCCCGGCCGTAGGCGTCGCCGGCCTCCTTGAGCCGGTCTTGCCGCTCGTAGAGCCCCGCCAGCGCCACCCAAGACTCGAAGTCGCCGGGATCGCGATCGACCGCGCGGAGCAAGAGCTTCTCGGCCCGGCTCAGATCGCCGCGCTCCGCCAGCGCGAGGCCGAGGCGCCGGTAGCCGATCGGCTCGCCGGGCACCGCGGCGCCGAGCTCCTCCACCACCTTCATCGCCTCGTCGACCTTGCCCTGGTCGAGCCAGAGCTGCGTCAGCACCAGGTAGGCGTCGGGCTCGTTGGGGCGCAGGCGAATCGCGCGCGTCAGGTACCCCTTGGCGCGGGTGGACTTCTGCGACTCGTAGAGGACGCGGCCCATCATCAGCTGCGCCGGGGCGTAGTCGGGTGCGATCTCGATCACCTTCTTGAGCTGGGCCTCGGCGCGATCGAGATCGGACAGGCGCGCGTACTCCTCGGCGATCTCGGTGAGCAGGTACGGGCTCTGATCGTCCGACGCCAGTGCGAGCCGCAGCTCGTCGAGGGCCTTTCGGTGATCGCCGTTGTGATGGAACAGCCGCGCCCGGAGGAAGTGCGCGTACGAGGCCGCGCTCGGGTAGCGCACGCCGGTGTCGCCGTCGCCCATGGCCTCGCGCATCGCCTGCACGTCGACGGAGGGGCGGCCGGGCGCGCCGGCGAAGGCCTGCGCGGCGCACAGCACCACCGTGAGCACCACGTCTCGACTCATGCCAGAAGCCGCTCCAGCACCCGCTCGGCCCCGCGCGACTCCGGCTCGCCCAGGGTGGAGTGCGACCACTCGTAGGAGAGCCCCTGCCTCTGCAAGAGCGCCTCCAGCGACGCCATCACCGCGGCGGCCTCGACCGGCGGCGTCTCCGGCAGCACCACGCACCACACGCCCTGCCCCAGGTGGCCCACCACGTCGGGGGTGGCGAGCTGCTGCCGCACCAGGGCCGCGAGGTCGCGCACCCGGTGGGACACCGGCGCCTTGGGCTTGAGCACCCCGACGGACATCAGCCGGCCGCTCCTGCGGCTGCGCGATCGCTCCTGCTCGATGCGGTTCACGATTCCCAGGTGATCGAACAACCCCGTCTCGGGGTCGTTGCCGGGCACGGCGTGGGGCGTGCGCGGGCGGGCGCGCCGCAAGACCTGGCTCACGCGGTTGAGGAGCAGGCTCGTCGGGAAGGGGCGAATGAGCAGCTCCGCCGCCCCCACCTCCAGCGGGTCGAGGCGCTCGGCGAGCTCGGGGCGGTTGGCGAGGAGCAGCACGGGAATCTGCGCGGTGTCGGGGGCCTGCTTCAGCTCGCGCAAGACGTCGAGGCCGTCGCGCTGCGGGGTGAACATGTCCATCACCACCACGTCGGGCCGCATGATGCGGGCCCGCTCCAGCACCTCGTCGCCGGTGCGCACCAGCTCCACCCGGTAGTGGCTCGACAGCGACGCCGCGCAGGCTTGGGCGAAGGCGACGTCGTCCTGCGCCACCAGCACCAGCGCGGCGTCGGCGGCGCGGGCCTTGCCCTGCGAGAGCGCCGAGGGGCGCTCCAGCGGCAGGGTGAAGGCGAAGACCCCGCCCCCGTTCTCGCCGACGTCGGCCCAGATCTCGCCGCCGTGGCGATCGACGAACTCGCGGCAGATGGACAGCCCGAGCCCGTGGGAGCGCTCGAAGGCGAGCAGGAACTCGGTGTGATCGATGACCGCGCCGTCGTCGCAGACCTCGACCAGCGCCACGTCGCCGTCCGGCCGCTTCTTGTGCTTCGCGCGCACGGTGACGTTCTGGGCCCTTGTGGCGTGAGTGACGGCGTTCATCACCAGGTTCTGCAGCACCTGCCGAATCTTCTGCTCGTCGCCGAGCACCGACAGGCTCTGGGGCGCCTCGATGCCCAGGGTGATGTTCTTCTGGCGGGCGAGGATCTGCAGGTCGCGCACCGTGTCCTGGCAGGTCTCGGCGACGTCGAAGGCGCGGGTGAAGAGCGCGGCCTTGCCCTCCTGATCGCGGGCCCGCTCGAGCAGGCTCTCCACCAGGCCGAGGATCTTCTTCGAGGTGCGCTGAATGGCCTCGGCCGAGGGGCGGCTCTGCCCGGGGAGCGCCGGCTCGGTGAGCAACAGGTGCGAGTGCCCGAGCAGGACGTTGAGCGGCGCCCGCAGGTCGTGGGCCAGCACCGCGAGCAGCTCGTTCTTCTTCTGATCGTGATCCTTGAGCCGCTGGTTGGCGGCGATGAGCTCCTTGTAGCGCTCGACGTAGGCGGCCTCGAGGGACTCCCGCGCCGCGCCCTCGGCCTCCTTGGCCCGCTCCCGCATGGCCGCCTGCCCGAGCGCGAAGCCCACCGCGTCGAGGAGGTCGAGCTCCTGCTGCTCGAAGGGCCGCTCGCGGTTCACCACCAGGGCCACCACGCCCGAGGCGCCCTGCGCGCCGAAGGGAAAGACCCAGCCGTGCTCGAGCGGCACCGGCGAGCGCGTCTCCAGTGCCTGCACCACCGTGGGCGCCAGCGCGAGCTCGATGGGCGTCTTGGTCTTGGCGCCGACGAGCGTGGCGCGGCGATCGGCGGCGTCGCCCAGGCGGAGCAAGGACACCTGCTCGCAGCCGGCCACGTCGGCGAGCTTGGCGGAGACCTGCGCCAGCAGCGCGTCGAGTGGCACCTGGTTCGCCGCGGCGCGGGAGATCTCGAGCAACAGCTCGAGGCGGCGGCGCTCCAGGGTCTCGTGCTCGGCGTGGCGCCGCGCCTTGAGGCCCGCGGTGAGCAACCGCTCGAGCTCGTCGATGCTGTGCGCGACGCCGTCGACGTCGAGTCGCGCCAGGGCCCTCGAGCGGGCGGCGGTGCCGCCGAGCACGATGGGCACCTGCGAGAAGCCGGGCTGGGAGCGGAGCTGAGCGAGCCAGGTGCCGGCGCCTCTCGAGGCGCGGGAGAGCACCACCGCGTCGGGCCGCCGCCGCGCCACCACCGAGGGCGAGCGCGGCAGCGCTTCGAGGTGCTCACACGAGAAGCCGCGGCGGGTGAGCGCGTCGGCCAGCGGGCGCGAGCCCGCTCCGACGATCACCACCCGCGCACCCGTCAACATTCATGCAGTTTACACGGGAGGGTGTAGAGTCGCTCCCGCCCCACCGACCCACATAGGCACCATGAAACGCACATCCATTTTCGCAGTGGCACTGTTGACCGTGTGGCCCGCCTTCGCACAGTCCGGTGACGAGTGGAGCACGTTCCCC